>NZ_CVTT01000015.1:0-43796 GCF_900006605.1 Pseudomonas sp. 58 R 3 | reverse complement strand
CGAGCTTGGCCACGGCCTGCTCCAGCGCGTCAGCGGGTGGCAGGCCGCGCCCCGGACGCCGCACGACTTCATGGCTCCAGTCGCGCCTGATCGGCGCTGCCAGCACATCCAACGGCACCGAAATATGCACCGGCCGTGGGCGCTCGCTGTCGAACACCGCATAGGCGCGGGCGATCAATTCGGGCAAATCCTCGGCACTCAAGGCCACCGCCGAAAACGCGGTGATCGGCGCGGTGATGGCGCGCTGGTCCTGGGTTTCGTGCAGGCTGCCCCAGCCTTTGCCGAGGCTGGCGGTGTGATTGACGCTGGAGATCACCAGCATCGGGATCGAGTCGGCGTAGGCCTGGCCAATCGCTGTAGCGGCATTGGTCACGCCGGGCCCGGTGATCACAAAACACACGCCCGGTTTGCCGCTGACCCGCGCATAGCCGTCGGCCATAAAACCGGCGCCCTGCTCGTGGCGCGTCAGCACATGGCGAATGCCACTGCCGGGCAAGCCGCGATACAGCTCCAGGGTGTGGACACCCGGAATGCCGAACACCGTGTCGACGCCATAATTAGCCAGCAACCGCACCAGGGCCTGGCCGCCGGTCAGGATCTTATCTTGCATGTTCATCTCCTAGGCGAATCAACGCATCCACCGCCAGCGTGCCGTGGGCATTGACCAACAATGGGTTCACATCCAGCTCCAGCAACTGCCCGGCGTTGGCGCAGGCGTAGTCGGCCACCGCGCGAATGGCCGCCACCAACGCATCCATATCCGCCACTTCACGCCCGCGAAAACCTTGCAGCAAGGCCGCGCTGCGCAGGCTGAGCACGGCGTTGCGAATCGCCTCATCGGTGGTCGGCAGCAGCAGGCTGCGGCTGTCTTTGAGCAACTCCACCAGGACGCCACCGGCGCCAATCACCAGGGCCAGGCCAAAGTTATTTTCGCGCTTGATGCCCACGATCAACTCGGCCAAGGGCTGGGTAGCCATGGCCTCCAGCAGCAGTTGGTCGAAGACCACGCCCGGCGCATAGGCGGCAATCTGCCCGCGCATTTGCACAAGCGCGGCGGTCAGGGCAAAGCCATCCTGCAGGTTCAGCGCGACGGCCCCGGCTTCGGTTTTGTGCGGCAGGTCGGTGCTGACGGCCTTGAGCACCAACGGGTAGCCCAACAGTTTGGCGTCGGCGATGGCGCGCCCTGGCGTGCTCAGCACCGCCGCAGGCGTGCTCAAGCCAAAGGCGCGCAAGGCCTGTTTGGACACCCATTCATCCAGCGCCAGGCCTTGGCCCGCAAGCGGCTGCGGGCACAGCGGGGCAAGGATCGACTCGCCGCGCTCGAGCAACACACGACGATGGTTTTGATAATCGGCAATCCGCCCCCAGGCGGCGAGTGCATCTTCCACGCCTTGCAGCGCGGCAATGCCGTGGGCATGCAGGCGTTCGCGGGCATGGGCGGGCAGTAATTCGGGAAAGGCCGAGGTGACAAAACCGGTTTTGCCATGGCGGTTGAGCGCGGCGCAAAACAACTCCAGCAACAGGTCGCATTCCTTACGCTCGCCGGTAAATTCGGCCGGGTAATCCAGTACCAGCATCGCCGCATCGGCGTCAGTGCGCAGGGCCGTCTCGAGCAGGCATTCGAGCGCTGCGCGGTCGCCCCAGATGGCGGTGGTGAAGTCCAATGGGTTGACCAGGTTGGCGTAGCTGGGCAGCACCTGCGCCAGCTCGGCGCGCTGGCCTTGGTCGAGTTTTGGCAAGGCCAGTTGGTTGCGCTCGGCGTAGTCGGCAATCAGCCCCGCGTCGCCACCGGAACAGGCCAATGCGATCAGGCGATTACCGGCCGGCAGATTGCCGCAAGCCGCGGCTTTCAGGGTTTCGACAAAACTCACCGGCCCACTCACGCGGATCACGCCAAGGCGCGCAAACAGGCTGTCGTACAGCGCATCGGAGCCAGACAGCGAACTGGTATGACTCAGGGCCAGCTCGGCGCCGATCTGCGACACACCGGTTTTCAGCGCGATAATCGGGATGCCTTTTTCCAGCGCCTTGTGCGCCGCGCGGGCAAACCCCGGCACATTCTTCAAGCCTTCCAGGTGCAGGCCGATGGCGGTCACGCGCGGCTCATCGAGCAGCACGTCCATCAACTCGGCAACCCCCAACTGTGCCTGGTTGCCTACCGACGCCATATACGCAATGGGCAGCGAGCGGTCGCTCATCGACAGGTTATAGGCGAAGTTGCCGCTTTGGGTGAGCACCGCCACGCCCTTCTCTACCGCCTTGCCGCCGTGGGCCACCGGCCACAGCGCGGCGCTGTGCAAGTAGTCCAGCAGGCCGTAACAGTTGGGGCCGAGCAAGGCCATGTCGCCCGCCGCAGAAACCAGCTGCTGTTGCAAGGCCGCACCATCGGCGCCCGTTTCAGCAAACCCGGAGGCGTAACAAATGGCGCCGCCAGTGCCGATGGCGGCGAGTTCGGCGACGCAGGCCAAGGTCAGCTCACGGTTAGTCGCGATAAACACCGCATCCGGGCCGTAAGGCAAATCGGCGACCCGACGCACACACGGGATGCCGTCGAGGCGGTCATGCTGCGGGTTGACCAGCCACATCGGCCCGGTAAAACCGCCGTCGGCGCAGCGCTTGAGGGCGCGGGCCATGCTGCGCCCGCCGACAAAAGCCAGGTGCCGGGGCGCCAGCAGGCGCTTGAGGTTGTCGCCAATAGCCTGGGACATAAGCGTTCTCCGCGCCGATCAGCGCAACAACGGCCGCAACAGTTCACGGGCAATAATGTGCCGCTGGATTTCCGACGTGCCTTCCCAGATCCGTTCGATCCGCGCGTTACGCCAGATGCGCTCCACCGGCCCTTCGTCCATCAAGCCCATGCCGCCGAAAATCTGCACGGCTTCATCGGCCACCTTGCCCAGGGTTTCACTGGCAAACAGCTTGGCCATGCCGGCCTCGCCATCGGTCATGCTGCCCTGGTCCATCTTCCAGGCGGTGTGCAGGGTCAGAAGCTCGGCGGCGCGAATCTGCGTGGCCATGTCGGCCAGCTTGAAACTCACGCCCTGGTAGGTGCCGATGGGCTGGCCGAACTGCTTGCGGTCCGCCGCCCATTGCAGCGACACCTCCAGCGCACGCTGGGCCTGGCCGACACAGTTGGCAGCCACCATCACGCGCCCGGCGGTGAGCCAGGCATTGGCCACTTCCCAACCCTTACCGACTTCGCCGAGCACTTTGGAGGCGGGCACACGGCAGTCGTCGAAGAACATTTCATAGGTGTGATAACCACGGTTACTCACACACTTGGGACCGCGGCGGATGGTCAAGCCGGGCGTATCGCGATCGACCAGAAATGACGTCACCGCATTGCGCTGTCGGCCGTTGTGTTCGTAGGTGTCGGTCACGGCAAACACGATGGCAAAATCGGCGTGGCCGGCGTGGCTGATGAAGTGCTTGCTGCCGTTGATCACAAAGTCATCGCCGCTGCGCACAGCGCGGGTCTTGATCGCGTTGGCGTCGGAGCCGGCGCCGGGTTCGGTCAGCGCAAAGCAGTCGATTTTCTTGCCTTGCACGCACGGCAACAGGTAGTCCTCGACCTGCGCGCCGGTGCAGGCCATCAGGATCTTCGACGGGCGCGCGACAAACACATGCAGCGCCCACGAGACCTTGGACAACTCACGCTCGATCAGCGCTTGCGACAGGTAATCCAGGCCACCACCGCCCACCTCTTCGGGCATGTTGAAGGCGTAGAAACCGGCAGCGACAGCCTTGTCGCGAATCTGCGCGGCCAGCTCGGGCGACACCGCGTCGGCGCGGTCCACCGCGTCCTCATGGGGCAACAATTCCTTGGCAACAAAGCTGCGTACCGCGTCCACCAACATGTCTTGTTCTTGGCTGAGTTGGAAATTCATGGCGCTACCTGTGTGTGCTTCCTGTGTGGGCTTAGCGACCGGAGAAAACCGGCAGGCGTTTTTCCATCGAGGCACGCAGCGCTTCGGCGCCGTCGTCGCTGCGCCCGCACAACAGCCCGGCGGCCCGTTCGGCCTCAAGCTGTTCAGGCAGGCTGCGCCCGGCGCTTTCGCGGATCAGGGTTTTGGTCTGGGCGAAGGCGAAGGTGGGGCCGTTGGCCAGGCGCGTGGCCAGCTCGCCCGTGTGAGCGTGCAGTTGCTCATCGGCGACCACTTCGCCCACCAGCCCGGCGGCCAGTGCGCGCTCGGCGCTCCACAGCTCATCGAGAAACAGCAGGCGCTTGGCTTGCTCGCTGCCGATCAGGCGTGGCAAGTGCCAGCTGGCGCCAGCGTCCGGCGAATACGCCATGCGGGTGTAGCCGGCCTTGAAGCGCGCCGATTGGGCGGCGATACGCAGGTCGCAGCACAGGCTCAGGTCCATGCCGGCGCCGACGGCAGTGCCGTTGATCGCAGCAAGCGTAGGTTTGTCGAGGGTGTGCAGGCGGTTCATCAGGGCGTGAGCGGTTTCGGTCCAGCCGTAGGTTTCCAGGGCGCCACAGGACTCGGCGTCGGCCCACTCAGCCAGGTCGGCACCGGCGCAAAAACTGCGGCCGCTGCCGGTAAGCACCACCACGCGCACACTGGGGTCGGTGTTGAACGCTTCGAGCACGGCATGCAGGTGCTTAAGCGTCGGGATGTCGAGTGCATTGCGCTGCGGGCCACGGTTGAGCGTGATCCAGGCAACGCCAGCTTGCACCAGAGTGAGCACGGGCGAATCGGTAGTCATGGCTTCCTCGAATTATTTTAATTGGCGTGAGGGGTACGACATGGCGAGATACTAAACGAGTGTTCAGCAAGGAGGCAATCGGCAAACTGCAAATATTTTCAGGGCGAAAAAAAACGCTCGAAAAGAGCGTTCAGGCGCTGAAGGGAAGGTTCAGGCTTTGAGCTGGTAGCGCGCGCGACCGCCGCCTTGCAGGCCGTCGACCCAGGCTTCGCAGATCTGGATGCCCTGCTGCGGCGTGAACGTGCCGGGGTTGAGCCCCGACTCCAGCCACAACCCATCGAGCAACGCGCTCAAGCCGATGGCGGCCAAATCAGCATCGAATTGCTCCCAGCCTTCCTCTATGGCCATGTCCGCCAACGCCGAACGCATAATGGTGCGGTACTCGCCATAGGAATGCTCGTGGGCCTGGTTGATCGCCGGTGCAGTCTTGACCGCGCCCCAGAACACCAGCCAGGCATCCAGCAATTGCGGGTCGAGCAGTTCAGCCGAAAAGGAGCCACGAAACAGCGCCGACAAACGCTCACGCGGCTGCGGCGGCGCCTTGGCCATGGTCTCGCGCAACAGGCTCATGACTTGGGCGGTGATGGTGCGATAGGCCTCGGCCACCAGCTCATCCTTGCCCGAATAGTGATGGCTGATCAGCCCGACCGACACCCCGGCCTCGGCGCTGATCTTGCGGATCGAAGCGCCCTGAAAACCGTCACGCTTGAGGCACGTGAGCGTCGCCTGGACCAGGTTGGCCTTGCGCAATTGCGGCTCCATGCGGGAGAAACGCGATTCCTGGGTCATGGGGCGGTGTCCTTCGGTTGAGTCGGCGGAACGACTCTACCTCAGTCACGGTAACCGGGCGACACCCGATCCAGCATCCGCAGCAACGCGCCTGAAGAACCGCATCATGTCCAGCGGGCATGACACTTCGATGCCGACGGATAACCGGGTCAATGCGCAGTTGATCGCCTATCACCGTGCGCGCGCCGAGGATGTGCGCGCGTGCATCGCTTGCAATCAGGCCTGTATCGGTCACTTTCACAAGGGGTTGCCAATCGCCTGTATCCAGCACCCGGAGACCGGGCGCGAGCTGCAGTTTGGCCACCTGCAACCGACGTTGAAGCGCCGCCGTATCATGGTGGTCGGCGGTGGCCCGGCAGGGATGAAAGCCGCCGCCGTGGCCGCCCAGCGCGGCCATGACGTCACCCTGTTTGAGGCCAGCGCACAGCTGGGCGGGCAGGTGTTGTTGGCGCAGTTGGCGAACCGATGCTGCTGGAGAATATCGACGGCCTGGTGTTGTGCCTGGGCCATCAGCCGGTGGACACCCTGGGCGCGGAGCTTGCGGGGCTGGTGCCGTTTGATCGCATCGGCGACTGCCTGGCGCCGCGCACCGCCGAAGAGGCGATCTACGAAGGACTCAAGGTAGCGTGGAAACTCTGAACGACGAACCGCATCCACTGTTTCCGGCACCCGCATTCGCGGCCTGCGCAAGGCACGCGGCCTGACGCTGACCGAACTGGCGTACCCATCGATCCCGGAGCTGTTCAATATCGCCCGCAGCCTGGGCGTGACCATCCAGTGTTTTTTTGCCAGCGAGGCCGCCCCTGCCCCAGCGGATGAAGGCTATGTGGTACGCAAAAACAATCGTCAAAGCATCCGTTATGAAGATGGCATCGTCGACCAACTCCTGACCGCGTTGCCCAACCACCAACTGGAGATGCTGCACGCATGCTTTCCACCCGGTACCTACAGTACCTACAGCCAGCAAAGCTACAGCCATGAAGGCGAAGAAGCCGGTTAGTGTTGAGCGGCACGTTTGAGCTGTGGGTCGGTGAGCGGCATTTCCGGCTGGCTGAAGGCGACAGTTTCAGCTTTGCCAGCAGCGAGCCGCACCGGTATGGCAACCCGGGCAAGGTGGATACAGTGGTGATCTGGGTGATTACCCCCCCGACATTTTAGGCCGCCGGCGCAAATGCAGACGTTTCCTACGGGAACCGACGACAGTGGCGCGGCTTGCCATCAGTGGTGAGGCGCCCTGTCGCTTGCTATAAAAATGGCTACTTCTTTTCGAGGTTGTCGCCATGTCTTTATTGCATTTGTTGTTTGGGAAACCGACTCAGGATGATTGGGATCGAGTAAGGGATGTCAAATCCCGTAAAACCTGGAAGCTCGTACGTGGAGGCATCGGCCTGGACATCGATGAGGTTATTGCGTCAGAGGGTTACAAGGACGCTGTGCGCCAAGTACAAAAAATGGAGTCCGATCATTCATGGGCCTGCTGATCATTGTGCCGTTACTGGTCAGTGGCTATCTGGTCTGCCTCAGGCACCCGTTTTTCTACTTGCGCCTGCATCGCTTCCAGGGACAACTGCTTTACCTGCAGGTAGCCAGGCTCGGCATGCTCTGCCTGATCGTTGCCACGTTTTTAAGTGCTGCACTGCTGACGTTGTCAAAACAAACGGCCTTTATCGCAGGGCATGAAATTGCGGCGGACTACAGCCAAAAACTGGGTACGTTATTGGTAGAACTCGACATTGCCAATGAGAAAAACTGCATGCTTTGGGTTTTCATGTTGCAGGCGGGTATGACCGCTCTGGCGATTCCCTTTTTCTGGGCAAGGCTTTATGTACGCATGAAGAAGAGAATGCTGAAGCTGGAAACCGACACGCAGCTCTACCACGTGCTTTCGCTGGGTATTCTTGAGGGCACGCCATTCAAGCTTTTATTGAGAGAATCCATCGTCAAGTGCGTGCCGTGCATGTTCAGTTTAAGCGACAGGAAGGTCTATGTCGGGATTGTATTGTTCGCAGGCACGCCCTCGGAGTCCGAAGGCATTGGCCAGGGGTTCAGCCTGGTGCCCATACTCAGTGGTTACCGGGACAAGGACACATTGGAGGTCACGCTCCACACTCACTACTCTTCTATAAACCGCCCCAGGCCGATTCTGCTGGTTCAGGAAAACGTCGTGTCGGCCACTCGCTTTGACTTCACCACATGGACCCGTTCCCAGTCCCGCAGAAGCCGAAAGGCGCAGCAGGGGCAGTTCCATCACCACCGCCCTGCGCGCCGCCCGGTAGAAGCCCCGCGCATCTGCGCATGAGGCTGGGTATCACGGCCACTTGAACATATCGTCCACCGGCACACGGTAGCCGGTAGCCAGGCGGTTGGTCTCGTTGGCCATGCCGACCACGGCCTGCAACTCGCCAAACATCTCGTCGGTCATGCCGGCCTTGCGTGCGGCGGCGGTGTGGGAGGCGATGCAATACGGGCAATTGTTGGTCACGCTGACCGCCACATACAGCAACTCCTTGGTCAGCGGGTCGAGTGCTCCCGGTGCCATGATTTCCTTGAGGCCTTCCCAGGTGCGGCGCAATGTCGGCGGGTGGGCAGCCAGGCATTTCCAGAAGTTGTTCACCTGGTCGACCTTGCGTGTTTGCATGATGTCGTCGTAGACCGCGCGCACTTCAGGGCTGGCATCGGCGTATTCGGTGAGGTGTTGGGTCATGGTCTTTCCAAGGCTGGCATAGAGCATTCTGGAATACCGCGCCGTACCCATTGCTGGCAAGTGAAGCCGCTAAACCTCGGGTGACAAAGTTGACCAACGGTCATGCGAACCCATGCTTTAGTGAACGGGCGCGCAAGGCACCGCCCCCTCACCGCAGCAAGACCATGGGCATTCGTGATTTGTGGTTAAGAGTCCTTTTCGCAATGGGCGGTTTTTCCGAGTGAACGACGGGGGGATACTCGACTCCATTGTTCACACCTCTTCTGGAGTTACTGATGTCTACCCCAACCCCAAACGTCCCCGCCTTCGGCCTCGGCACCTTCCGCCTGCAAGGCCAGGTGGTGATCGATTCTGTGAACACCGGCCTGGAACTGGGCTACCGCGTCATCGACACCGCGCAAATCTACGAGAACGAAGCCGATGTCGGCAAAGCCATTGCCGACAGCGGCGTAGCGCGTGATGGGCTGTTTATCACCAGCAAGATCTGGATCGCCAATTTCGCCGAAGGCCAGTTGATTGCGAGCCTGCGCGAAAGCCTGCGCAAACTCAAAACCGATTATCTCGACCTGACGCTGATCCACTGGCCATCGCCGGAAGGCCAGGTGCCGGTCGCCGAATTCATGGGCCAGTTGCTGGAAGCCAAGCGCCTGGGCCTGACCCGCCAGATCGGCATATCCAACTTCACCATTGACCTGATGAAGCAGGCTATCGCTGCGGTGGGTGCCGAGAACATCGCCACCAACCAGATCGAGCTGCACCCCTACCTGCAAAACCGGAAGGTTGTGGATTTCGCCACCGCCCAGGGTATCCAGATCACGTCGTACATGACCCTGGCCTACGGCGAAGTGCTCAAAGACCCGGTGATCCAGCAGATCGCCGAACGCCATCAAGCCACACCGGCGCAGGTCACGCTGGCCTGGGCTATGCAATTGGGTTACGCGGTGATCCCGTCGTCGACCAAACGCGCCAACCTGCAAAGCAATCTCGAGGCCCTGCACCTGACCTTGAGCGCAGCCGATATGGCGCAAATCGCCGCCCTGGAGCGCGGCCATCGATTGACCAGCCCCAAGGGCATTGCGCCGAAGTGGGACTAAACCCCGGCCAGGGGTTTGCGCGATAACTCCCGCAGCCACGGCAACACCCGCAGGCCCGTCGTGGCCTCGGGTGGGTCGATGATATCCATGAAATGTTCAAGATTGACGTTGTCCGGCACACCCGGCAACCGCACCAGTACGGCAGACTTTGTACCCGTCGACCTGCCCAGGTCCTGATGGTCGTAGAGCAGCACATGCCGCACCTGCGGCTGCGGCCCGCAAGCCTGCTGCGCCAGCCCCGCATTAATGATCAACACGTCGAAGGGTTCGGCCGGGATCGCGGTGAGTATCTGGACTTCCTGATAGGTCTGCACCGGCACAATCCGGTGGTAACCCAATTGATTGAGCATTTTTTCGATATACAGTCGTTGCAGGTGTTGTTCATCGGCAATCAGGATGGTCAGTGCTTTGTTCGGCATGGCGAACCCCTGGGCTGGCAGCGCTCGTCAGTGAGCGTCACCCATTTTCCAGACATATACCGAAGACAAAATCAGGCATATTCCCCCTTCATGTAGGAGTTCTCCCAAATCTACCGAATACCCCTCAACGGCGGTCAGAGCTGCTTGCAATAAGCATCCATGCGCTGGTGCAAATCAGCAATCGCCGCGTCTATCGCTTTAACCGCCACGGCCAATGCACTGCGCTTGTGCCGCTCACACACCGCCTCCAATGTTTCGCAACAGGCGATCAACGTCTCAGCCTTGACCATTCGCGCCCCTCCTTTGACGCGATGCGCAAGTTCGTGCAGCTCGCCAAAACTGTGCTGGCGTAGCGGCAATGCCAATATCGCACGGTCTGCTTTCAGGCTGTCGAGCAAGGCGCCCAACAGCTCCTTGAGCGCGGCGCTATCGTCCCCTGTTACGACGGTCAAAGCCGTCAAATCAAACCCCGGCTCAGCGCCGGGTGACTCAGGCCCGAGCGCATAGGCGCTCAGCGCCGAGCGCAAGTCCTCAAGCCCGGCAGGCTTGAACAGGCAACCATCCATGCCCGCCTGCCGGCAGCGCTCGGTTTCTTCGGGCTGGGCATTGGCGGTAAACCCCAGCAGCAGACAGGCGTGCAAGCCTTGCTCATGCTCTTGCGCACGGATTTCACGCGCCAAGGCATAGCCATCCTTGAGGGGCATGTTGCAATCGGTGATCACCACATCGGGCCGCTGGGTTTGCCAGCGCTCCAAGCCCTGGACGCCGTCTTCGGCAGTGCAGATGCGGTGTCCCAGAAAGCTCAGCTGCCGAGCCAGCAGCAGGCGATTGGCCGGGTAGTCATCTACCACCAGAATGTTCAACACACGCACGGGCCGGGTGGGTGCCGGCGTGGCCGAAACCTCGCGTGTTATTGTCGCTGTCGTCGCTAATGTGAGTGCCACGTCCACCCGCGTCCCCTGCCCCAGCATACTGCTCAACTGCAGATTGCCCGCCATCATTTCGCACAACGTGCGGCTGATCACCAACCCCAGGCCCGAGCCGCTGCGCGCCGATTGCTCGGTATTGCTGCCCTGGATAAACGGGTTGAACAGCCGCTGCTGGTCCTCGGCACTGATGCCTATGCCGGTGTCTTCTACCCATAAGGTGAGGTCCAATTGGCCGGGGTCCGATGCCAACCCGCAGCGCCCGCCCAAGCGCACCCGGCCCTGGTCGGTAAACTTGATGGCATTGCTCAGCAGGTTGGACACCACCTGCTTGAATCGCAACGGGTCGATCAACACCGCGCGATCCATTTGCGGGTCAAGCTCGACTTGCAGCGCCAGGCCCTTCGCGCGCGCCAACCCTTCAAATACCCGTGCCACCGACGTCAACAGTTCATGCAGGTTGGCTGGTTCAAGGGCTAATGACAGATGGCCGGACTCGATTCGGGCAATATCCAGAATGTCGCCGATCAGCTCCAGCATGCCATGGGAGGCCACCGAGGCCACTTCCAGGGCATCGCGGTCGGCACGCCCTTGTTCGGCGTTGGCCAGCGCCAGCTCAATCATGCCGATCACCGCATTCATGGGGGTGCGGATTTCGTGGCTCATGGTCGCCAGGAACGTGGTCTTGGCACGGTTGGCGGCGTCAGCTTCCTCCTTGGCCTCCTGCAGCTGGCCCAGCAAGCGCTGGCGCTCGCTCACATCCACCCAGCCGGCAATCATGCCCACGACATTTTCGTCGCCATCACGGTACGGGAGCATCCAGTGGTAAATGGTCAACACCTTGCCCGCAGGCAACCTGAGCACCCGATCATGAATCTGCGGCTCGCCCCGCTCCATCAAGCGCAGATAATCCTCATGGAATGACTGGGCCTGCGGCGGGTTGCCGGTGTCGGTTTCGATCACCGTCTTGCCAATCACCCCTTCAAGCTTGAAGCCAAACACATCCAGGTAAGCACTGTTGCAAGCCATCAGCCGGCCCTGGCGATCACGTACGTAGATGGGGTGGGGCGTACCGTCGATCAGCACGCCCATAAAGCGCATCTGGTCGCTCAACGCCCGCTCGGCCTGAGCGCGCTTGCGTATCAGGCTGCGCAGGTAAATCGCCCACCCCAGGGTGATCAGCAGCAATACCGCCGCCAGGCCGAACCCTTGGATAATCGTGCTGCGGTGGCGCAGCCAATGGTCTTCGATGATCACATCGGTGCGCCATTGGCTGATCAGTTCATCCATCTCCTGGGGCGGGATGCTCAGCAACGCCTTGTCCAGTATCGAGTACAGCTCCAGCTGACCCCGGTTGACCCCGAACGTCATGCGCACGGGTTCAGAGCCGACGGTGCTGGTAACGTGCAAGCGGTCGCGGTACTCAAAGGCGATCAGGTAACGCGCATAGATCAGCGAACTGACGGCGCCCTCGGCACTGCCGCTGGCGACCAGGGCCATGGCATCCGTAGGGTTCTTCGCCTCCACAAACTGGATACCGGGATAGTCGCGATTGATGACTTCACGCAGCGCGTTGCCGCTGGGGATTGCCAGGCGTTTACCCAGCATATTCTCCAGGGTCATGGTGCCAGGCGTGTCGGTACGGGTGACCAGCACCAGCGGATTGGTCAAATAGGGCCGGGTAAAGCGCACCTGGTCAGAACCTTCGATGCTGGGCGTGACCACCGCCATCATGTCCGCCCGGCCCGAACGAACCGCCTCGATTTGCTGGGGCATCGTGCCGCCCGGGACCACATCGAACTTCAAGCCGGTGCGCAGGCTGATCCGGGAGAGAACGTCCGCACTCAAGCCCTCTGATTGCCCTTGTGCCGTGAAGGATGCCAACGGCAGCATCTGGTCGGACGCCACCACCCTCACCCGTGGGTGTTTTTCCAGCCAGCGTTGCTCGCTGGTACTCAGGTGCAGTCGCTCAGCCCCCAGGACGCCAAGATTGCCAGCACTCCAACGGCGCACGATATCCAGCTGCTGGTTAGTCGGGATCGACCTCAGCGCGCTGTTGATAATGCGCAGCAGGCGGATATTGTCCCGGCCCACCGCAAACGCAAAGGCGTTGGACTCCAAGGTCGAAAAGTCCGCCAGCTGTACGTTGTTGAGGTGGTTGCGATTGATCTGGTAGTGCGCGGTGATGGCATCTCCGAGGTAGACATCGGCGCGGCCAAAGGCCACGGCGCCGATGGCTTCGAAGACCGACGCAAACAGCTCCACATGGGCCTTTGGGTAGAACGCCTCGACCACATCGGGCGGCATGTAGTGATAAAGCATCGCCACACGCTTGCCGGCCAAGTCGACACTCAGGGACTGGGTGTCTCCGGTACGGGTGACCAGCACGGGCTGGTCATTGGCATAGGAGCGCGACAGGACGAGTTGCGGGTCCCCCGCCTCAAACCCGTTGGCCGAACCCAGGAAGTCGATGGAGCCTTGCTTGAGCGCTTCGATCACCTCATCACGCGTGTCATAGCGGCGCACTTCAACGCTGACGTTGAGCGCCTGGGCAAGCAACTGGGCATAGTCGGCGGTGATACCTTCCAGCTCATCGTTGTTGTTGGTCAGTTCGAAAGGCCCGTAATCGGGCGCGGAAACCCCCATCCATAGGGTGCGCCGCTCACGCAGCCAGTGCCAGTCAGCGTCTCCCAGTACCACGGGCGCGTCATGCCCGTCGAGGCTCGAATGCCCCAGCAACCGCAAGGTGTGCGGCTCATCAAGGGCAACAGCGAACAGCGGCAGCAGGCTCATCGACACCATCAGGATGAATCGTCGAACCAGGGCCAGGATCATGTCGAATCAGATCAGATGATTGCGCTGGGCAAATTTGGCCATGTGCACCACAGAAGACATCCGCAACTTCTCCTTGAGTCGAGTCTTGTAGGTACTGATGGTCTTGTGGCTCAGCAGCATATCCAGGGCAATCTTGTTGTTGGTGTAACCCAACGCCAACATCCTCAACACGGCCAATTCGCGATCCGACAGCGAATGCACCAGTTCTTGCTCGGTGGCCTGCAAATCGTCACGGCGCACCGAACTGCTTGGCAGGCTAGGGAAACAGTTGTAGTTGGACATCACCGCCTTGATTGCTTTTTGCAGCTCTTCCAGCTCTCCGGTCTTGGCAACAAACCCCATGGCGCCGGCACGCATGCACCGGGTGGAAAAAAACTCCGGCGGATACGACGTCAATACCAGAATCTTGCAGGGCGCCCCCAGCGCCTTGACTCGGGCGATCACCTCCAGCCCACCCAGTTTTGGAATGGCCAAGTCGAGAATAATCAAGACGGGGCACCATTCTCTAACCTTCTGAAGCGCGTCCGCCCCCGTGCCGGCTTCCTCAATGTCAGTGAAGCCTTCGCACTTGAGCAAATACCTGACAGTCGCCCGTATAAACGGATGGTCGTCCACGATTAATACTTTGTTCCCACTAACTGACGCTTTGCTCATATCACTACCCTGAGAAGAATAAGTACCCTTACACATCACGCGGGACACAGGTACCTGTGAGAAATGACAGTGCCGACCAGTGGCACTGCCTTCACTCAGGTGGCCCCTTCGATCGAAGTCATGCCGAGCACATGTAGCCGAACCGTGACCACCGGCCAGCTGCAAGTGCGCAACCTTAACAACGAAATAACGTATTGACCGAAGGGGGAATCCCAATCATATGTAAGACTTTTCCTCGCAAAATAGCGCTTGCGCACGCTTCTCAGTCGGTGGTGCTCGGGCTCCAGAACGCCTGCACGACCAGGCTCGATGTGGAAATACGCGCCACCAGCGCGTCCAGTTCGTCGCCGTCTACCGAGGTCGCGGCCAGGGTGGCCTCGATTTCCACCTCTTCGCTGCCGAACGGCCGCACATCAACGTCGCTGGCCGGGTAGTTGCAGCGCGCCAGTTCGGCTTCCAGCAGCACCATCACCGCCTGTTGCTGGCTGCGCCGGGCGATGACATAGAGGATGTTGGTGACCTCCGCCGACACCACGTCCAGTGGCTGGCGGTTGATGTTATTGACGATCGGCCGCAGCAAGGTGTTGGCCGCCAGCACAAACAGGGTGCCCAACAGTGCTTCAAGGATCAGATCAGCCCCCGCACACGCCCCCACCGCCGCCGACGCCCAAAGTGTGGCGGCAGTGTTGAGCCCACGCACGTTGCCTTCTTCGCGCATGATTACGCCCGCGCCCAAAAAGCCGATGCCCGACACCACGTACGCGACCACTCGCACCGCGCCCTCCGCGCCGCCCAGGCGGTTGGCCATGTCGACGAAGATCGCCGCGCCCACCGCCACCAGCACGTTGGTGCGCAAGCCCGCCGTACGCTGGCGGTACTGGCGCTCGAAGCCGATCAAACCACCGAGGATAAACGCCGCGGTGAGGCTGACCACGGTATCGACCAGGGAGTTGAGGTTGATGTTGTTGATTGCCTGCATAAGAAAAATCTCCATGACTGCTGCGCATGCCGGAAACCTTCGTGCAGGTACGACCGACTGCACCGTGCCCGTTGTAAAGGCACAGTCAGCTTGGCCCGCCCGCCGTAAAAGGCAGGCGCGTGCGTAGCATCCCAAGTGATTTGAGGTGCTGGTCAGCGTCGATGAGAGGGATGCAGGCAACTGCCAGGACTGGCCGCTGCCGGAATGCCGCTTCTCGCTTTTTGAGGCGAGACAACGGCATCAGGAAAAATGCGCGTTACCTTGCCAAGTAGATGCCGGTTACCGAAACCGGCCGACGACTGTCGCTCGAACAAGTACCCACTGAGGGTCTCCGCTATTGATGAAAACGCGCGGAGTTTACCCCGCGTTTTGGAGTGAGTAAACCGTAGGAAAATTTACCGATGGCGTTTGGATGGATTGTTCAGGGTGAGTTCAGAAACTGAAGATCAAGTGTGGGAGCTGGCTTGCCTGCGATGGCGGTCTGTCTGCTGGAGGTTTATTGCCTGATATTGCGTCATCGCAGGCAAGCCAGCTCCCACAAGAACTGTGTACGTCCGCTATTACGACATATCGGGCCGATCCCGCTCAACCAGCTTCAGGTAATTGTCCATCTGCCCACCTGCCAGCGCCTTGACCTGAATTGACACTGTATTCACCTGCCGTCCCATCCTGATGCCTTCACGCGTGCGCACCTGCACATACCCAAGCCTGGGCCAGAAGCGCTCGGCCTTGGTATTGCCGACCACCACCGTCAATCGCAGCCACTGGGCACCGTTGCGCACCGCCCAGGCTTCAAGATCGGCATGCAGTTGTCGCGCAAACCCAGTGCCGTGCAGGCGCGTATGCACCAGCAGCAAACCGATATGCCACACGCCGACGGCCAGCAAATCTGCCGCGATGTTCACCACGGCAGCCAGTGAGTCCTGCGCATCGCGATAACCCAGCCAGTACATCCGGCTGCAACGCCAACCTGCAGGCAAACAGCCCTGCAACTCTTCGTGCGCTTCGGTCGGTGATGCCGGTTCACCGTTGACCGCGATGAAATACTCGGGTGCCTGGTCAAAAAAACACTGCAGTTCACCCGCGTCGCCGTCATGCAGTTCAACCACTCGAATACCTTCAAGTGAGCAACCAACTTCCATGTTTATTTTCCCTTTAATCGTCGCGCGTCAGCACTTCCAGCAACTCGATTTCAAAACGCAGATTACTGTTGGGTTTGATATGCGCGCCCATCGAACGCTCGCCATAAGCCAGGTGTGCCGGCACAAAAAGCGTGCGCACGCCGCCGACCTGCATGCCCATCAAGCCCAGGTCCCAGCCCTTGATCACACGCCCGGTGCCGATCACACACTGGAACGGCCTGCCGCGCTCCCAGGACGAATCGAACACGGTGCCGTCTTCGAGGGTGCCGGTGTATTGGGTGGTGATCAGCGCACCCTTGACCACGGTTTTGCCGGTGCCCTGCCGGGTGTCGGCGATCTGGAGTTCATCGTTGCTCATGGGGCTCTCGTTGGATGCGTAAAGACTTGGGTTTTCCCGCAATAGAGTGAGCTTGGCAAGTGCGCCCTCGCCACACCCTCATGCCGATCGTTCATTACAACCAATGCCAGAACCGGCTCCAGAACCCGCGGCCCAGATCATCCTTGCAACGCGCATATTGCGCCGCGTACATCTGCGAGCGCGCCTGCACCTTGCTCGCCACCGGCGGCAGCCAGGCTTTGGCCGCATAGGTGCGCTGGCGATAGCCGCCCCAGCCTTCGTGGTAGTTCAGGTATTGGCCGTAGGCGTCGTATTTGTACACGCCGTTGATGGTGTAGGTCTTGTCCATGTACCAACCCACAAAGTCGATGGAGTCGTCGAAATCCTGACGGCTCGCACCACTGCGGCCGGTGCTCTTGCGGTAGTCGTTCCACACCTCATCCTTGGCCTGGGAATAGCCTTCGGCGGTCGACACGCGCCCCCAGGGGATAATCCATAGCAGGTATTTGCGCGGGGTCTTGGCATCCTGGCGGAAGCCCGACTCTTGATACATGATCGCGAACGGCACCTGGATCGGCACGCCCCAGCGCTTTTGCGTGACCTTGGCGGCGTCGTACCAATCGTCTTTTTCACGAAAGATGCCGCAGATGTCGTTTGGCGTGCGTGGCGGTGAAGTACCGCACGCCGCCAGCAGTGAAGTGAGTAATAACAGCCCGACAGCTTTGCCTGCGCTCAAAGTGCACCTTTGCGTGATACGCGTAAAAAGCCGGTATTTTACGCATTCATTAGGGCGCAGGGGTGAGCGAGTTATCCACTGTGCCCACAGGCGGCGTCCCTGCCGCACATGTTCAGCTTAAGCCAACGGCACGCGACGCGTGGTCAGTGCGGTACGACCCACAAAGAAGCTCAACGCTGCGCCCAACAGCAACATGGCCAAGGTGCTCCAGGCTGCGCGGGACAGCTGTTTAGCCGCCACTTCACCGGCTTCACGGGCTTTCTGCTCGGCTTGCTGCTTGAGCTCATCGACCTTTTGCATCGCTTGCTGATAAGCCTGGGCATAGTTGTCGACGATCTGGGTGGCTTCGGCTTTGCTCTTGCCGGTACGGGCGGCCACGATGTTGACCAGCGCGTCTTTGTCCGCTGCATTCAACGCAGGCTCGCCGGAGGCTTTGACGCGTTCGAACCACTGCTTCAACTCATCACCGGCCTGGGCAGGGTTGGTCGCGGCGTCCTTGGCCGATTGCTTGCCGTCGGCGGCGGCCTGGTCGGTTTTCTGCTCGACGTTGGCCGGGTCCAGCTCAGGCTTGCCGCTCTGCTTGAGCAAGGTGTCGAGTTGGCCTTGCAGGCTGTTCCAATCGAGTTGGATACCCTGCTCGTTCAACTGCTGCTTGATGCTGTTGCCGATCCCAGGCGCAGCAGCGGCGATACCACTGCCGGCGGCGGACAAGCCCTTGCCCACCACATTACCGGCGGTGCCGACCACACTGGCGGCCAGACCAGCCAGCAGCCAGGTGGTGAGCAAGGTGGTAAAGGTCCAGGTCAGTAAGCCGTGCAGGCCGCCACGGTCCGGTGCAGTGCGCCCGGCCACAAAGGCGCCGAGGCCGACGGCCACCAGGGTGGAAACAAACAGCCAGATCCCTGCACCCGTGCCGAAGCCGCTCAGGGGGTTGCCCGCTTCCATCGGGTTGACGGCACTCGCGCCAATGGCCGTGCCCAGCACGCTGAGCACCAGGTAGGTCACCAGGGCAATTGCACTGCCGGCCAGCACAGAACTCCAGGACACGCGAAACGGTGAACGGTTGGTTTCATAGACAGTTGTCATGATTAATCCTTTGAGTGGTTGACCGTATCAGTCTGGCGAGGCCGCTGCCGGTCGTCCCCGCTCAAATGCACCAGAGCCTCTGGTGCATTCGCACCCCGCAAGGGGCACGTTGTGTGCACTATCCTGATGCCTGGGTGTCGTACCCTTCATGCGCCCATCCCCGGAGAGACCATGACACAGGACGTTCTTGCCAAAGAAACCAACCGCCGCCAATTGCAGCAGATCATTTCCGGGTTATCGGACGGTGTGATCCTGGCCGAAGTCGACCAGACCATTCTGTGGGCCAACGAAGCCGCGCTGACCATGCACGGGGTCAGTGAGGTGGAGCAGCTCGGCGCCAATACCGAGCAATACGCCAAGCGCTTCGCCTTGCGCTATCGCAACAACCATCCCTTGCCCCTGGACAGCTACCCGCTCAGCCGAGTAGCAGCCGGTGAAGAATTCAGCGATGTGGTGGTGGAAGTCACCCCCGCCGACGACGAAGACCGCCGTTGGGTGCACCGCTTGCGCAGCCTGGTGCTGACGGACGCCCACGGCGAACCGGAGCTGTTGGTGCTGATCCTCAGCGACGCCACCGAGTGGGCCAGCGCAGAACAACGTTTCGAGAAAACCTTCAACGCCAACCCGGCACCTGCGGTGATCTGCCGTCTCAGCGACCTGCGCTACATCAAGGTCAACCAGGGTTTCCTGGAGATGACCGGTTACAACCGCGACCAGGTCATCGGCAAATCCGTGTATGAACTGGACGTGCTGGAACACGCCGATCGCAAGGACCTGGCCATCCAGCGCCTGGGCGAAGGCGCAACCATCCCGCAGATGCAGGCCGAGCTGCGCCTGCCCGAAGGCGGCAGCAAACTGGTAATCGTCGCCGGCCAGCCGTTGGACATGAACGAGGAAGACTGCATGCTGTTTTCCTTCACCGACCTGGAGCCACGGCGCAAGGCCGAGACCGCCTTGCGCCAGAGCGAAGAACGTTTCGCCAAATCCTTCCGCCTGACACCGGTGCCGACCCTGGTGTGCAACGCCGCCAACCGGCAAGTGGTGGATATCAACGAAGCGTTCATGAGCATCACCGGCTACACCAGCGAAGAACTGATCGGCAAGAACGTCGAGGACATCCACTTCATCGACAGCGCACCGGCGGGAGCGCAATTGTTCACTACCCTGGAAAACGCCGGCAACCTCGAAGGCCAGGACCTCAAGGTGCGCAAGAAAGGCAACGAGGTGATCGACTGCGTGGTCTCCGCCGACACGGTGATTATCGAGGACGTGCCCTGCTACCTGCTGGTGCTGATGAACATCACCGAACGCAAACGCTCGGAGCTTGAGCTGGTGGCGGCCATTGAGGAAGTGATGCAGGACGCCTCCTGGTTCAGCCAGACCCTGATCGAGAAGCTGGCCAACGCCAAGAGCGTCAACAGCCCCAACCTGCCGAACGTGGCCTTTACCGACCTCACCGCCCGTGAGCGTGATGTGCTGGGTCTGATCTGCGAAGGCCTGGCCGACAAAGAGATTGCCTCGCGCCTGAAACTTGCACCCAACACGGTGCGTAACCATGTGGCCACGGTGTACTCCAAACTCGGCGTGCACAGCCGCAGCGCGGCCATTGTGTGGGCCAGGGAGCGTGGCTTGTTTGCCGGCGAACTGCGCATCAAAAGCAAACCCTAGAGTGCAAATGCACTAGTGCGACCAGTGCAAATTCGCCTTATTGCACTGACGCGTGCTGCTTAACCTTGAAGAGTGGGTACAGGGCCTATGGTCCCGTGCCGAAATGGTTTGATCTCTTCCAAGGAAAGCACGATGAAAAGCGAACAAGTCAAAGGCGCCGTAGAAAAAGTTGCCGGCAAGGCCCAGGGCGTTATCGGCGACCTCACCGGCGATGATCAATTGCACGCTGAAGGTGTGGCGCGTCAGGCGGCAGGTCAACTGCAGCAAACGTACGGCGACGCGCTGGAGACCGTCGGTGATTTCGCCAAAAACAAACCCCTGACGACCGTGGCTGTCGTTGCCGGTATCGGTTTGCTTGTGGGCCTGTTGCTGCGTCGTCGTTGAGGAGGCCGAGGCCTATGTTTACCCTCTCTCAATTGCGCAACTGCATCGAAGAAGGTTTGTCGCCGCTGACCTGCGAGTTCACCCTGTGCCGGGACGCGTCACTGACCCTCAAGGTCTACGACGCCGAAACCGGCCGGGTTGACCTGGTAGTCACCGGCATCAGTACCAACCGCCTGCAGACCCCGCAAGAAGTCGCCAAGATGGTTGAAGAGTTGCGCTACGAACTGCAGAGCAACAACGTCGGCAAGCTCACGCTGGATGATTTTGCTTCAACGACGACCCAATAAAAATGCAGCCGGGCTGATTTCCAGGCCGACCTGTGTGACGTCGAAGCTAACGTGATGGGTGAGGTAACGCGACCGGGATGGCCGGTTACCTTTATGCGCTAACGAGGAAAACACACCGATCAGCGCTTGACGGGGGTGATCTCGAGAATGGTGCCGTTGGTGGTTTTGAGCAGCACAAACTTGTCCCCCACCCGTGCCCATTGGCTGTCTGCCTCCGGCTGCTTGAGGCCACGTTTTTTCCAGTCGCTGAGCGCCGATTCCTTGCGCATCAGGATATCCGGGGCGCGGTCACCCTCTTTCAAATCCCGCGTATTGATGCTCGAAGGCTGCACGGTTTCCTGAGGTGTATCACCGGCCTGCACGACAAAGCTGGCGGTGGACAGCCCAGCGGTGAGCAGCAGGCAAGCGGCTAGGGTCTTGGACTTCATGGGTGCTCCTTCAATGAATGATGCGTACCCAGGTTCCGACCGCAGGCGTGGCAATTCATTCAGCCGCAGATGATGCGGCGTGCTCGTTGACTAAATGACCCAACGTTCGCGCATCAAAAACTGGAGAAGTCCTACAGCCATCCCAGCGTTCTGAGTTCTCAATTCAAACCCAGCCATGAGCTGTGGTTTTCAGAACTCAGAGGACGTTGCAAAGTGACACAACGCGTACAAGTACTTTCGCTGCAAACCACTACTCCCGATGCCCACTCATCGCGCGCAGCCCATGAGTCAATTCTGGAATTCGCCAAGCGTGAGACGAATCGCCGCGCAGAGCAATTGATCAGCTCAATGAGGCGCTCATTGGTAGCCCTCAAAGACGATTCATTTCAGCCCCTGGTTACGTTTGTAACCGCGCCCGAACTCTACTGGAATATTCCGTGGAGCAGCGTCAAGAATGTGCAAGAGCTTAAACAGCTGGAAGTGTTTTACCGCCGGACAATTCAACAACACGTCAGGCAGATTATTCGCGCTTTCCCGGCCAGGCAGTGGGGACGCCTCATCCTGTTACCGGGTACAAATGCATTGTTAACGCCCAGCAAACAGAACCCAAACCGCTACGAGGCTTTGAATTACGTAGTGGCCGGGAACAATTTCGGGAAACGATCATTTTGGGGCGCGCCCTTGATTTCAATGTGGCCCAAGCGAAATACCGCCTTGATTGACTACATGGGCCTGTCAGCAGAGCAGGCTGTAGAAAAGGATAACGAGCTGATCATTTTCGACCCGGAAACGGCCTCGCCGGAGCTTTTCGACGGCGACCCACCTTTGGTATTTGTGTACCAGCTCTGCGAGACACTCAGTGTCAATGTGTATGAACTGAGCACCTCCACCGCAAAACATCAACGCGGGTGTCGGCTGCTGCCTCTGTTCGACAACCAGCCAGTCCCGGATCTGCCCTTTGGTATTGATATTTGCGCGGATTATGGTCTCGGTCGTTTGGATGAATTGCGCAAGCCTCAGGTCAAAATCGACTTTCTGATTGCGGCGGGCCAGCGCACCGCGGCGGGTAAAGAGCTACACCAATCAGTGCAATACGTCGTCCGTAACGATGGTCGTATGTACACCACTCCTGACGGCCGCCCGCACAGCCAATGCGAGCTATGGACTGTGATTGATGGAAAAACCCACACGGTAATACCTGCTCGGCTGGTTACTGAAAACGTCTGGCTACATCAGTTCGAGGTCGATTGACCGACGGCCAGCCAGCCTCCAGCACAGCCAAGGGTCTTGATCGTTCCGGCGCTCCAGCGTCGGAATGATCAATTCACCGCCATTGCCCCCATGAAATAATTCGTGTAATTTTTCATGAAATTTATCGATATAAATTTCATGAATCAACAACAAGAACTCGACGCACTGGCCGTGTTGATCCACGACCTGCGCAAGCACAAGAAACTCACCCTCGCCCAACTCGCGCAAAAAATCGAGCGGTCGGTGGGTTTCTTGTCCCAGGTCGAACGCGGCCTGTCGCGCCCTACCGTGGCCGATCTCACCGCCATCAGCCATGCCCTCGACGTACCCACCACCTACTTCTACAGCCTGCCCAAACCCAAGGCGGTGGATTGGGTCACGCGCCCCAATGAGCGGCGCACGGTGTATTACGCCAATGGCATCACCGACATTCTGGTGTCGCCCAGCATGCACGGCGCGTTTTCGATGCTCGACAGCCTGTTGGCGCCCGGTGCCAACAGTGGCGAGCAAACCATGAGCGACCGCGCCGAGCAGGCCGGCTTTGTGCTGGAGGGCGAGTTGACGCTGTGGGTGGAAGGTGAGACTGACCCGGTCACCCTCGGGCCTGGCGACAGCTTCCACCTGGCCAGTTTTGCCCATTGCCGCTACGCCAACCTGACTGATCTGCCCGCCCGCGTATTGTGGGTTTACAACTAGGAGCAACACCCGTGAAAAGCCAACCCTCCACGTTGCTGGCCGAAGTACGGACCTTTCGCCAGAACCACCCCGAGGTGCGTTACGTCGACCTGATCGCCCTGGACATTCCGGGGCATTTCTACGGCAAGCGCTACCCGGTGGAGATGCTGGAAAAAGTCGCCGCCGGCAGCCCGCTGAAGCTGCCGCAAAACGCCGTTCTGCTGGGCGCTCAGGGCGGGCTGTTCAAGATCGGTGATTATTGCTTTCACGACGGCGACCCGGATGCCAACCGCCGCCTGGTGCCAGGCACGCTCAAGCCGGTGAGCTGGGAAGCGCAGCCGCTGGGGCAGATGTTGATCACCTCGGATGGCACCGAAGCGCCGATTGAGTTCGAACCACGTGAAGTGCTGGCCAAGGTGCTGGAACGCCTGCATCACAAGGGCATTCACCCGGTAGTGGCGTTTGAGCTGGAGTTTTACCTATTCGATAAAAAACTCGACGACGGCCTGCCGCAATTCGCCCGCGACCCGTTGAGTGATGACGCTGACGACCAGCCCACCCTGCATATCGAGCGATTGTCGCGCTTCAGTGAAGTGCTCGACGACATGGCGCAAACCGCCCAGGCCCAAGGCATCGACATCACGGTGATCACCGCCGAACTCGGCCCTGGCCAGTTCGAGATCAACTTCGGCCACTGCGACGACGGCCTGCGCGCCGCCGACTGGGCCGCGCTGTTCTGCCGCAGCACCCGTGGCGTGGCACTCAAGCACGGCTACCGCGCCAGCTTTATGGCCAAGCCTTATCTGCAATTTCCCGGCAGCGGCATGCATGTGCATGTCAGCCTGTATGACGGCGCGGGCAATAATTTACTCGCGGCGCACCAGCAGCAACCGCTGCGCCACGCGGTGGCCGGTTGCCTGGCCTTGCTGCCGCACTGCATGCCGATCTTCTCGCCCAACCACAACGCCTTCCGCCGCTTGGGTGGCACCGTGAACGCGGCCACTCGTGCCAGCTGGGGCTTTGAAGACCGCGACGCCTGCGTGCGCATTCCCGAATCCGACCCGCGCAACCTGCGCATCGAACACCGCCTGGCCAGCGCCGATGCCAACCCGTACCTGGTGCTGGCAGCGATCCTGGCAGGCTTGGAGCATGGCCTGGAAACCAGGCAAGAACCCATCGCGCCGCTGAACGAGGACCGTAACAGCGGCGCCGACTTCCCCCTGGAAATGCTCGACGCCGTGCGCGCCATGCAGCATCAAGCGATATTGCGCGATAAGCTGGGCGCCGAATTTATCGACGTGTACTGCGAAAACAAACGCCAGGACCACCTGGCCTTTCAACAAGAGATCAACGCGCGGGAATACCGCTGGTTTCTCTAGCCCTGGAATCACCGATGACCGACCAAAGCGCCCCGGCCCTCAAGGAAATCTTCAACGTCGAACGCCTGCAACACATCGCCAGTGAAATGACAGCGGTGTACCCGGCGTTCGACGCCAAAGGCTTTCTAAAGCACGCCAAAGCCGGGCTTGCCGAGTTGTCGGTGATGCAGCGCATGGCGCGGGTCAGTGAGAGCCTGCATGCGGTCATCCCATTGGATTATGCGCAAACCCTCAAGCTGTTATATGCCCTGGCCCCGCGCTTGAACAGTGCATTTGTGTGCCTGTTCCTGCCGCACTATGTGGCCAGTTACGGCCTGAATGACTTCAAACGCTCCATGGCCGCGCTCAAATACTTCACCGTGTTTGGCTCGGCCGAGTTCGCCATTCGCCCGTTCTTGTTGAACGACTTTGAGCGCACCCTGGCCGTGATGCAGCAGTGGTCGCTGGACGCCAACGAACATGTGCGGCGCCTTGCCAGTGAAGGCTCGCGCCCTCGCCTGCCCTGGTCCTTTCGCTTGGCCCAGGTGCAGGCCAACCCGCAGCTGTGCGCCTCGATCCTGGATAACCTCAAGGCCGACAGCAGCCTGTATGTGCGCAAGTCAGTGGCCAACCACCTCAACGACATCACCAAGGACCACCCGGACTGGGTGCTCAGCCTGATCGAAGGCTGGAACCTGGACAACCCGCACACCGCCTGGATCGCCCGGCACGCCTTGCGCAGCCTGATCAAGCAAGGCAATACCCGCGCACTGACGATCATGGGTGCCGGCGCCAGGGCCGAGGTGAACATTCACCACCTGAAAGTCACACCGGCGGTGATCAACCTGGGCGAGCGCATCAACCTGTCGTTCAGCCTGGAATCCACCGCCACCGCCGCGCAGAAGCTGGTGGTCGACTACGCCATCGACTACGTAAAAAGTGCCGGCCATAGCGCGCAGAAAGTGTTCAAGCTCAAGGCCTTTACCCTGGGCGCAGGCGAACATCACGCCATCCGCCGCGAACAACATATCCGTGAGTTGACCACGCGCAAGCATTACGCGGGCAAGCATTGGGTGCATGTGCTGGTGAACGGCGAAAAGCTCGCCAGTGCCGAATTTGAACTGCTAAAACCCTGAAACAAATCAAGCAAAAGGCTCTAGCACGGGTCTTTCAGACACATTTATTGTCAGACAATCGTGGCTTTTGTTGTTGCGACCCATTATCATCCGGCGCCTTCTCACTACCCGACGGGTAGTTGTTCCACTGTATCACCCGAGGCGCCCATGCACCGTTTGTACCGTTTTTCGTTTCACCGCCCCTTGCTTGCCCTGAGCCTGGGGCTGGTTTGCCACTGTGCTAATGCCGCCCTGCAACCCATGGCCGAAGCCCCGCTGGCCAGCGACACCGAGCTGCACTGCCACTTCAACCGCGACGCCAGCACCGACTGCACCACCACCCAGCACTACACCATCCTCAAGCCCAGCGGCCGCGAAATGCTCTCGCGCATCGACTTCGATTACGCCGAAGGCGACAGCTTTGAAGTGCTCAGCGCGCAATCCACCCAGCCGGGCGCCAAGCCGGTCGCGCTGGACGCCGCGCAAATCGACACGCGCACCGCGCCCAATCCGGACCAGGGCTTCAGCCGCTACAAGCAGACATCCCTGGCCTTCCCGAACCTGCGCGTGGGCACAAAAATTCGCTTCACCGTGCGTGAGCGGCGCGCCGCCAAACCGCTGGTGACCCAGTTTCACTACGCCCTCATGTTTGGCCCCAGTGCGTTCCGCCGCGACCACGTGAAGGCGCGCTTTACTGCCGAACGGCCGATCCAGTGGCGCAGTGAGTTGTTCGACGGTTTCAACGTAACGGCATCCGCCAACGGCAAGACCCTGGACGTGGTGCAAAAAAAGCCGACCTACCTCAATTACATCAACGAATCCTCCAGCGCCGCGCTGCAACACATCCCGCGCCTGGAAGTGGGCAGCGCCCTGGACCGCCAGGCGTATTTCGGTGATTTCGCCCAGCGCTACAACCAGATTCTCGGCGCCAACCTGCCGGCGCAAGCGGCCGCTGCTGTAGCCGCCGCACGCAACCTGGCGCCGGCGCAACAGGTCGAAGCGCTGATGCAGCACATCAACGACCACTACCGCTACCTCGGCGACTGGCGCGCTACCGAGCGCGGTTATGTGCCGTTCAACCTGGCGGAAATCGAGCAGCATGGTTATGGCGACTGCAAAGACCTGGCGATCCTGCTGACAGCAATGCTCAAAGCCAGCGGCATCAAGGCCGAGACCGCCTGGGTCAGCCGTGGCGACGTAGCGTTCTCATTGCTGATCCCTGGCACCAACGCGGCGAACCACGCGATCGTGCGTGCCGAAGTCGACGGCCAGGTCTGGTGGCTCGACCCGACCAACCCGGTGTTCGCACCCGGCCAGACCATGCCCGACATTCAGGACCGCTGGGTGCTGGTCAATGATGCTCAGGGCCAGGTACGCGAAGAACAGATCCCGCTGGAACGCCCGGAAACCACCCTGCGCCTGGACAAAAAAGTGCACTTCGACAAGCAAGGCAATGGCGCCACCCAGGCCACCATCACCTTCAGCCGCCTGCCGCTGATGCAAATGAGCGTCGCCGATCGCCAACAAGGCACCACCGCCACCGACCAGAACATCTGCGGCAACTTCGGCAACGAAATCAGCGGCTGCACCATCACTCGCCCACCCACCGCCTTCGTGGTGCACGACGGCTACATCGTCAACGCCAGCATGAACGACCAGCGCGCGCTGGAAAAGCTCGCGAACGACTACGTCTACACCGACGAGTCACTCAAAGGCCGCTGGGATGGCTTCATCAACTACCGCCGCCATGATCAACAAGCCGACCTTTATCTGGGCAACCCGGAAACCTACGACTACCGCTTCACGCTGACCGGTGGGCAGATGGAAAAAGCCATCCCCGGCTGCCAGGTGCGTTCGCCGTGGTATGACCTGGATCTGGACGGCAAGCTTATGGATAACGGGCTGCAGTATCACTATCGCCTGAGCCAGAAAACGCGCTGGTTGACCCATGCGGAAGTCGCCAGTGAAGCGTTCGGCAAGATGATAAAAGAGGCGCGGGCGTGTGCCGAACAGGTGCATCAGGTGGTGAAGCTCTAATAATTCACTGACACAACACAAACCCAATGTGGGAGCTGGCTTGCCTGCGATTGCAGTGTGTCATTCAACAAATAAGTTGACTGACAGGGACTCATCGCAGGCAAGCCAGCTCCCACATTTTTATCCGGTTTCTTCAGTGAGTTTCGCCGAGCAGCAACCCTTGCTCCCGCGCGCACAACTCCACCACATAATCCCACAACACCCGCAACCGCACCGACTTGTGCAGCTCTCGGCGCGAGCTGATCCAGTAGCTGCGCTGGATGCTTTCTGCCGGCAACAATGGCACCAGGTCCGGGTCGCCGGCGGCCATGAAGCACGGCAACACCGCAATGCCTAATCCCGAACGCGCCGCCTGGTGTTGAGCAATCACGCTGGTGCTGTGAAACACCACCTTGGGGTTGCGGCAAAAGCTGCTGAGGAACTTGAGTTCCTGGCTGAACAGCAGGTCATCCACGTAATCAATCCAGGCATGGGCGGCGAGGTCTTCACGCTTTTCGATCGGCGGGTTGCGCGCAAGGTAGGCACGGCTGGCGTAGAGCGCCAGGCGGTAGTCAGTGAGTTTGCGCGTGACGAGTTGGTCGACGCTGGGGCGCTCGAGGTGGATGCTGATTTCCGCTTCACGGTTGAGAATGCTCACAAAGCGCGGCACCGCCACCAGTTCCACTTCCAGCCCCGGATAACGCTCGAAGAGCCCGCCCATGCGGCTGGCGAGGAACATCACGCCCAACCCCTCGGCCACGCCAAGGCGGATCTTGCCCAGCGGCGCAGCGGAATGGGTGAGTTCGTCTTCGGCCAGCAACGCGACGTTTTCCATGGCCTCGGCGTGCTTGAGCAGCGCTTCTCCGGAAGGCGTCAGTTCGTAGCCTTGGGCATGCTGCACGAACAACGCGGTGCCAAGGCTCTTCTCGATAGCCTCGATATGCCGGGCCACAGTGGCGTGCGTGGTTTTCAGGCGCTGCGCAGCGGTGAGCAGGCGGCCACTGCGTTGCAGCTCAAGAAAAAACCGCAGGTCATTCCAGTCGAACATGTCGCCTCCAATGCGGGAGCCTGAGCCGCGCTGTTTAAAAACGCACAGCAGCTGGGTAAAAACTAACATTTTTAAGACGAAAACTAACAACTAGGATGGGGCCAATAAGAAAAACAAGCGAGACCTCAGATGCCCATTGCAACTGCTGAATACGATTACATCGTCGTAGGCGCCGGCCCCGCAGGCTGCCTGCTGGCTAATCGATTGTCCGCCAACCCCGCCCACCGCGTGCTGCTGCTCGAAGCCGGTGGCCGCGACAATTACCCCTGGATCCACATCCCCGTCGGTTACCTCTTCTGCATCGGCAACCCGCGCACCGACTGGTGCTTCAAGACCGAAGCCCAGGAAGGCCTGCAAGGCCGTGCGCTGAGTTACCCACGCGGCAAGGTGCTGGGCGGCTGCTCGTCCATCAACGGCATGATCTATATGCGCGGCCAAGCCCAGGATTACGACGGCTGGGCCGCCGCAGGCAACCCCGGCTGGGCCTGGAAAGATGTGCTGCCGCTGTTCAAACAGAGCGAAAACCATTTTGCCGGCGGTTCGGAATTTCACAGCGACGGCGGTGAGTGGCGCGTGGAGCAACAGCGCCTGCACTGGCCGATCCTCGATGCCTTTCGCGATGCGGCGGCGCAAAGTGGCATCGCACCGATCAGCGATTTCAACCAGGGCGACAATGAAGGCTGCGGCTACTTCCAGGTCAACCAGAAGGCCGGGGTGCGCTGGAACGCGGCCAAGGCATTTCTCAAGCCGATCCGCCAGCGCCCCAACCTCACCGTGCTGACCGAAGTGGAAGTCGACCGCGTGGTGCTGGAAAACGGCCGCGCTTCGGCTGTGGTCGGGCGCCAGCATGGCCAGCAATCAAGCTGGAAAGCACGCAAGGAAATCGTCCTGTGCGCCGGTTCCGTCGGCTCGCCGGGTATCCTGCAACGCTCAGGGATTGGCCCGTCCCATGTGCTCAAGCCATTGGGCATCAACGTGCTGCATGAACTGCCGGGTGTCGGTGGCAACCTGCAGGACCACCTGCAACTGCGGCTGATCTACAAGCTGGAAAACGCACGCACGTTGAACCAGATCGCCGGCACGCTGTTGGGCAAAATGGGCATGGGCCTGCGCTACCTGTATGACCGCAGCGGCCCATTGTCGATGGCGCCCAGCCAGCTCGGCGCCTTCGCCCGCTCCGGCCCGGAACAGACGTCGGCCAATCTTGAGTATCACGTGCAGCCATTGTCCCTGGAACGCTTTGGCGAACCGTTGCATGCGTTCCCGGCATTTACCGCCTCGGTCTGCGACCTGCGCCCGCAAAGCCGTGGCCGCATTGATATTCGCTCGGCCAACCCGGCAGATGCCCCCCTGATACGGCCCAACTACCTCAGCCATCCCGAAGATTTGCGCGTAGCCGCCGACGCAATTCGCCTGACCCGCCGCATTGTCGCCGCACCGGCCCTGAGCCAGTTCAAGCCGGTGGAATACCTGCCGGGCGACGCGCTGCAAACCGAAGAACAGCTGCATGAAGCCGCTGCACGCATCGGCACGACGATTTTCCACCCGGTGGGTACTTGCCGCATGGGCGATGACAACGATGCAGTGGTCGATGCCCAACTGCGCGTGCATGGCGTGCCGGGCCTGCGCATTGCCGATGCCTCGGTGATGCCACGCATCACATCCGGCAACACTTGCTCACCTACACTGATGATTGCGGAAAAAGCAGCGCAGCTGATGCTTTCGCCGAACACAAGGAGTCTCGCCCCGCAGAGAGAAACGCTTCATGCAATCTGAATAGCGGCGCCGCACCCGGCGCCGACAGTGGAACAACAATAAATAATCACTGTGAGGGATACCCGATGTCAGAACATGCTCAACCCCTGGGCTCGGCCGTCAAGGCGAGCACCGGCAGCGAATCAAGGAAAGTCATCTTCGCCTCGTCTTTAGGGACGGTGTTCGAGTGGTACGACTTTTTCCTCTACGGCGCCCTGGCGGCGGTAATCAGCAAGCAATTCTTTGCCGGGGTGAATGACACTACGGCGTTTATCTTTGCCTTGATGGCCTTTGCCGCAGGCTTTGTGGTGCGGCCGTTCGGCGCGCTGGTGTTCGGCCGCCTGGGCGACATGATCGGGCGCAAGTACACGTTTTTGGTCACCATCATCCTCATGGGTGTCGCGACATTCTGTGTCGGGCTGTTGCCGACCTATGCCAGCATCGGCATTGCGGCGCCGATCATTCTGATCGTGCTGCGTATGCTGCAAGGCCTGGCGTTGGGCGGCGAATATGGCGGCGCAGCCACCTATGTGGCCGAGCACGCACCGGCCGGCAAACGCGGCCTGCACACCAGCTGGATTCAATCCACCGCCACCCTGGGCCTGCTGCTGTCGCTGCTGGTGGTGCTGGCTTGCCGTTACTTCACCGGCGACCAGTTCGAAGTGTGGGGCTGGCGCATTCCGTTCCTGTTCTCCATTGTGCTGCTGGGCATTTCCACCTGGATCCGCATGAGCCTGCATGAGTCGCCGGCATTCCTGAAGATGAAAGAGGAAGGCAAGGCGAGCAAGTCGCCGATCCGCGAATCCTTCGGCAAATGGGAAAACCTCAAGGTGGTGCTGATTGCGCTGTTCAGCATCAACGGCGGGCAGGCAGTGACCTTCTACGCCGCGCAGTTCTACGTGCTGTTCTTCCTCACGCAATTCCTGAAGATGGACCCGGCCCTGGCCAATATGCTGCTGATCATCAGCGTGGTAATCGGCGCACCGTTCTTCATCCTGTTTGGCTGGCTGTCGGACAAGGTTGGGCGCAAACCGGTGCTGATGCTCGGTTTGCTGCTGGCCACCGCGCTGTACTTCCCGATCTTCAAGGGGCTGGCGCACTACACCAACCCGGCGATGGACCAGGCCAGCCACCAGGCGCCGATTACCGTATTGGCCGACCCGGCCACCTGCACCTTCCAGTTCGACCCGGTCGGCAAGGCGCGTTTTGACAGCCCATGCGACAAGGTCAAGACCTTCCTGGTCAAACAGGGCCTGCCTTACAGCAGCGCCGCCGCGCCAGCCGGCAGCCCGGTGCAGGTGAGCGTCGGTGATGTGCGCATCGACGGTTACGACGAAGCGGCCCTGCGCGGCGCGGTGACCCTGGCCGGCTACCCGACGTCGGCGGATGTGGCGCAGGTCAACAAGGTGATGGTGGTGGTGCTGATCGTGGTGCTGATCCTGATCGCCGCCATGTGCTACGGCCCGCTGGCGGCGCTGATGGTGGAACTGTTCCCGACGCGTATCCGCTACACCTCGATGTCCCTGCCCTACCACATCGGTAACGGCTGGTTTGGCGGGTTCCTGCCGACCGTGTCGTTTGCCCTGGTGGTGTACACCGGCGATATCTTCTACGGCCTGTGGTACCCGGTGGTGGTGACCGGGGTGAGCTTGATTGTGGGGTTGTTCTGCCTGAAAGAAACCAAGAACGTGGATATCAATAACAACTGATCTTCAAAACGCTGAAGATCCCCTGTGGGAGCTGGCTTGTGTGCAAGCCAGCTCCCACATTTGGCTGTGTGGTGCCCACACAAATTGCTGTACATCCATACAGATAAAGGTTGCTCAATTGCCTTTGACTGAGCATCCTGCAAGGCATCGACCCGATTTGATGTGATGACCATGCGGCTGTACCTCTGTGAAAAACCCTCCCAGGCCAAGGATATCGCGGCCGTGCTCGGCGCCAGCCGGCGCGGCGACGGCTGCTGGCTGGGTAACGGGGTCACAGTCACCTGGTGCATCGGCCACCTGCTGGAAACCGCCCCGCCCGACGCCTACGACGCCAAATACAAGCGCTGGGTGCTGGCCGACCTGCCGATCGTGCCGGAAAAATGGAAGATGCGGGTCAAGCCCAAGACCGCCAGCCAGTTCAAGGCCGTCAAGCGTTTGCTCGGGGAAGCCCAGGAACTGGTGATTGCCACCGACGCCGACCGCGAAGGCGAAATGATCGCCCGTGAGCTGGTGGAGCATTGCCGCTATCGCGGGCCGATCCAGCGCTTATGGTTATCGGCGCTGGATGAAGCCTCCATCCGCAAGGCCTTGGCGGCCCTCAAACCCGGCGCCGAAACCTTCAGCCTGTACCACTCGGCCCTGGGCCGCTCGCGCGCCGACTGGCTGATCGGCATGAACATGAGTCGCCTGTTTACCCTGCTCGGGCGTCAATCCGGCTATCAAGGCGTATTGCCGGTGGGCCGCGTGCAAACCCCGACCTTGCGCCTGGTGGTGGACCGCGACCGCAGCATCGCCGACTTTGTACCGGTGGCTTACTGGGCCATTGATGTCGACCTGCGCCACGGCCCCATGATCTTCACCGCTCAATGGCGCGCCGCTGAGGATGCCTGCGACGATCAAGGCCGCTGTCTTAACCCGCAACTGGCCCGCGATGCCGCCGATGCGATGACCCACGCCGCCAGCGCCAGGCTGGTCAAGCTGCGTACCGAGCGCGTGCGCGAGGTGGCGCCCCTGCCCTTCGACCTCGGCACATTGCAGGAAATCTGCTCCAAAAAGCTCGGCCTCGGCGCCCAGGAAACCCTGGACATCGCACAGTCCCTATACGAAACCCACAAAGTCATCACCTACCCTCGCAGTGACTGCGGCTACCTGCCGCTCAGCCAACACGGTGATGCGCCGAAGATCCTGGCCGCGCTGGCCCGCGCGGATGCGGCGGTGAACGAGCTGATGGCGCATATCGACCCGCAACGCCGTTCACGGGCCTGGAACGACGCCAAGGTCAGCGCGCACCACGGCATTATTCCTACGGGTGCGGGTAAGGATGTCGCGCAACTGACCGGCAAGCACCGTGCGGTCTACACGCTGATTCGCGCACGTTACCTGGCGCAGTTCCTGCCCAACCATGAATACGATCGCACCCAGGCGGATTTCGACTGCGCAGGCCAAGCTTTGCGCGCGGTAGGTAAAGTCATCATCGAGCCGGGCTGGAAACGCGCCCTGCCCGAGGCGCTCGCGCCCGCCAAAGGCCGCGAAGCCCCCGCACCGCAGGCCTTGCCGACGCTGGTGCAAGGCCAGGATTACGCGGTGGCCAAAGTCAACCTCAAGGACCTGTGGACCCAGCCGCCCAAGCCCTTCACCGAGGGTGACCTGATCAAGGCGATGAAAAACGTCGCCAAGCTGGTGCAAGACCCGCTGCTCAAGCAAAAGCTCAAGGACACCACCGGCATCGGCACCGAAGCCACCCGCGCCGGGATTATCCAGGGCTTGCTCGACCGGGGTTATCTGGTCAAAAACGGCAAGGCACTGTCGGCCACTGCGGCGGCGTTCAGCCTGATCGACGCGGTGCCGCGGGCGATTGCCGACCCCGGCACTACTGCGATCTGGGAGCAGGCGCTGGACATGGTGCAAAGCGGAGAGATGAGCCTGGAAGAATTCGTCGCCAAGCAGGCGGCCTGGATGAGCAAACAAGTGGCACGCTGCAATGGCATGCGCATGACCATCACCGGTCCGGCCAGCCCGGCGGGCCGAGGCGCCACGCCGTGGAAAAACAAACGCAAGGCCGCACCGCGCAAGACGACAGGCGCTCCGAAGCGGGCGAAAAAACCGAAAAGTGCCGGCTAAAACGCGAATTAAACCAGTGAATGACGTTTTTCGACGGGTTTAACGCCGCTTTGGGCCTTGCAGCGCTGTAGCCCGTCTAGGATTCTGTAGGGGACTCGCTGACTTCCTAACAACAACACCGGAGTGGCCGCCATGAAAACCGTTGCACAAGTGCTCAAAGCCAAGGACCAGAAGAATCAGGACGTGCATACCATCCAATGGGATCACACGGTGTTTGAGGCGCTGGTGCGAATGTCAGAAAAAAACGTAGGGGCCTTGCCGGTGGTCAAGGAGGGTGCAGTTGTCGGCATCCTCAGTGAACGTGATTACGCGCGCAAAATCATGCTCAAAGGCCTTTCGTCGGTCACCACAAAGGTCCATGAGGTAATGAGTTCACCTGTGATCACCGTTGATACCCATAAAAGTGTCGAAGAATGCATGAACATCATGACCGACAGTCACCTGCGCCACCTGCCCGTGGTCGAAGACGGCAAACTGCTGGGCCTGCTGTCCATCGGTGACTTGGTAAAAGAGGCCATTGCCGAACAGGCCGATCTGATCAAACAGCTGGAGCAGTACATCCGCGGCGAATAGGGGAACCCATGCTCGATACGCTGGACCACCAAGACGACCACCTCGACACCCTGTACCGGGCCATGGCTGAACGACGCTTTTTGGTCTTGACCGGTGCAGGTATCAGCACGTCATCGGGCATCCCGGATTATCGCGACAGCGAAGGCGTGCGCCGTGGCAAGGCGCCGATGATGTACCAGGAATTCCTCGCCACCGCCCAAGCGCGCCGCCGCTATTGGGCACGGGCCATGCTGGGTTGGCCACGGGTGCGTATTGCGCAGCCGAACCAGGCTCATCTGGCGCTGGCAACACTGCAGCAAAGCGAGCGTATCAGCGGGCTGATCACGCAAAACGTCGACACCCTGCATGATCAGGCCGGCAGCCATGAGGTGATCGAACTGCATGGCAGCTTGCATCGTGTGCTTTGCCTGGACTGCCAGCAGCGCAGTACCCGCGACGTGATTCAGCGGCAGATGGAAATCGATAATCCTTACCTGGTGCAGGTCCACGCGGTGCAGGCGCCTGACGGTGACACCCTGCTCGATTCGACCTTTGAAGAACGCTTTCAGGTGCCGCGCTGCCCCCATTGCAACGGCGAGCGCTTGAAGCCAGACGTTGTATTTTTTGGCGAGAACGTGGCACCGGCGACGGCCGCCAGGGCCATGGCCGCCGTTGAGCATGCCGACGGGCTGCTGGTGGTGGGATCTTCGCTGATGGCCTATTCCGCGTTTCGCCTGTGCAAGGCGATGGTGGAGCAAGGCAAGCCGGTGATAGCCATCAACCTGGGCAAGACCCGTGGGGATGAGCTGTTGCAGGTGAAGATCGAGGCGTCATGCGAGCGGTTGTTGCCTCTGCTGGCCGAGCGATTGGGACAGTAGGCAAACTTCAAATCAAAAATGTGGGAGCTCTGTGCTGATTTGGCCATTACGCCCACCACGACCCACCGCACAAAAAATGACGCCCAAGTCACGTTTTCACGCATTCTCCCGTCCCCACAGCAATTTATGTAGTGACTGAAAATAATCACTACATAACCGTTGACGTAACCTTTTTGTCCTTGCATTATCGAGACGTCTCCCGGATCGGGAGCGTTGGTAACACGCGTTTTGAGCAAGCTCGTCTGACCGCCGAGCTGTTTTTTCCGGATGTGCACTGCCCACAAGGCAGATTGATGAAGCTGACCGGCCCGCAAGGGTTGGTACAAGGAGCTAAAACGCTGCTTGTCTTCGTGATGAAACCATTGCGTAGCCGTTCATCAGCAAGACTACATGCATCAGGTTCAAGACCCTGCCCGTATTCGGCAGACCGTCACTGACGCCCGGTTTTCGCAACCGGAGACAACTAAGCAGTTTTAACGGAATCAACTGATAGATCGCCAACTGGTCAAGGGGCTTACATTATGAATCTGAACAACCAACCAACTATCGATGAATTGGCTGAGATGTTCGCAGCGCAGAAAGACAAACTCGACGACCATATCCTTTGGGTTGGCAAATCGGGCGAAGTCAAAATTGACTGTCTGGCGCCCCATACCGAAGAAGCCGAGTTCGACCGCAACCACCGCGAACTGGCGGCGCGCCTGAAGATGTACCGCCGCGGCCAGGGTTATGTCGGCAAGAAAGCGGCAGCCGATCGCAATTTTATCGAGCAAGTATTCGACACACTTAACAGTGCCTGGGCGTCTTTCAAGGATAACTCGCAAGTTAAAGTGATCGACCGCTACTACTAAGTACAACTTGCCCATTGTGGGAGCGGGTCTGTTTGCGATAACGGTTTAACTGCCAACACTGTTGTTGAATGTTAACTGGCTATCGCAGGCAAGCCAGCTCCCACATTTGTTTTGTGGCACCCTCAAAAAGTCGGGAAACGTCCCTTCGCCGCTTCATCGCGAAAAATATCAAACAACACCTGCGCCGCCGCCGACAACTCATGCCCAGGTTTGGTCAGCACACCAATCGGCCGCTCGATCACCGGATCGCTCAAGGTGATGCAATGGGCGCCCGCCTCCTCCATCTGACGTGCGCACAATGCGGGCACGGCGCTGACACCCAGGCCACTGGCAACCATCTTGCCCACCGTAGCCAATTGATGACTTTCCAGGGCCACCGGCAATTTCAACCGCAAGGCTCCCAAGTGCTCCTCAAGCATCACTCGCACCGTCGAAGGCCGTTGCAATGTGATGAAGGGGTGTTCCAACAGGGTTTTCCAGTCGACTTCGGTACATTGCGCCAGGGGCGAATCACCGGGCACCACCGCAATAAACCGGTCCAGGTATAACGGCGTGAAGGCCAGGGACGAGCCTTCAGATGGCTCGAACGCCACGCCCAGCTCCACTTGGCGATCGCGGACCATCTCCAGCACCTGTTCATTGATCAGGTCGTGCACCGTCACATTCACCTGCGGGTAACGCGCGCGGAATATCTTCAGGATCGGTGGCAGCAGGTTGCCCGCAAACGACGGCATCGCCGCTACGGTGACGCGACCACGTTGCAGGGTAAAACGCTGGCGCAGTTCATCTTCGGCATTGTCCCAATCGGCAATCAACCGACGTGCCAGCGGCAGCAGCGATTCACCCTCGGGCGTCAGCGCAACATTGCGGGTATTACGGCTGAACAGGCGGCCGCCCAGGCCCTCTTCCAGGCCCTTGATGGTCAGGCTCAGCGCCGACTGGGAAAGGTGCAGACGCTCGCAGGCAGCGGCAAAACTCAGGCTTTGGGCCACGGCGAGAAAGGCACGCATCTGTTTGACGGTCATGAGGCTGCTCCGGGTGCGGATTGAACTATGCTGTTTTCTAAATCAATCAACCTTAAAAAACAACTTAACAAATCAATCCGTCGGCGCAACACTCAGTTCATTGGCTGGCCCACACACAATAAAAGAGGTGCATATGGCAGGTTTCGATAAACGCGTGGCGTCCTATGAAGAAGCACTGGCAGGCCTGGAAGACGGCATGACCGTGCTCTCCGGTGGTTTTGGCCTGTGCGGCATACCAGAAAACCTCATCGCCGAGATCAAGCGCAAAGGCACCCGCGACCTGACCGTGGTGTCCAACAACTGCGGCGTCGACGGGTTTGGCCTGGGCGTACTGCTGGAAGAAAAGCAGATCAGCAAAGTGATCGCCTCCTACGTCGGTGAAAACGCCCTGTTCGAGAAGCAACTGCTCAGCGGCGAAATCGAAGTGGTGCTGACGCCCCAAGGCACCCTGGCGGAAAAAATGCGTGCAGGCGGCGCCGGCATCCCGGCCTTCTTTACCGCCACCGGCGTCGGTACTCCCGTGGCCGAAGGCAAGGAAACCCGCGAATTCAACGGTCGCCCGTACCTGATGGAAGAGTCCATCACCGGCGACTTCGCCATTGTCAAAGGCTGGAAAGCCGACCACTTCGGCAACGTCATCTACCGCCATACCGCGCAGAACTTCAACCCGCTGGCGGCTACTGCGGGCAAGATCACCGTGGTCGAAGTTGAGGAAATCGTCGAACCGGGCGAGCTGGACCCGGCGCAGATCCACACCCCAGGCATCTACGTCGACCGAGTCATTTGCGGCACCTTCGAGAAGCGCATCGAACAGCGCACCGTCCGCAAATAATCCGCCAGCCCAAATAATAAGGAGACAACACATGGCTCTTACCCGCGAACAAATGGCTCAACGCGTCGCCCGCGAAATGCAGGACGGTTTCTACGTCAACCTCGGCATCGGCATCCCCACCCTGGTGGCCAACTACATTCCCGAAGGCATGGAAGTCATGCTGCAATCGGAAAACGGCCTGCTCGGCATGGGCCCGTTTCCGACCGAGGAAACCATCGATGCCGACATGATCAACGCCGGCAAACAAACCGTGACGGCGCGCATCGGCGCCTCGATTTTCTCCTCTGCGGAATCCTTCGCGATGATTCGCGGCGGGCATGTCGACCTCACCGTGCTCGGTGCATTTGAAGTGGACGTGCAAGGCAACATCGCGTCGTGGATGATCCCCGGCAAGCTGGTCAAGGGCATGGGCGGCGCCATGGACCTGGTGGCTGGTGCGGAAAACATCATCGTGATCATGACCCACGCGTCCAAGGACGGTGAGTCCAAATTGCTCAGCCAATGCAGCCTGCCGCTGACCGGCGCCCAGTGCATCAAGCGCGTGCTGACAGACCTTGCGTACCTGGAAATCGAAAATGGCGCTTTTGTCCTCAAGGAACGCGCACCTGGCGTCAGCGTTGAAGAGATTGTGAGCAAGACCGCCGGTAAACTGATCGTCCCGGACCACGTTCCAGAAATGCACTTCCAGTGAGGACAGATTCCATGCAAGACGTCGTGATTGTTGCTGCCACCCGCACCGCTGTGGGCAGCTTTCAAGGAGCGCTGGCCAGCATTCCGGCACCGGAGTTGGGCGCGGCCGTGATCCGTCGCCTGCTGGAGCAGACCGGCCTGGACCCGGCTCAGGTCGATGAAGTGATCCTCGGCCAGGTACTGACCGCAGGCAGCGGCCAGAACCCGGCGCGCCAGGCCTCGATTCTGGCTGGCCTGCCCCACGCCGTGCCGGCTTTGACCCTGAACAAGGTCTGCGGCTCGGGCCTCAAGGCCCTGCACCTGGGCGCTCAAGCCATCCGTTGCGGCGACGCTGATGTGATCATCGCCGGCGGCATGGAGAACATGAGCCTGGCGCCGTACGTCTTGCCCGCTGCGCGCACGGGCTTGCGCATGGGTCATGCCAAGATGCTCGACAGCATGATCACCGACGGCCTGTGGGATGCGTTCAACGACTACCACATGGGCATCACCGCCGAAAACCTAGTGGACAAGTACGGCATCAGCCGTGAAGCCCAGGACGCCTTCGCCGCAGCCTCCCAGCAAAAAGCCGCCGCTGCTATCGAAGCCGGCCGGTTTGTCGATGAAATCACTCCGGTCCTGATCCCGCAGCGCAAGGGCGACCCGGTGGCCTTCGCCGTGGATGAACAACCGCGCGGCGGCACCACTGCCGAGTCATTGGCCAAGCTCAAGCCCGCGTTCAAGAAAGACGGCAGCGTTACCGCCGGCAACGCCTCCAGCCTCAATGACGGCGCCGCCGCTGTGCTGCTGATGAGCGCTGACAAAGCCAAGGCTCTCGGCTTGCCTGTATTGGCGCGTATCGCCAGCTACGCCAACGCCGGTGTCGACCCTGCGATCATGGGCATCGGCCCGGTCTCGGCTACCCGCCGCTGCCTGGACAAAGCCGGTTGGAGCCTGGGCGACCTGGACCTGATCGAAGCTAACGAAGCCTTCGCCGCGCAATCTTTGGCGGTCGGCAAAGAGCTGGAATGGGACGCGAACAAGGTCAACGTCAATGGCGGCGCCATCGCCATCGGCCACCCGATCGGCGCCTCAGGCTGCCGCGTGCTGGTGACCCTGCTGCATGAAATGATCAAGCGCGACGCCAAGAAAGGCCTGGCCACCCTGTGCATCGGCGGCGGCCAAGGCGTAGCCCTGGCCCTCGAGCGCAGTTGATCTAAAGAGCAACACGAGAAAAGGCTCGATTCCACGAAAAATCGGGCCTTTTCTTTACGCGTTTTTCCCGAAAAAACACAGTATTCATGTGGGAGCTGGCTTGCCTGCGATAGCGGTGCATCAGCCAGCAACGGCTTGAATGACGAACCGCTATCGCAGGCAAGCCAGCTCCCACCGTTGATCGCGGTTATCCCTCGGTATGAGGTACCGCAAACACCGCATTCGCGCGTGCCACCACCTTGTCGCCCACTTGCAGGCTCACGGTGGCAAACGCCATCTGCCGGCCACGCTTGTGGTGCTCCAGGCGCACCACAATCCACTCCCCCACTTGCACGGCACCCAGGTAGTCCAACGTCATGCTCGCGGTTATCAACGGTAACGGCGGTTCGCTGGAAAACGCCATCGCATAACCCATGCCGACATCCGCCAGGGTCGCCAACACCCCACCGTGCACCGTGCCACGGCCATTGGCGTGGCGGTTGTCGGCACGCAGGCCGATTTCCAGTTGTAACCCTTCGCCCCGGCAATATGCCGGACCTAACAGGTCGAGCAACGGGCTGCTGCGTGGCAGCGAGACAAAGCCTTCGGGCACGACGTGCGTGATCATGGCGAGTGCTTCCTTGGCCAAAACACGAGGTGTAACCCAGCCGTCCCAAGACCGCCATCAAGATCAGCCAAGCCAATGATCAACAATCAGCTAACGCTTCATGCAACGCTGATAGCGCTCATCCACGCGCTTGGCAAACCACGCGGTGGTGAGGTTGCGGGTGATCTTCGGGCTTTTGAGCACGATGCCCGGCAAGATCGCGCGCGGCACCGGCTTGCCGGCAGCCTTGTCGGCCAGGGCAAAGACGCGCTTGTAGAGAGTGGTTTCCTCGAAATCGAACTGCTCACCCTTTTCCAACTGGCTACGGATGCTGGGGTTGCGCATATCCAGCTTCGCGCCCAGGGAACGCACCGCCAACTCGGTGGTGCCGGGCAGCAGTGAGCCATAACGAATCAGATCCCCATCCAGCGCCAGCTCGGTGCCGCTGACTCGGCTGACAGCGGCCTGGAACGCGGCATTGCGGCTGGCATACCACCCCGCGTTGAAATCGGCGAAGCGGTATAACGGCTGGTCGTAGCTCACCGGGTAACCGAGCAGATGCGTGATACCGAAGTACATGCCGCCACGACGGGTGAAGACTTCCCGGCGAATGGTGCCATCCACGGTGTAGGGATAATCGCGAGCGTGTTGCTGGGCAAAGTCGATGCTGACCTGCATGGGGCCGGCGGTGTGCACCGGGTTGAAGCCGCCGAACAAGGTATTACCCAGGGGCACCATGCTGATGAAATCGTCAAAAATGCCGCTCAAGTCCCTCTCTGTGCGTGCGGCACTGAGGCGCTCGGCGTAGGTCTTGCCGGTGGGCGAACGCAATTGCAGCGTGGTGCGCACCACAAAGGCCGGCACATGGACCTTGCCGGCGCGGCGCAGGATTTCATCCTGGGCGATCTTGCCCATATTCGGCACCGGCGGGTCTACCTGGTAGGTGGACTCTTGCTCGGTCACCGCCAGCACGGCGCAGATATTTTCGCTGCTGGGGTAGATTTTCTGGCTGTCGAAGGCGGTGTAAATGTCCTGGGCCCAGCCGTTGCGGTCCGCCACCGTGGCTGGCAACAGCCGCACAATCTGCGCCTTCACCTCAGCCTCGCTGCGTTCAGGCTGCTGCGGGCCGCGTGGGGTGGAGCAACCGGCCAGCACCAGCAACGTGGTGAGGCACAGGATCAGGCGGCTTGAATACATGGGGCTTCCTTGAATAACGACGGGCCGGGTTGTGCGGATATCGACAGGTAAGTCTAACCGGGGTTCGCCGACCTGCTGCATTTGTCAGTTACGACCAAACGTGACTGCCTGCTGTACGACAATCACATCACCACACCCGACCGAGCAGACGACAAAAACTACGGAAACATCCTACCAATCCGCCAGATAAGCACTGCTGCGCGCGTCTTAAAACCTCTGCAAAGTCCTTCGCCTGATCACACAGTGCGAGGGATTGCAGATGGTTTTGTTTGTTAGAGCCCGGGCTAAAGGGGCTACCGCTTGAACCCGGCCATTGGCAGGCTGGCCCTGACCCCAATGGACGTGAAGACGGTCGACGTTGAAAGCGTCTTCGGCGATTTTCGCGAATGCCTGAATACCTTTGACGACTGGGCGTCGAGCTTCTGGAGCTTCTCGGCGCTGGATGTCGAGCAGGTGTTCAAGGTCGGGGATGAGGTGGCGCTGGTCGCCCCGATCAACCGCTCCATCATTCCCAGCAGCACCGTCGCCACGTGCCAGGCCAATGGCACGTTGACCCTGGTGCATATGTTCCAAAGCACGCGTTTTGTGCCCATCGGCAATACGCCGGTGGTGCTGCAACGCGTCGATCCCAACGGCGGCCCATTGGGCGAGCCGATCCACCACACCATCGGCCCCAGCGGCATTCTCGAAATCAACGAGTGTGATCGTAATCAAGCGTACCGAATCAGTTTTTATCCCAATGTTTCCAAAGATCACGTCAAGGCACTGTACGCGTCTTATCAGTCAGTGATTGCGGGGTTGGAAGAGCGCCTGCGTAAAGCCTGGAACGACACCTTCCAGGCGCAGTGGGTAATTTATACCGACGCTAAACCGCTCGACCAACGCAGGATGCTGGAGAAAGCGGTTCTCCATGGCATGGGCACGGCGCTCTACACCCTTTGGGACAACTTGACGCAGCTGTATGAGCTGTTGGCGGACATCAAGCCCAACAGCGAAAAGTTGCTGACGTACATCTCCCAGGCCGAGCTTGATGAGCTGCTGACACTCAGCAACGACGCGATCGCCAACGGCCTGCTGGTACTCAGTGATGAGCCGCTGTTGTTCGTTTACGTGTCGGCGATGGTCAGCTGGATGCGCCTGCTGCCGCCGCAAGATATGTATGAGCTGATGGGCGAAATCACCGGCGAGGTGTTGATCAACTTGCTGTTGATTTGGGCGACGGCGGGCATGGGCGTGGCGGTACGCCTGGGCACTCAAGTTCTCGGGCACATCAAGTCCGGACGGGCGCAGAGTTTGCTCGAGTTGCTGGCAAAACAGCATGTGGGGCTGACGTTAGAGCCACATGCAGCGGCGGTTAAACCTCTGTTGCTAGGCAGTGCCGCGACGCGGATCAAGACCGTGCCGGTTGCGCCGTTGAAAGCAGGGAATGAGTTGGTTGCCAACCCGGTGCCGGTGGTGCGCGGCAAGACGCAGCAGACCGCGTTGGTACGCCAGGAACCTGTGGATGATGTGCCGGCTTCGGGCAAGAACCTCAATGGCGATGCTGCAGCTGCGGCGGACAAAACCGTTACCAATGGTTGCCCCGTGTCGATGGTCACCGGCGAGGAATTGCTGACCCTCACAGACGGCATGCTGGATGGGATTTTGCCGTTCGAGTGGACACGGCTGTATCGCACCAGTGCGGTGGAAGTGGATGGCGGGTTGGGGTTTGGCTGGAGCCATTCACTGGCACAGCGGTTGGTGGTTTCGGGTGATTCGGTGGTGT
>NZ_CVTT01000024.1:0-264 GCF_900006605.1 Pseudomonas sp. 58 R 3 | reverse complement strand
GAAGGCCTGCTCTACACCTTCGAACACCGCGCCGACGGCCACACCCTCGTCCTCACCGACCGCGTCGGCGGCCTGGGCACCATCGGCACGCACACCGACTGCCCGGTGATCTACCAGCCCATGGGTGGCGGCGATTCCATGGAACCGGCGTTGACCCGCTTCCACTACACCGAACAAGTGCGCACCGCGCGCCAGGTACAGCGCGACTACACCTTCACCCACCCGCGCTACAACCAGCAGCACACCGCCACCGGCGATCAGGAC
>NZ_CVTT01000045.1:0-19942 GCF_900006605.1 Pseudomonas sp. 58 R 3 | reverse complement strand
GCTCTTATCAAACAAAAAATAACTCATTGTTTTTGCTCTTAAAAATCAAGCCGCTTTAACCAGCTGCAACCCCAACTTTCGCGCCTTGCGCTCCAAGGCGCGCAGTTGCCGGTCCCGGCTACGCTCTTCAAATTCCTCTATTCCTTTCTCAACATAAGGCTGACCTTTGGTCAGCATCGCGTAGATCAGTCGTGCCAGTTGATGCGCTGTCGCCTTAATCGCGCAACAGGTGTCCATCCGGGTCAGGCGCGCTCGGTGGCTGGCACCGATAAAACTTTTGTCGTTACGTGCAATAGAGGCGGCTTGCTTCAGCGCTTGAGCAGCTCGATTAATCACTTTCACCGTCTTTCCAGGAAGGGGTTTTCCTCCCGAAATTCTCGTCGGCGGTGCGAGGCCTAACCACGAACAGAAGTGCTGCGAAGTCGGAAAACGTGATAAATCCGCCCCCAATTCACTGGCCAAAACCAAAGCCGTGTCGATTCCTATGGTTGGGATTGCGGTCAAATCCACGCCCATGACCTTGTTCAGTGCGCGATGCAAAATCAGTTGCTGCTCATTTGAGCGGTGTGGGTTGCGCAGTGTTTTACTGGGCGGGACAACATCCGCCTGAAGCACTGGAAGTCGTTCCAGTGCGTGAGCAATGGCTTGGTCGCACTCACCAATTTGCTTTTCCAGAAAATCATAAGCCGCCAATTCCTGGCTCAGCGCATGCAAATGCTCGGCTCGCCAATTACCCCGCAAGCTACGGGCGACGGTGGCCTGGTCGGCTTTGACACGCTTGTCTCTGAGCATGGCGAGCACTTCTGGATCTCGTTCGCCCTCAACGATTGCTCGCAAAATGCTCATACCCGTCACCCCGGCAATGTTGCTGATGACCTGAGCCAGCTGGATGTTCATTTGGACCAGCGCCTTTTGCATCCGATTAAGCGCTTTGGCTTGGTCACGAACTTTATTACTACGCTGACGGACCAGTGAACGCAGTGAGCACACTTCGTCCGAGGGCCGAAAAGCGCCTCTCAGCAGGCCGTGCGTCATGAGCTGAAGGATCCACTGGCAATCAAGTACATCGGACTTTCGGCCGGTTATCTGCCGCGTTGCCCGCGAATTAACCAGATAGACCTTAAAACCTCTTCTATCCAATATTTCAAAAAGCGGGATCCAATAAACCCCGGTTGCTTCCATCGCCACCATCTTGACGCCCATGGATTCAAACCAGTCGGCCATGGCGTGCAAATCGTCGGTGAAGGTTGAAAACCTTTTAACCGGGTCAGCGCATTTGGTCGGATCAACGGCGGCCAAATGTTCACCGCCTCCAACATCAACGGCAGCGCAGTCAGGGTGGATGACCTCAAAACGTTTTTGGTTCTTGCGCGTCATGACAATTCCTCGCAGGATTGAATGACGCGGGCGGGGTACACGGTGGCGAGCGGATTCACTCTCTTATACGTGGTCACAGCTTGCTGTGCCGACAATGACTCCACGCCGATACCGTGCAGGCCACTCTCCCACTCGGGTGCTGACACACCAGTGCTGGTTACGGCCTTTGCCCCGCCCGCGTTCTTCAACCTTACGATGAACCAGTTTGATGCGCGACAGCGCTACATCGAAGAGGTGGCGGGTCCTCCCACATTTTTAGTCCGTGCTTAGCTTGATGATTGCGTTAACCAGCACATCGATGTCCGCCGCCGAGGTCACCAGCCCCGGCGTCACCCGAATACAGGTTCCAAACGCCGCCCCCGTGCGCGTGGTGGTAAACAGGTCGTACTCCTTGAGCAATCGGTCCGCCATCTCGTGCTGATCCCGCCCAGTAAACTTGAACGCCGTAATCGCGCAATACAGCCGCGAATCATCCGGCGTCAGTACTTCAATCCCCGGCAGGCCACGCACCTGGCTCACCCAGCGATCCCGCAGGTAATTGACCCGCGCGCCCTTGGCCGCCGAGCCGCCGAGGTTGCGATGTTCCTCCAGCACCAACGGCAAGGTCATCAACGCTGGAAAATTCGGCGTGCTGTAGGACGTGCGCGCACGCACGTCGCTGGCGGGGTAGTGAAACTCGCCCATGTCCGGGTCGATATCGGCCAGGCGCTCCGGGGCGATATACAGAAAGCCCAGGGTCAGCGGCGCACCGATCCATTTATGCAGGTTGAACCCGGCGAACTGAATGCCCAGCTCGGCGAGGTTGAATTCAATCTGGCCCAACGCATGGGCGCCATCCAGAATCACGTCCACGCCATGCTCACGCGCTGCCTTGGCAATCGCTTCGACAGGCATCACCAGGCCGGTGCGGTGGGTGACATGGGTCAGCGCCATCAGCTTCAGGCGCGGGTACTGTGCGAACGCATCGCGATAGGTCTGCACCAGGCTGTCGAAACCGGCCGGGTGGGCGTGGGCAAGTTCGACGACTTCCACGCCGCGAACACTGGCCAACCAGCGCATGGCGCCTTTGACCGTGTCGTACTCCAGATCACTGATCAGCACCTGATCGCCCGGCCGCAGGCCGTTGTAGTTACGGATCAGCGACTGTAATGCCTCGGTGGCGTTGCGGGTGAAGGCGATGGCGTCGGGGTCTGCATCGATCAGCCCGGCCAGTTGGCGACGGATCTCGACGTTCTCACCCTGCTCGAAGCGCTGACGCACATACAGCGAATTGCTGCGGTTGATAAACGCAACATGTTCCAGATACTGCGCCTGTACAGCACGGCTCATGCGCCCGAAGTAACCGTTTTCCAGGTTGATCGGGCCGGGCTCCAGCTCGTAGCGCTGGGCGAAGGCGTGCCAGTGACGTTCGTTGTCTGCATTCCTTGGCATAGCGTGCGCTCTTTAATGACGGGGGGCAGGTTTGCCGTGTTTTACGCGCAGCGGCTCCAGCAGTTCGGACAGGCCGTTGTGGTCGATTTCCTGCATCAAGGCCAGCAAACCGCCCAGCTCGCCGTGAGGAAAGCCTTCACGGGCGAACCAATTCAGGTAAGGGCCGGGCAGGTCGGCGATGATGCGTCCCTTGTACTTGCCGAAGGGCATTTGGCGGGTGATCAGCAATTCGAGTTTTTCGGGGTTCATGGGCTTCAAGGGTTGGCGTCTGTGCTTGGAAAATACAGGCATTCTGCATGAAGGCCAAATGACAGATCATGCAAATAACGTAGATACAGATGGTTCAATATTTCGTAAGTAAATGAAATATATGAATAAATTAATTTTTCAAAACCTGGCACGGGCGCTGCAATCATTAAGACAACCTTCTAACCCGCACAAGGAATTGAAAAATGACTGACATCAATAAAGAATCGATCTCCGTACTCAACGACCTGATCGAGACCAGCAAAGACGGCCAAGAAGGCTTCAAAACCTGCGCTGAAGATATTAAGCACCCAGAATTGAAAGCGCTGTTCGCTAAGCGCTCTGCTGACTGCGCCACTGCCGCAGCCGAGCTGCAAACAGCGGTACGTGCCCTGGGTGGCGATCCGGAAGAATCCGGTTCGGTTGCCGGCGCTCTGCACCGTGGCTGGGTCGACGTGAAGTCGCTGGTTACCGGTAAAGATGAAGAGGCGGTGCTGAACGAAGCCGAGCGCGGTGAAGACCACGCCCTTAAGGCTTACAAGGACGCGATCGAGAAGATCAACAAGCACAACCTGCTGGGTATTCGTGACCTGGTTGAGCGTCAGTACCACGGCGCACAACGTAACCACGACCAGGTGAAAGCCCTGCGTAACCAGGCTCGCGCTCAGTCGTAAGCACATTGCTGTAATTGTTTATGCTGTAACTGCCTATGCTGTAACTGAATGTGGGAGCTTGCTTGCCTGCGATAGCATCACCCCGGTGTAATTTATATACCGAGGTGTCTGTATCGCAGGCAAGTCAGCCCCCACATTTGCTTTGTATAGATTTTGAGATTTTTATCAGCCAATGCTGATCGGCGGCAACTCGGTCAATGTCACCACTTGCTGCTTGCGCGGCGCGAGAATTTCCGCCTCGCCGTCCACCACCAGCTCATCGCGCTGGTTGAATACGCGGGTGGCGATGCGTACGCGAAACTTGGGCATTTTCTCCAGAATCTCTAGGCGCACGGTCAAGGTGTCGCCGATTTTCACCGGCTTCTGGAAGCTCATCTGCTGGCCGATGTAGATAGTGCCCGGCCCAGGCAGCTCGCAGGCTACCGCTGCACTGATCAGTGCGCCGCTGAACATGCCGTGGGCGATACGCTCCTTGAACATCGTCGCCTTGGCGTACTCCGCATCCAGGTGCACCGGGTTGTGGTCGCCGGACATCGCCGCGAACAGCTGGATATCGCGCTCTTCAACGGTCTTGCTGTAGCTGGCGGTCTGGCCGACTTCGAGGGCTTCGTATGGGGTGTTGGTGACCTGGCTCATCTAAAGGTGCATCCTGTGGCTAATCGGTAATTTAATAAGCTGATTTTAAAGGAAAAAGTTATTCGCAGCGCGCTGGCCTGCGTAACGTCAGGGCCTGGTCGAGCCACTTCAGTACATCCGCTGTCACTTCATCGCGGTTGGTTTCGTTGAACACTTCATGACGCGCCTGCGGGTAGATATTCAATTGCAGGTTCTGGCAGCCGGCCTCACGCAGGGCGTGGGCCAGGCTTTTGAGACGTTTGCCTTCACTCACCGGATCACATTCGCCGCCGATTACCATAATCGGCAGGCCCGGATCGATCTGTGCGAGGTTGGATGCTTTGCTGATCTGCTGCAAGCCACCCAGTAAGTCGATCCACAACTGGTTGGTGCAGCGAAAGCCGCACAGCGGATCGTTGATGTACTTGTCCACCTCCAGCGGGTCGCGGCTGAGCCAGTCGAACGCGGTGCGGTTAGGCTTGAATGCCTTGTTGAATGAGCCGAACGACAGAAAGTCGATCAATGCACTGCGCCCGCGCAGGCCTTGGCGCGCGCGCTCCAGGCGGGCAATGACGCCGGCGGCGCGGTACAGCGCCACCGGCTGGAAATTCGAACCGCTGAGAATCGCCCCATCCAGGCTCGCACTGTGGTGCAACAGGTACGCCTGGGCGATATAGCTGCCCATGCTGTGGCCCAGCAAGATGATCGGCAGGCCCGGCCGCTGCTGGCCGATGTGCTGGTTGAGGCTGGCGAGGTCGCCCACCACTTTGTTCCAGCCATCCTTTTCGGCGTACAGCCCCAGCGTGCCTTCGTCGGCGGTGCGGCCATGGCCGCGCTGGTCGAGTGCGTACAGCCCGTAGCCGGCTGCGCACAGGGCTTCGGCCAGGCGCGCATAGCGCCCGCTGTGTTCGGCCATGCCGTGGGACAGCATGATCATGGCCTTGGCGGGCCCGTCCGGCAGCCATTGATTGACGTACAGGCGGCTGCGGTCATTCGCGGTCAGCCAGAAGGTGCTGTGGTTCATAGCGCTTCCTTTGCTCGGGGTCGTTGCAGTGTATAGCTCATCTGGCCGGGTCCGGTGTATCTGCCTACACGTTAGGGGCAAGATTCATACAATAAATGACACAGTTGCGCGTATTTGCCTGTTTGGCCATAGCTGCTAACGTCCCCAAAGCTCCGCTTTTTATATCAATGAGAAAGCGGCCGGACACACTCAGGTACGAGGACAAGAATAATGCAACCTGATTTCTGGAATGACAAACGCGCGGCGGGCGTTCCCAATGACATCGACCTCACGACCTACAAATCGGTGATCGAAGTCTTTGAACGCTCCTGCAAAGCCTTTGCCGACCGTCCGGCGTTCAGCAACATGGGCATCACCCTGACCTACGCCGAGCTTGAGCGCCAAAGTGCCGCGTTCGCCGGCTACCTGCAAAACCACACCGACCTCAAGCCTGGCGAGCGCATCGCGGTACAGATGCCCAACGTGCTGCATTACCCGATTGCCGTGTTCGGTGCTTTGCGCGCCGGGTTGATCGTGGTCAATACCAACCCGCTGTACACCCCGCGTGAGATGCGCCACCAGTTCAAGGACGCCGGCGTGCGCGCGCTGGTCTACCTCAACCTGTTCGGCTCGCGGGTGCAGGACGTGTGCACCGACACCGAGCTCGACTACCTGATCGAAGCCAGGATGGGCGACTTCATGCCCGCCGCCAAAGGCTGGCTGGTCAATACAGTGGTCGACAAGGTCAAGAAAATGGTCCCGGCCTACCACCTGCCACGTGCGGTGTCGTTCAAGCGCGCCTTGCGCATGGGCGCGGGCCAGGCGGTGGTTCGCCACCCGGTGACCCTGGATGATATCGCCGTGCTGCAATACACCGGCGGCACCACCGGCCTGGCCAAGGGCGCGATGCTCACCCACGGCAACCTGGTGGCGAATATGCAGCAGGCGCGGGCGTGCATGTCCCAGGTCACCGACGATGGCCAGCCGCTGGTGAAGGAAGGGCAGGAGGTGATGATCGCGCCGCTGCCGCTGTACCACATCTATGCCTTCACCGCGAATTGCATGTGCATGATGGTGACCGGCAACCACAACGTGCTGATCACCAACCCGCGTGACATCGGCGGGTTTATCAAGGAGCTGAAAAAGTGGCGGTTCTCCTGCCTGCTCGGGCTGAACACGCTGTTTGTGGCGCTGATGGATCACCCGGATTTCAAGACCCTGGATTTCTCCCACCTCAAGATCACCAATTCCGGTGGCACCGCGCTGGTCAAGGCCACTGCCGAGCGCTGGAAGGCACTCACCGGTTGCTCCATCGGCGAAGGCTACGGCCTCACCGAAACCTCGCCGGTGGCCAGCACCAACCCCTACGGCAACCAGTCGCGGCTGGGCACCGTGGGCATACCGGTGCCGGGCACGGCGATGAAAGTGATTGATGATGAAGGCCGCGAGCTGCCCTTGGGCGAGCGCGGCGAGCTGTGCATCAAAGGCCCGCAGGTGATGAAGGGTTACTGGCAGCAACCCGTGGCCACCGCCGAAACCCTGGACGCCGAAGGCTGGCTGAAAACCGGTGATATTGCGGTGATCGACACCGATGGTTTTGTCAGCATCGTCGATCGCAAGAAAGACCTGATCATCGTCTCGGGCTTCAATGTGTACCCCAACGAGATTGAAGACGTGGTGATGGCGCATCCAGCCGTGGCCAACTGCGCGGTAATCGGCGTACCGGACGAACGCACCGGCGAGGCGGTGAAACTGTTTGTAGTGGCGCGCGCCCAGGGCGTGAGCGTTGATGAATTAAAGGCGTACTGCAAAACCAACTTCACCGGGTACAAGGTGCCCAAGCACATTGTGTTGCGTGAGTCGCTGCCGATGACGCCGGTGGGCAAGATTTTGCGCAGGGAGCTGCGCGACATCGCCTGAGCTTGAATTGAAATGCAATCAAACACGTGGGAGCGGGCTTGCTCGCGAATGCGGTGTATCAGTCACCAGAGGTATTGACTGAACCAACGCATTCGCGAGCAAGCCCGCTCCCACATTTTGACCGCGTTTATCCTCAAAAGGCCCATTCCAGAGCCATTTCCTGGCTTATAGAATCTTTGCTCTAAAAATGACCATTAGATATTCTTGAGTCATGTTTATGACTGTAGGGCCTTCTTTTGGCTCTAGGCGGCCCTTGGCAAAGCTGCTACTCTCGGCGCGCTTTGTGACTTCTCGGCCTGCTTGAAAGCGCCAGACTCACCTAAAAAAACATACACCAATAATAATCGCATCAAATGCGATGATGAATTCGCGTCGCTGAGGAGTGGGCTTCCATGAACGAAGACTTTTGGAAGGATAAGTACCCCGCCGGGATTGCTGCAGACATCAATCCAGACGAGTATCAGAATATTCAGGCGGTACTGAAACAGTCCTGCCAGCGCTTCGCCGACAAACCGGCTTTCAGCAACCTGGGCAAGACCATCACCTACGGTGAACTGTACGAATTGTCCGGCGCGTTCGCCGCCTATCTGCAACAGCATACCGACTTGAAGCCGGGCGATCGAATCGCCGTGCAACTGCCCAATGTCCTGCAATACCCGGTGGCCGTGTTCGGTGCCATCCGTGCCGGGCTGATCGTGGTCAATACCAACCCGCTGTACACCGCGCGGGAAATGGAACACCAATTCAATGATTCCGGGGCCAAGGCCCTGGTTTGCCTGGCGAACATGGCGCACCTGGCTGAAAAAGTCGTGCCCAAGACCGCCGTCAAGCACGTGATCGTCACCGAAGTTGCTGACCTGTTGTCGCCGTTCAAGCGGCTGCTGATCAACAGCGTCATCAAGTACGTGAAGAAAATGGTCCCGGCCTATCACCTGCCCAAGGCGATCAAGTTCAACGACGTGCTGGCCAAGGGGCACGGTCAACCGGTCAACGATGCCAGCCCCGCCAGCGGCGATGTGGCCGTGCTGCAATACACCGGCGGCACCACCGGCGTGGCCAAGGGCGCGATGCTCACCCACCGCAACCTCGTCGCCAACATGCTGCAGTGCAAGGCGCTGATGGGCTCCAACCTCAACGAAGGCTGCGAGATCCTGATCACGCCGCTGCCGCTGTACCACATCTATGCGTTCACCTTTCATTGCATGGCGATGATGCTCATCGGCAACCACAACATCCTGATCAGCAACCCGCGCGACCTGCCGGCGATGGTCAAGGAACTGTCGAAGTGGAAGTTCAGCGGTTTTGTCGGCCTCAACACCTTGTTCGTGGCGCTGTGCAATAACGAGGCGTTCCGCAAGCTGGACTTCTCCGCGCTCAAAGTCACCTTGTCGGGCGGCATGGCCCTGCAACTGGCGGCGGCCGAGCGCTGGAAAGCTGTGACCGGCTGTGGCATCTGTGAAGGTTACGGCATGACCGAGACCAGCCCGGTGGCCACCGTCAACCCGATCCAGCATATCCAGATCGGCACCATCGGCATTCCGGTGCCTTCCACCCTGTGCAAAGTCATCGCCGACGACGGCACCGAATTGGCACTGGGCGAAACCGGCGAGCTGTGTGTGAAAGGCCCGCAGGTGATGAAGGGCTACTGGTTGCGCGACGACTCCACCGCCGAAATGCTCGACAGCGAAGGCTGGTTGAAGACCGGTGACATCGCGATCATCCAGCAAGACGGCTACATCCGCATTGTCGACCGCAAGAAAGACATGATTCTGGTCTCCGGTTTCAACGTCTACCCCAACGAGCTGGAAGACGTGCTGACAACCTTGCCGGGCGTGCTGCAATGTGCGGCCATCGGTGTGCCGGATGAAAAATCCGGTGAGCACATCAAGATCTTTATCGTGGTCAAGCCAGGCGCGACCCTGACCAAGGACCAAGTGATGGAACACATGCGCGCCAACGTCACCGGCTACAAAGTGCCCAGGGCCGTGGAATTCCGCGATGCATTGCCGACCACCAACGTGGGCAAGATCCTGCGCCGTGAGTTGCGGGATGAAGAGCTGAAGAAGCTCGGCCTTAAAAAGTAACCGATAAAAAACCCCGCTGATGCGGGGTTTTTTATCGCTGCTGATCTTTCAGCATTGAAATACATTCCAAATGTGGGAGCGGGCTTGCTCCGTTTTCCTACAAGGAGAACTGCGCAAAGCCCACACCAGCACCGGCCGGGCGCACATCCTTCAAGAACGAATCCTTATCCGCGCTCAGCTCCAGGGTAATCTCCGGCTTGCGCTTGCCCGCATTGCGCACCACCAGCCCTTCGATGTGTTCACGCAGGAACGCCGTCGGCACCTTCAGGTGCAGCAACTGGTCAGTTTCAGCGTTGTGCATCAACAAGTGAACCCACTCGTACTGGCCCACACCAATGCGCACCAGCGGCAGGTCGAACCACCAGATGTTGCGTTTGCTGTCCAGGTCGGTGAAGTGGCAGTTGTTGACGCCGAGTACGGCACCGCCCAGTTCCTGGTTTCTGCGGGCGATGGCCTGTGCTTTATTGAGTTTCATAACCTTCCTACGGGATCTGTTATTCAGCGTTATAGCCTGAATGTGCCGGGCATTCTCGTGGGTTGGCGGCAAAACATAAAGCCAAACCTGTTCGCTGCGATGAAATGCGCGCTGAAAAATAATTGAAACTCTGCCGAACGGCCGCCGGTCAATCTTTAGGTAATGACCAAAACCCTTGATTGTTCTTTCGGAGAAATACCATGAGCAGCACATCGGATAAGGCAAAAGGTTTGGCCAACGAAGCCGTTGGTAACATCAAGCAGGGCGTTGGCAAAGTGACTGGCAACGACAAACTGCGCGCAGAAGGCGTGGTTCAGGAAAAGAAAGGCGAAGTGCAGAAAGCCGTCGGCGACACCAAAGATGCGGTAAAAAAAGCCGTCAAGTAAGACTCAATCGCCGGCTGGATTCACGCAGCCCGACGGCCATCCACGGATGGCCGTTTTTGTGTGAAGCGTGCAACTAAAGTTTGGAAATTGTTTCAAAGTCGCCAAATGGGCTACTTTGATGTAGAAAACGGCCCCTGAGTCGCCCACGACCTCACCCTTTTGCGGCGAAAGGAGACGCTATGATTTTTCCGGTACTAGACGGCCTCAAGCTTCACAAAGTGCTGGTGCGCACCGTCAAGGAATTCGTCGATGACGAAATGCCCACCTACGCCTCGGCACTGGCCTACCAGATGCTGTTTTCGCTGTTTCCCTTTCTGCTGTTCCTGATTGCCCTGATCGGTTTCCTGCACTTGCCGGACTTTTTCACCTGGCTGCGCATGCAGTCGGAACTGGTGTTGCCGCCCCAGGCGCTGGAGCAGGTCAACCCGGTGATCGACCAGTTGCAGCAGTCCAAGGGCGGTTTGCTCTCGGTGGGTATCGTGATCGCGCTGTGGACCGCCTCGGCCGGTGTACGCCTGATGATGAGCGCAATGAACGCCGCCTACGACGTGGTCGAAGGCCGGCCGATCTGGAAGCGCTTCCCGCTGTCGATCTTCTACACCGTCGGCATTGCCGGCATGCTGCTGGCCGCCGCGGCGTTGATGGTGCTCGGGCCGCAGGTGATGGAATGGCTCGCCGGGCAGATCGGCATGCAGGAATTCGTGGTCACGCTGTGGACCATCCTGCGCTGGCCCTTGATCGTGATTCTGCTGATGTTCGCCGTGGCCCTCATGTACTACGTGATGCCCGATGTTGAGCAGAAATTCCGCTTTATCACCCCAGGCTCGGTACTGGCCGTGGTGGTGTGGATCATCGCCTCACTGGGCTTTGGTTATTACGTCAAAACCTTTGCTGACTACAACGCCATGTATGGCAGTATCGGTGCGATCATCGTCCTGCTCCTGTACTTCTATATTTCCGCCGCCGTGTTGTTGCTCGGCGCGGAGATGAATGCCGTGATCGAGCATATGTCGGCCGAAGGCAAGGACCCAGGGGAAAAGGAATTCGATGAAGACAGCCACGCAGGTGAGAAACAACACGTCTCAGGCCTCGGCCGGGACCACTCCAAGCCCACTACCGATGAAGTCTGATCGATGATCCGTGAAATCCTGAAAATGGGCGACGAACGCCTGCTGCGCATCGCGCCACCGGTTCCGCCGGAAATGTTCGACAGCCCTGAGCTGTGGCAATTGATTGATGACATGTTCCAGACCATGGAACACGTCGGCGGTGTCGGCCTGGCCGCCCCGCAGATTGGTGTGGACCTGCAGTTGGTGATCTTCGGTTTCGAGGCCAGCGAACGCTACCCGGACGCGCCGCCGGTGCCGCAGACCATCCTGATCAATCCGCTGATTACGCCGCTCAGCCCGGTACTGGAAGAAGGCTACGAAGGTTGCCTGTCGGTGCCCGGCCTGCGCGGTGCGGTGGATCGTTACCAGCAGATTCGCTACGAAGGTTTCGACCCCAAGGGCGAGCCGATCGTGCGCGTTGCCGACGGCTTCCATGCGCGGGTGGTGCAGCATGAGTGCGATCACCTGATCGGCCGTCTGTACCCCTCGCGGATTACCGACTTCAGCAAGTTCGGGTTTATCGAAGTGATGTTCCCGGATATGGACCCAAACGCTGACGAGTAGCCCTCAGGCACACTGAGATAAAAATGTGGGAGCGGGCTTGTGTGGGAGCTGGCTCCCACATTTGGATTGCACTTCAACCGAACTATTTGACGGGTTTGATAAACCGCAACGTCATCCGATCCGACTCGCCGATCGCCAGATACCTGGCCTTATCCTGCTCCCCATACCGCAACGACGGCGGCAACGTCCACACGCCGCCCGGGTAGTCCTTGGTGTCCTTGGGGTTGGCATTCACCTCGCTTTGCCCGGCCAGCTTGAACCCGGCGTCCGTCGCCAGCTTCACCACTTGCGCCGTGGTCAGGTAGCCGCTGTCCTTGATCGCTTCCAGGTCCGCGCCGTCCTTGGCCCGGTGATCTTCCACGCCCAGCACACCGCCGGGTTTGAGCACGGTGTAAAACGCGCTGAAGGTCGCCGGTGCGGTGCCCGCGTCTACCCAGTTATGCACATTGCGAAAGGTCAGCACGGCGTCCACTGAAGCCGGTTTGCCGAATACCGGAGCTTTGGGGTTGAACTCGACGACGTCGGCCCTGGCATAGCGCGCAGGGTCGGCGGCGAATTTGTTTTTCAGGTTCTGTTCGGACGTCGCAGCATAAGCGCTTGTGCTGGCGGCTTGCACGGCGGCGATGTAATGCCCGTGGTCCTTGAGCAGCGGCGCGAGTATTTCGCTGAACCAACCGCCGCCCGGGGTGATTTCGATCACGCTCTGGTTGGCGCTCAGGCCAAAGAACTCCAGGGTTTGCTGCGGGTGGCGGTAACCGTCACGCGCGCTGTTGGCCGGGTCGCGCCAACTGCCGGCCAACACGCTGGCGTATTGCTCGGCGGTAATCGGCGCCTCTGCTGCCTGGCTTAAAGCCGGAGCGAGGAGGGCGGTAAGAGACAGCGCTGCAAGCGTGTTTTTCATGATCATCCTGTAAGGGGCCACTGTGCTGTCGAGGCTAGCACGGGCCTTGCACGGGGCGATCACACATTATCCGCAGTGGTCCTCACTAACGGTTCTAAGCTCATGGCGATCATTGGTTTGTTGCGTTTATAGCGCACCAGACGCTCACTCAGGGATTGAGGCAGGGTGGTTGCCTGGGTAAACCCCATGCGCTGATACAAGCCTTCCAGCTCCGGATGACACAGCAGCCACACCGTACCTTCCACATCGGCCACTGCCGCAGCGATCAACCGCGCCGCCAACCCGTGGCCGCGATAGGCCGGGTCGACAAACACGCCGGTCAACCATTGCCCGCCCACCACAGGCGTCAGGCACAGCCCGGCGACAATCTCGCCGTCGCGCGCCACCCACAAGCGCCCGCCCTTGAGCGCCTTCATCGACGAGTTATGGCTGCGGTAAAACTTGTTCAGCAGCGGCCACAGCGGCTCTGCCAGCAGTTGGAGGTGCAGTTCGGGCATGGTGTTTGGGCAACGTAATCAAGGGCCGCCGATTATAAGCGCCTTCTGCCGGGCAATAGGTGGTATACCCAGTGTACATCCCCTTCACGTGGAGCATGCATCATGGCCAAAGGTATGGATTCAAAGAAAGCCGCGAAGAAAAAGCCGGCAAAAACCGCCGATGAAAAACGCGCCGAGAAAAAAACCAAGAAGTCCGAAGCCGGCCTGTTCGGGCACTGAGTTACAAGCTTAGAACCAAACGATCTGCAAGATTTTTGCGCCTCACTGCACAGAGCAGGAAACACCTGCTCTGAGCTGCCGATGGCCAACTACCTTGATCTGACCCACCGCCGGGAAATCGAAGCCCTGGCACGCAGTTTTACCGCAATCACAGAGTGGCCGACCTGGCTGTTGCTGATCGGCGTGTACGCCGGCTGGTTTGCCGTGATGTTCGCCAGCCACTGGTTGGGCCTGTGGCTGAGCACGGTGTTGCTGATCCCGCTGGTGACCCTCTGGCTGTCGGTGCAACACGAATTGCTGCATGGCCATCCCACCCGTTCGCCCCTGATCAACAAACTGCTCGGCTACGCGCCTTTCGCCGTGTGGTATCCCTACACGCTGTACCGCGACAGCCATCTGCTGCACCACAACGACGAAGACCTGACTCTGCCGGGCATCGACCCGGAAAGCCGCTACCTCAATCGACACCAGTGGGATAACAGCTCGTTATTCAAACGTGGCGTGCATTGGCTGACCAAAACCCTACTCGGCCGTTTTCTGCTGGCATCGCCGCTGGCCATCGCCCGTTTGGCACGTCATCAACTCCAACGCCTGCCCCAGGTGTGGCCGATGTGGCTGGCCCACGGCGGCGTGACAATCCTGATGCTGAGCTTTATTGACCAGTACAGCGCCATCCCGGTGTGGCATTACCTGCTGCTGGTGACCGCGCCGGCCTTGTCCCTGGCGTCGATCCGTTCCTACTATGAACATCGCCCACACCTGCAGCCGGAACAGCGCACGGTGCTCAACGAAGCGTCCTGGCCGTGGACCTGGCTGTTCCTCAATAACAACCTGCACCTGGTGCACCACGACTTGCCCAAGTTGCCCTGGTATCTGCTGCCCACGGTCTACCGGGCGCGACGCGAACAATGGGTGGCGCGCAGCGGTGGTTTCCTGGTGCGCGGTTATGGCCAGTTGATCAGCCGCCACGGCCTCAAGGCCATCGACAGCCCAAGGCACCCATTTGCGTGAGAGACGACCATGAGTGACCACTACGCCGAGTTATTGATGTACGTCGCGCCCGCAGCGGTGCACCAGGCCAACCAAGCGTGGCTGACGCGCATTTTCGAGCGCCTGAACCTGAACCGCCGCAACGCTGACCACCTCGACCTAAAAGGCCTGTGGCTCGCACCCGAACTGCTGGTGACGCAAACCTGCGGCTACCCGTTGATGACCCAGCTGCGCGGCAAAGTGCGCGTGATCGGCCGCCCGCGCTATGAGCTGGCCCACAGCCGGCAGGGCGAACATTGCAGCCTGCTGCTGACCCGCGACGACACCCCGCGCACGCAGCTCGCGGACTTTTACGACAGCCGCGGCGTGATCAACGGCCACGACTCCAACAGCGGCATGAACCTGCTGCGCGAACGCCTTGCACCGCTGCACCGCAAAGGCCGCTTCTTCGCCAGCGTCGGCATCAGCGGCGCCCACCGTGAAAGCCTGCGCTGGCTGCGCGAAGGCCGCGCCGACCTTGCCGCCATCGACAGCGTAACCTACGACTACCTCGCCCGTTTCGCACCCGAAGAAGTAGCAGAGCTGCGCATCATCACCCACAGCGCGCCGAGCCCGACCTTGCCCTTCATCGGCGCGCTGCACTTGAACGATGAGCAAGCCGCGCACATTCGTGAAGTGATGAATCAAGCGTTGCAGGATTTACCACATGTAGTCGAAACCCTCGGCATTCAGGCAGTCCTGCCCGCCAGCGAAGACGACTACCAGGTGCTTCTGGGCTACCAGCAAACAGCCGCCGATGCCGGCTACCCGCACCTACGCTGATCGTTCCCACGCTCCGCGTGGGAATGCCTCCTATGACGCTCCGCGTCATGCGTTCAGGAGCAGACGCAGAGCGTCCAGGGCTGCATTCCCACGCAGAGCGTGGGAACGATCGGTTATATAAAAATACCTTTTAAATATTATTAAAGAATAAGCAGCCTTGCTAGGATCGCTCCACCGGAACACCGGACATAACGCGCAACCCTCTCAGATGGAGCCACTATGTCCGGCGCCGACACTTCTCACCGCGATTACGTGGGCGGATTGTTCCGCAGTCATTACCACTGGCTGTGCAGCCGTTTGCACCGCCACCTTGATTCCCGCGCACACGCCGAAGACATCGCCGCCGACACCTTCGTGCACCTGCTGACTTCACCCGGCGTGCTGCCGATTCGTCAGCCGCGCGCGTTGCTCACCACCATCGCCCAGCGTTTGATGTACCAGCGGTGGCGTCGCCGTGACCTGGAACGCGCTTACCTCGATGCGCTGGACAACGACGAAACCTGCAACGCACCGTCGCCCGAAGACCTTGCGCACGTGCTCGAAGCCCTGCAGGCCATCGACCAACTGCTCGACGGCTTGCCCGCCAAGGTCAAGGCGACCTTTTTGCTCTCGCAACTCAATGGCCTGACCTATCCCGAAATCGCCGCCGAACTGGGCATTTCCCAACGCTCGGTCAGCGACTACATGGCCCGTGCGCTCAAGCGTTGCCTGCGCCAGCCGCCCGGCCAGCCATACAGCTACACGCGGCTCAGTTATGACTTTTAAACAACGTGAGTGGCACACCGATCCAGTGTGGGAGCTGGCTTGCCTGTGTTCCGGAAAATGAGGTTCTGCATGAAAACCATTAAACACCTGCTCGGTGGCTCGCTGCTGGCACTGGCGCTCCTGACACAGCCAGCCCAGGCCGCCGACAGCATCAAATCCATCCACTTCGGCGACATCACCTGGGAAAGCGGCAGCCTGATCACCGAAGTGCTGCGCCTGATCGTCGAAAAAGGCTACGGCCTGCCTACCGACACCCTGCCCGGCAGTACCGTGAGCCTGGAAGCCGCCCTGGCCAAGGACGACATTCAGGTGATCGGCGAAGAATGGGCCGGGCGCAGTCCGGCGTGGGTCAAGGCCGAGGCTGAAGGCAAAGTATTCGGCCTGGGCGACACGGTCAAAGGTGCCACCGAGGGCTGGTGGGTGCCCGAATACGTGATCAAGGGCGATGCCGAGCGCGGCATCAAACCGCTGGCGCCGCAGCTTAAGTCGGTGGCCGACCTGGCGCGCTACAAGGACGTGTTCCGCGACCCGGAAGACCCGAGCAAAGGGCGCTTTCTCAACAGCCCCACCGGCTGGACCTCGGAAATCGTCAACAGCCAGAAACTCAAGGCCTATGGCCTGACCGACACCTTCGTGAACTTTCGTACCGGCTCCGGCGCGGCGCTGGATGCTGAAGTGGCCTCCTCGATCCGTCGTGGCAAACCGGTGGTGTTCTACTACTGGTCGCCGACGCCACTACTGGGCCGCTTCAAACTGATCAAGCTTGAAGAACCACCGTTCAACGCCGACGCCTGGAAAACCCTGGCCGACGCCAACAACCCGCACCCCATCGGCACCCGCTCGATGCCTGCGCATTTGGCGATTGGCGTGTCGGCGCCTTTCAAGGCGCAATACCCACAGTTAGTCACCTTCTTTGAAAAAGTCGACCTGCCGATCGACCTGCTCAACGGCATCCTCGCGCAGATGAGCGAGAAACGTGAACAGCCGCGCCAGGTCGCGCTGGCGTTCCTCAAAGAGCAGCCGCACGTGTGGCAGCAATGGGTGCCTGCGGATGTCGCGGCCAAGGTCAAAGCTGGCCTGTAGCTGATCGTACCCACGCTCCGCGTGGGAATGCATCCCGTGACGCTCTGCGTCACGATTTTAGAGCGGGACGCGGAGCGTCCCTGGCGGCATACCCACGCAGAGCGTGGGAACGATCGGAGGTAACAATGATGGTTAAGTTTTTCAGTGTGGTCCTGGCTTCACTTGTGTTTTCGGCAGCGGTGTCTGCGGCCGAACCTTCCACCTTGCGCATCGGCTACCAGAAAAGCTCGGTGAGCATGGTGCTGGCCCGCGAACACAAACTGTTCGAAGAGGCGCTGCCCGGCACCCAGGTGCAGTGGACCGAGTTTCTCGGTGGGCCGCCGCTGATCGAGGCGCTGAACGCCGGCAGCCTGGACATCGGCAATATCGGCGACATCCCGCCGATCTTCGCCCAGGCCGCCGGTATCGACTTGCAGTACTTCGCCGTCGAGCCCAATGAAGGCAAGACCGAAGCAGTGCTGGTGCCCAAAGCCAGCACGATCCAGAGTGTGGCCGAACTCAAGGGCAATCGCGTGGCGTTGCTCAAGGGCTCCAGCGCACACAACCTGTTCCTCAAAAGCCTGCTGCGCGCGGGCTTGCAGTGGAAGGATGTAAACGTGGTGTACCTGTCGCCGTCCGACGGCCGCGCGGCGTTTGAGCAAGGCAAAGTCGACGCCTGGGTGGTGTGGGACCCTTACTACTCGGCGGCCGTGGTCGATGGCGCGGCCCGCGTATTGGGCGACGGCCAGGGCCTTAACCCGGCCGGCAGTTTCTTTGTGGTCAACAGCCCGTTTGCCAAACAGTACCCGCACGCCGTCGCCACCATCATCAAGACGCTCGGCAAAGCCCAGCGCCTGTCCCTGGACCAGCCCGAAGCAAGCATCGCCTTGATGGCCAAGACCCTGGGCCTGCAACCGGCCGTGGTCAAAAGCTACTTCGAACACCGCTCGCCAGAGCCGATTCGCCCGCTGCAAGCCGTCGATATCGCCAACCAGCAACGCACCGCCGACCTGTTCTTCGCCAACGGCCTGATCCCGAAAAAGGTTGATGTGCAGCAAATAGTCTTCAAGGCTCTAAACCAATGAACATCAACTGTGGGAGCTGGCTTGCCTGCGATAGCGCTGGCCCAGACAGCGCATCATTGCCTGACACACCGTCATCGCAGGCAAGCCAGCTCTTATCAAACAAAAAATAACTCATTGTTTTTGCTCTTAAAAATCAAGCCGCTTTAACCAGCTGCAACCCCAACTTTCGCGCCTTGCGCTCCAAGGCGCGCAGTTGCCGGTCCCGGCTACGCTCTTCAAATTCCTCTATTCCTTTCTCAACATAAGGCTGACCTTTGGTCAGCATCGCGTAGATCAGTCGTGCCAGTTGATGCGCTGTCGCCTTAATCGCGCAACAGGTGTCCATCCGGGTCAGGCGCGCTCGGTGGCTGGCACCGATAAAACTTTTGTCGTTACGTGCAATAGAGGCGGCTTGCTTCAGCGCTTGAGCAGCTCGATTAATCACTTTCACCGTCTTTCCAGGAAGGGGTTTTCCTCCCGAAATTCTCGTCGGCGGTGCGAGGCCTAACCACGAACAGAAGTGCTGCGAAGTCGGAAAACGTGATAAATCCGCCCCCAATTCACTGGCCAAAACCAAAGCCGTGTCGATTCCTATGGTTGGGATTGCGGTCAAATCCACGCCCATGACCTTGTTCAGTGCGCGATGCAAAATCAGTTGCTGCTCATTTGAGCGGTGTGGGTTGCGCAGTGTTTTACTGGGCGGGACAACATCCGCCTGAAGCACTGGAAGTCGTTCCAGTGCGTGAGCAATGGCTTGGTCGCACTCACCAATTTGCTTTTCCAGAAAATCATAAGCCGCCAATTCCTGGCTCAGCGCATGCAAATGCTCGGCTCGCCAATTACCCCGCAAGCTACGGGCGACGGTGGCCTGGTCGGCTTTGACACGCTTGTCTCTGAGCATGGCGAGCACTTCTGGATCTCGTTCGCCCTCAACGATTGCTCGCAAAATGCTCATACCCGTCACCCCGGCAATGTTGCTGATGACCTGAGCCAGCTGGATGTTCATTTGGACCAGCGCCTTTTGCATCCGATTAAGCGCTTTGGCTTGGTCACGAACTTTATTACTACGCTGACGGACCAGTGAACGCAGTGAGCACACTTCGTCCGAGGGCCGAAAAGCGCCTCTCAGCAGGCCGTGCGTCATGAGCTGAAGGATCCACTGGCAATCAAGTACATCGGACTTTCGGCCGGTTATCTGCCGCGTTGCCCGCGAATTAACCAGATAGACCTTAAAACCTCTTCTATCCAATATTTCAAAAAGCGGGATCCAATAAACCCCGGTTGCTTCCATCGCCACCATCTTGACGCCCATGGATTCAAACCAGTCGGCCATGGCGTGCAAATCGTCGGTGAAGGTTGAAAACCTTTTAACCGGGTCAGCGCATTTGGTCGGATCAACGGCGGCCAAATGTTCACCGCCTCCAACATCAACGGCAGCGCAGTCAGGGTGGATGACCTCAAAACGTTTTTGGTTCTTGCGCGTCATGACAATTCCTCGCAGGATTGAATGACGCGGGCGGGGTACACGGTGGCGAGCGGATTCACTCTCTTATACGTGGTCACAGCTTGCTGTGCCGACAATGACTCCACGCCGATACCGTGCAGGCCACTCTCCCACTCGGGTGCTGACACACCAGTGCTGGTTACGGCCTTTGCCCCGCCCGCGTTCTTCAACCTTACGATGAACCAGTTTGATGCGCGACAGCGCTACATCGAAGAGGTGGCGGGTCCTCCCACA
>NZ_CVTT01000022.1:0-69687 GCF_900006605.1 Pseudomonas sp. 58 R 3 | reverse complement strand
TTTTGGCTGGGCCGGCATTCCGGGCGTTTGCCAAAAGTGACCCGCCGTAAGGGCGGAACCCTAAGCCGCCGTTACCGCAGCAACGGATATGTACACCAGCAAACCACCCCACCCCAATCAAACGCTGCCAACAAAAATCAATCCCGCGCCAGCGCCTCAATCGGGTCCAACCGCGCCGCATTCCGTGCCGGCACAAAACCAAACACAATCCCGATCAACGTCGAACACGCAAACGCCGTCACAATCGACCCCACCGAAAACACCATCTCCCACTCCTTCACAAACAGCGAAAACAGATAGCCAATGGCATACGACAACGAAATCCCGATAACCCCGCCGATCAAACACACCATCACCGCCTCCACCAGAAACTGCTGACGAATATCCGACTGCCGCGCCCCCACCGCCATGCGAATCCCGATCTCACGGGTGCGCTCAGTGACCGATACCAGCATGATATTCATCACCCCAATCCCGCCCACAAGCAGCGAAATCACCGCAATCAGCGACAACAGCAGCGCCAGGGAGCGGCTGGTTTTCTGCACCGTCTGCATGATGCTATCAAGGTTATTGGTAAAAAAATCCTTGGTCCCATGCCGCTGCAGCATCAGCTTGTTAACGTTGTCTTCCACCACCTTGCTCGGCTGCCCATCCTTGATACGCACGGTAATGCTGTCCAGATGCCGCTGCCCCAACAAGCGCCCCGCCGCCGTTTCATAAGGCACCCACACGTTCAACGCCTTGCTGGCGGCAAACATGTTTTTATTGTCAGCCGTCACCCCGATCACCGTACACGGCAGTTTGCCGACCAGGATCACCTGCCCCAGCGGGTCCACATTCGGGCCGAACAGACGATGCCGAGTGTTGTGGTCAATCACCACCACCTGCGCCTGACGCCGCGCGTCACTTTCACTGAAGGCAATCCCGGCTTCGAGCTTGAGCCCCTTCACTTTGAAATACCGATCGCTGACGCCGTTCACCTGCGCATCCAGGTCGATATTGCCGAAACGCAGTAACAGGTTACGCCCCACCACCGGCGTGGCGCTGTCGACGTAATACAGCTGGTTCAACGCCTCCACATCCGACGGCATCAATGTCTCGATGGCCGACGCCCGACTGTCCCCAAAACTGGTGCCGGAAAAGATATCGATGGTGTTACTGCCAATCGCCTGGATGTCCTTGAGCACATAACGCTTGGCCCCCTCGCCGATCGCCGAAATCGACACCACCGAGGTGATGCCGATCACGATACCCAGCATGGTCAGCAAGGTGCGCATGCGATGGGAAATCAGCGCGACCCAGGCCATATTGAAGGCTTCCTTGAACAACCCCAGGCTCGCCACCAGACGCCGGGCGCCGCTGCGCTTGGGTTCGATGGGCGCCTCGCTGGGCAACGCCAGGCCCTCACTGTCATTGGCCTTGTCGCTGACGATCTCGCCATCACACACCTCGACAATACGCTGGGCGTTCGCCGCCACCTTGGGGTCGTGGGTGACGATGATCACCGTGTGCCCGGCCGCGTGCAGCTCGGCGAGGATGCGCATCACCTCTTTGCCGCTGTGGGTGTCGAGGGCGCCGGTGGGCTCGTCGGCGAGGATCACTTCACCGCCGTTCATCAACGCCCGGGCAATACTCACGCGCTGTTGCTGGCCCCCGGAAAGCTGGCTCGGGCGGTGGGTGGTGTGCCCCGCCAGGCCCAGGCGCGTGAGCAGGTCGCGCGCGCGGCCGTGCCGTTGGTTCTCGGGCGTACCGGCATAGATCGCCGGCATTTCCACGTTGTGCAAGGCGCTCAAGTGCGCGAGTAAATGGTAGCGCTGGAAGATAAACCCGAAGTAATCACGGCGCAGCTCCGCCAACTGTTCATCACCCAGCGAGCGGGTCTCGATGCCGTTGATCTTGTAGCTGCCGGCGGTGGCGTAGTCCAGGCCGCCGAGGATGTTCATCAAGGTGGATTTGCCCGAACCCGAGGCGCCGATGATCGCGACCATTTCGCCGGCATGAATCGTCAGGTCGATGCCCTTGAGCGCGATGAACTCGCGCTCGCCGGCCATGAAACTGCGGGTAATGCCCTTGAGCTCCAACAGAGGTTGGGTCATGGCTCAGTTCCCCGCTACGGCTGGGGTGGCATCGCCGATCACGACTTTGTCGCCCTCGGCCAGGCCTTCCAGGATCTGCACCTTGACGTTGTTATTGATGCCGGTCTTCACATCCCGCGACAGCGCCTTGCCCTTGGCGTCCAGCACCCGCAACGGGTAAGTACCGTCGTTGTTGCGCGCGCCGAGCGCCGCCACCGGCACCATCAACGCCGCCTGGGCGGTGTCGAGCACGATGCGCACCTGGGCGGTCATGGCGATGCGCAGACGATGGTCCGGGTTCGGCACGTCGAACAGCGCGTTGTAAAACACCGCGGTGTTCTGCTTGGGCGTGCCGGCAGTCTGGGTTTCGAGGAAGTTCTGCGGCGCCGGCTCCGTGCCGCGCAGCTTGGCGTAGTAGCGCTTGTCGGCTTCACCCAGAATGGTGAAATACACCTGCTGGCCAGGGCTGATATGAATCACATCGGCCTCCGACACCTGGGCCTTGACGGTCATGGTGTCCAGGTCCGCCAGCTTGAGCAGTACCGGCGCCAACTGGTTGGCGATCACGGTCTGGCCTTCCTGGGTGACGATGCCGACCACATCGCCGTCGATGGGCGCGACGATGCGCGTATACGCCAGGTTGACCTTGGCGGTGTCGATCTGGATATGCGCGCTTTTGATCTGCGCATCCAGGGACAGCAGGTTGGCCTGTTGCACCTGGAACGTGGACTCGGCATCTTCAAAATCCTGACGCGATACCGACTCATCCACCTGCAAGTCCTTGTAGCGCTCATACACCGACTTGGCCTGCCTGAGCTGCGCCGCCGTGGCGCGGCGCTGGGCCTGCAGGTTTTCCTCATCCACCTGGGCCTTGCGCAAGGTGTTCTGCAGGATCAGCGGATCGATCTCCGCCAACCACTGGCCCTTCTTCACCTTGTCGCCGACCTTGACCTTGAGCGACTTCAACTGCCCCGACACCTGCGCGCCGACGTCGACCTGCTTGATGCCTTCGAGCAAACCGGTGGCCAACACCGCATTCTCGATATCACCGCGCTCAGCCGTGGCAGTGAGGTACTGCGGCGCGTCGGCGGGTGCCTGCACCGTATAGATAATCAGACCTGCTGCAACCGCCAACGCCAAGAACACCGCTGTTTTGCGAAACTTCACGACACCACCTCCCCAACCACCACCCCTTCCAGCCACCACCGCGCCAACCCCAAAACATTCGGTGCCTTAAGCAACGTAAAGTGATTCCCCGCGCCATACCAAACCTGCAACCCGTTCCCCTGGCGCCGCCACCCTTCCACCATCAACCCCTGCTCACGCTGATTACCTGCCGCATCCAACGCCGGATCCTGCGCCAGCACCAACCGCACCACCCCGTTGAACCGCTGCACCGGCCGATACACCGTGCGCAACGCCGCCGCATAAGTCCGCGCCGGCCCCGCCATCGCATCCACACTGGCACGCCCCGGCAACAACCCCACGCTCACCATCCCCGCGTGCAGCCACTGCTGCTGCGCCACCTCATCGCGCCCGGCAAAATCCAGCCGGTCAATGCCCAGCGACTTGCCCGCCGACAACTGCATGGCCTCGATCAAGCGCAACAGCGCTGCGGTGGTCGAATACGGCTTGCCCGGACCACCCGGCGATTCACTGTCGATCACCGTCAACGACGCCACCTCCCGGCCCATCACCTGCAAGCGCAGCGCCATCTCCAGCGCGACCCAGCCACCAAATGAATGCCCGACCAGATGCACCGGCCCGCGCGGGCACTCTTGCGCCAGCGCCGCCAGGTAACACTGCGCCGCCGCTTCCACCTGGCTATGGGGCACCGCCTCGCCATCCAGCCCGCGCGGCTGCAAGCCGAACAGCGGCCAGTCCCGCCCGAGTGCCTCGCTCAACCCGACAAACCCGGTAACACTGTCCCCCGCTCCCGGCACGCAGAACACCGGCGCATGGCCCGCACGCCCACTCTGAATGCGCAACACCGGTTGATGCAGCGCTTGCGTCACCGGCGCACTCACGGCCAGGGCCTCAGCCATCGCCGCGCCCAAGCCTTGAATATGCGGTGCCTGCATCATGCTCTGGTGATCACCCGGCACCTCGACCCGGCGCAATTGCCCAGGCGCCAAGGCGGCTTCCCAACCCAGCGATTCACTGCGCCGCGACAGCTCGGTCGGCCGCTCGCGGGCACTGAACAGATGCACCGGCACCGGCAGCGGGAACAGGCTGTAGTGCGCCAGCGCATGCCCGTGGCCGACTTCCCGCTCAATAAAGCTCAAGAGGTCCGCGTCCGTAGCCGCTGCCATTTGCGCGTATAGCAGACCTTGATCGCGACAGCGTTGCAGCAGACCCGCAAAGTCCAGCTGTCCAATGCCCGCTTCAAGCTGTTCAAGGTTCGCCAGTTCATCCACGCCTCCCTGTGCTTTCCAATACGCCGTGCACTGCAACAGCAAATGCCGTTTAAGGGCATCCGGCCCACTCCAGCGCGCCTTGCCCTGATCGGTCATGCGCGGCACATAGCTGTCGATCAAACCGAGGAACGCCACCGGCTCATCCAGCCCCAGCAGTTGCATCGCCACTTCATAGGCCAACACGCCGCCAAACGACCAGCCCGCCACGCGGTAAGGCCCGTGCGGCTGAACCTGGCGGATCAGGCCGACCATGCGCGCCGCCAAGCCTTCCATGGTGTTCAGGTGCGCCTCGCCCAGTGCCGCGCCCGGCAGGCCGTAGATCGGATAGTCACCGGGCAAGTGCTGGCCCAACGCCGGGAAATACACGTCCATGCCGCTGAACTCGTGCACCAGGAACAACGGCGGCTGCGCGCCGCTGCTGCGCACGGTGATCAGCGAGGTGTCGCGCACCGGCTCGCCGGTACGCTGACGCAGCATCGCCGCCACCGAGGCCACGCTGACGTGCTGGAACAGCTCGGCCAGCGACACCTGCAACCCCGCCGCCTCCATCAGGTTGACCAGTCGAATCGCCAGCAACGAGTGGCCGCCCAGTTCAAAGAAACTGTCATGTCGACCCACTTGCTCAAGTTTCAACACCTCGGCCCACAGGCCGGCGAGCGACTGCTCCAAAGCATCGGCCGGCGCTTCGAAGTCGCGGCTGAGCAAGGCCTCCAACGCCGGAACCGGCAAGGCTTTGCGATCGATCTTGCCATTGGCCGTCAGCGGCAACTGCACCAGCGGCACATAGGCCGACGGCAGCATGTAGTCCGGCAATTGGCCGTGAAGGTGCGCACGCACACTGTCGATCTCCACAGGCTCGCCAGCCCAGGTGAAATACGCCACCAGGCGCTTGTCGCCCGGCACGTCTTCACGGGCCAGCACCACCACGTCCTGGATCGCGGCGAAGGTCGCCAGGCGTGCTTCGATCTCGCCCAACTCGATACGGAAACCGCGGATCTTCACTTGGTCGTCGTTACGCCCGATGCACTCCAGCAAGCCGTCCGCCGTCCAGCGGCCTAGGTCGCCGGTACGGTACATCAAGGCGCCCGGGTTGAACGGGTCGTCGACAAACGTCTCGGCCGTCAGCTCCGGGCGGTTCAAATAGCCCTTGGCTACGCCGTCACCGCCGATGCAGATTTCACCCGTGACGCCCACGGGCAGTGGCTGCAAATACGCATCCAGCACGTGGATTTGCGTGTTGGAAATCGGTCGGCCGACCGGCACGCTGTCCGCATCGGCGGCGACCGCACGCACTTCGTAAGTGGTGGCGTAAGTGGTGGTTTCGGTCGGCCCGTAGCAATGCACCAGGCGCAAGCCCGGCGCCTGCGCCAGCAGGCTGCGGAATGCCGCCGGGTCGGCACGCTCGCCGCCGCAGAGCAAAATGCGCAAGCCGGCCAGAGCCTCGGGGATCATCTGCACGTACTGGTTGAACAACGCGGTGGTCACGAACAGCACCGTCGCACCCTGCAGCGCATTGGCGAATGCAACCGGCTCGAGCAAGGTGCAATGGTCAATCACCTGCACCTGGCCGCCGTTGAGCAGCGCGCCCCACACGTCCATGGTGCTGGCGTCGAACGCCGGGTTGGAGGCAAACGCCACACGGTCGGCGGCGTTGAAGTCGGCGTAACCGTTGTTGAGCACCAGCCGCGTGATGCCGCGATGGGGCACCAATACGCCCTTGGGCGTCCCCGTGGAGCCGGAGGTGTACATGATGTACGCCACGCTGTCCGAGGACTGCGACAGGTCGGGGTTGTGGCTCGGTTGCGGGTCAAGGGCGAGGGTGTCCAGGTCCAGGCGCCGCGCCGGGTGCTCCAGCGCCGCGTCGCTGCGGGTCAACAGCCAGCTCGCGCCGCTGTCCTGCAACATGAAGCTCTGGCGTTCGGCGGGTGCGTTGATGTCCAGCGGCACATAGGCCGCCGCGCACTTGAGGATCGCCAGTTGGCTGACCAGCAGGTCCAGGGAGCGCGGCAGCAGGATTGCGACGTTATCGGCCGGGCGCACGCCCAGGCTCATCAGGTGATGGGCCAGGCAGTTGGCGCGGGTGTTGAGTTCGCCGTAGCTCAGCACCGCATCACCGTGCAACGCCGCTATCGCGTCAGGCCGTGCCTGGGCCTGGGCTTCAAACAAGCGCTGCACCGTATGCTCGCGGGGGAAGGTGCGCGCCGTGGCATTGAAATCCGCCAGCTGTTGGCGCTCGGCTGTCGGCAGGATCGGCAGACAACTGATGGCCGTCTCGCTGTGCTGCTCCAGCGCTTCAACCACCTGTTCCAGTGCGATAGTCAGGTAATCACACAACCGCCGGGCGCCCTGCCCCATGGCGGTGAGGCCGAAACCCTCGCCAAGGTCATCGACACTCACCGACACCCCGTAATTGGTCTGTTCCTCGGCACCGAGCAGCGCAATCCCCTGCCATGCCTCGGCCACGCCACCCGTGTGCGGCGCGCTGTGACGGTAGTTGAACAGCACGTTGAACAACGGCGTCCCTACTGGCACGCCGCTGCAGCGCTGGGCCAACGCGAGCGGTGCATGTTCATGGCTGAGCAATTGGGTCAGGCGCGCATGGGTGGCGCGCAGTGCGGCGCGTACCGAGTGTTCGCCCAGGTCGACGCGCAGCGGCAAGGTGTTGATAAACACACCCATGGCCCGCTCGGCGCCTTCGCCGCCTTGCAGGCGCCCGAGCATTACAGTGCCGAACACCACCTGTTCGCGGCCACTGACCTTGCCCAGCACCTGCGCCCAGGCCAGGTGCATCAGGCTGGCAGCACTCACACCTGCCTGACGGGCCTGGGTACGCAGGCGCCGGCTCAACTGAGGGTCGATTGCCAACTGAGCCTTTTGATCGACACCCAGGTTTTCAAACTCGGTGGGCTCGTCGATCTCACTGAGCATTTCGCGCAAGAACGTTTCGTGATCGTCAACGCCCAGGCGGGTCTGGGCCACATAGTTGCGATACGGCACGGCCGCGTCCAGGGTGTGCTGGGTACCGAGCAGAAACGCCTGCATTTCATGCTGCAGGATGTCCAGCGCGATATGGTCCATCACCAAATGATGGAACAGCAACGTGGCCACCACGCGCTGCGGTTCCTCGGTATATATCAGGCGCATCAACGGCGCTTGCGAAAGGTTCAGGCGCTGTGGCACAGCACCGGTTTCAACGCTTAGCGAGGCCTCACGCCACACCACCTGCACCGGTTCTTCCAGGCCCTCCCAATGGAAGGAGGAACGCAGGATGTCATGCCGCTGGATCACCGCCTGCAAGGCCTGGGCAAAGGCGTCCAGGCGCAGACGGTTGTCGAAGGCAAACTGCGCCCGCAACAGGTAGGCATCGCCGTCAAGCACCGCCCGATGGTGGTACAAAATGCCGGCCTGCAACGGCGCCAGCGGGTAGATATCCTGCACATTCGCCGCACCGCCGGGAATGCACGCGACGATGCGGTCGACGGCGGCCTGGTCCAACGCGATCAAGGGCAGCATAGCCGGGCGGATGTGGGTGCAGCCTTCGACAATGCCATTGGCCGGCACCGCCACTTCGTGCCCACCGCCCAGCGCCGCCGCCAACGCCGAGAGCGTCGGCTGGCCGAACAGCACCTTTACATCCGCCGACAAGCCCAGACGGCGCATGCGCCCCATCAAACTGACGGCCAGCAGCGAATGCCCGCCCAGTTCGAAGAAGTTGTCGTGACGGCCCACGCGCTCAACATTGAGCAGTTCGGCCCACAGGCTGGCCAAGGCGATTTCGGTATCGCCCTGGGGCGCCTCATACGCTCGCACCGCCACCGAGTCCAGGCCCGGCGCCGGCAGCGCCTTGCGGTCGAGCTTGCCGTTGGGGCTGAGCGGCAACGCCTGCAGATGCACGAAAATCGCCGGCACCATAAACTCCGGCAGATGCCGCAGCAGGTGGCCGCGCAGCGCGTCGATGTCGCTCGGCGTGCCGGTGTAGTACGCCACCAGCCGCTCTTCACGGGCGACCACGGCGGCTTCGTTGACCTGCGGATGCTCAAGCAGCCGCGCCTGGATTTCACCCAGTTCGATGCGCAAACCACGGATCTTCACCTGGTCATCATTGCGCCCCAGGTACTCGATATTGCCGTCCGGCAAGTAACGCCCGACATCACCGGTGCGGTACATGCGCCCCGGCATGAAAGGGTCGTCAAGGAAACGCTCAGTAGTCAATTCCGGCCGGTTCAGATAGCCGCGCGCCACTTGTACACCCGCAATAAACAACTCGCCCACCACACCCAGCGGCACCGGCTGCAATTGGCTGTCGAGCAGGTACATGCGCGTGTTGGCGATGGGCTTGCCGATCGGCGTGTTGTCCGGGGTCACCGGGCCTGCACAGTTCCAGGCCGTGACGTCGACGGCCGCTTCGGTCGGCCCGTACAGGTTATGCAACTCGCTGCCCGGCAGTTGCTGCTTGAAGCGCCGCACCAGGCTGCCCGGCAAGGCTTCGCCGCTGCACATCACCCGCACCAGCCCGGCCGCCTGGCGGACATCGCCATGGGCGAGGAACACATCGAGCATCGACGGCACAAAGTGCAAGGTGGTGATCTGTTCGGCCTCGATCACTTCGCACAGGTATTCGGGCTCTTTGTGCCCGCCTGGGCGCGCCATCACCAGACGCGCGCCGGTAAACAGCGGCCAGAAGAATTCCCACACGGAGACGTCAAAGCTGAATGGGGTTTTCTGCAGCACCGAATCCTGCGCGTTAAGGCCGTATGCGTCCTGCATCCACAGCAGTCGGTTGACCACCCCGGCGTGGTCGTTGATCACACCTTTGGGCAGGCCGGTGGAGCCGGAGGTGTAGATCACATAGGCGCTCACGCCCTGTACCTGAGGGTTGCCTGCGGGCAGGTGCTGCCAGCTTGGCTGGTCCAGATCGACCACCGCTACCTCGCCCAGCAAGCCCAGGGTCGCACCTTGGCCCAGCACCACCCGCGGCGCACTGTCTTGCAGCATGTAGGCCAGGCGCTCCTGCGGATAGGCCGGGTCCAGCGGCACATACGCAGCGCCGGCCTTGAGGATCGCATACAGGCCAATGACCATTGAAAGGCCGCGCTCCACGCAGATAGCCACCCGCGCACCCGGCTGTACGCCCAGCGCCAGCAAGTGATGGGCCAACTGGTTAGCCTGCGCATTGAGTTCGGCGTAGGTCAGTTGCTGCTCGCCCGCCTTCACTGCAATCGCGTTCGGCGTGCGCGTCACCTGCGCTTCAAACATCCCGTGCAGGGTCTGGTCGAGGTTGTAGGCCACTGCGGTGGCGTTGAAGTCGACCAGCAGGTGCTGACGCTCACGCTCATCCACCAACGACGCATGTTCCAGCACCGCCTGGTCGTTATCGACCATGGCCTGCAAGGTGCGGGTGAAATAGCCGGCGTAACGCTGCACGGTCGACTCATCAAACAGCGCCACGGCAAATTCCAGTGCGCCGAGAATGCTGCCCTGCACTTCCCCCAGGTTCAGCGACAGGTCGAACTTGGCAAAGTGGCTATTCTCGACAATGCCTTCCAGGGCCAGGTCGCCCAAGGCCAGGGTCGGCGCGCTGCTGTCCTGCCAGCTCAGCAAGGTCTGGAACACTGGGCTGTGGGCCAGGCTGCGCAACGGCCGGGTGATTTCCACCACCTGTTCGAACGGCAAGTCCTGATGCGCCTGGGCTGCCAGCGTCAGCGCCTTGACCCGTGCCAGCAAGGCCTCGGTGCTCAGCTCGCCCGAGGTGTCGATGCGCACCGCCAGGGTGTTGACGAACAGGCCGATCAGCCCTTCCACCTCGCTGCGGGTACGGTTGGCCACCGGCGTGCCGATTACCAGCTCCTGTTGCCCGGACAGCCGTGCCAGCAGTGAGGCCCAGGCCGTCATCAAAGTCATGTACAGCGTGGTGCCATGGCGTTGGCTCAAGGCCTTGAGCCCGGCGGTCAAGCGTTCGTCCAGGCGCACTTCGACGCTGCTGCCGGCGTAGTCCTGCTGCACAGGCCGTGGGCGGTCGGTGGGCAGCGTGAGCAAGGCCGGCGCACCGGCCAGTGCCTGTTGCCAATAGGCGCTTTGGCGCTGCAACACTTCGCCGCTCAGCCACAAGCGCTGCCACACGGCGAAGTCGCCGTACTGAATCGGCAGGCTTGGCAACGGGTCAGGCATGCCGTGGCTGAAGGCTTGGTACAGCGCCATCAGCTCGCGGGTGAGCACGCCCATCGACCAGCCATCGGAGACGATATGGTGCAGGGTCAACAGCAGCACATGGTGATCGTCGGCCATCACCACCAGGCGCCCGCGCAGCAAGGGGCCGCGCTCCAGGTCGAACGGCGCCGAGGCCTCGCCATGAATCAAGGCATCCAGCGCCTGCTGCGGTTGCCGGTGGCGGCGCAAATCCTGCACTTGCAGGGGCAGCATCTCTTCGGCCGGTACGATGAGAACCTTGGCTTGGTCGCCCTGTTGGGCAAAGCGGCTGCGCAGGGTTTCGTGGCGCGCGACGATACGCGCCAGCGCGCGCTGCAGCGCCTCGACATGCAATTGGCCACGTAAACGCAGGCCGATGGGAATGTTGTAGGCGGTGTTGGCGCCTTCCATCAGTGCCAGGAACCACAGGCGCTGCTGGGCGAACGACAGCGGTACATCTTCATCACGATTGGCCGGCAGGATATCCGGCAAGGTGCTGCGCGCCGACTTCGCCAGCACTTCAGCGACCGCCGCCAGCTCTGCATTGGCAAACAAGTCGCCCAGCACCAGTTCCACCCCCAGGCGTTGGCGCACTTGCGACACCATGCGCATCGCCAGCAACGAGTGCCCGCCCAGTTCGAAGAAATGGTCGTGGCGCCCGACACGCTGCACCTGCAGCACATCGGCCCAGATCTGCGCGAGCACGCTTTCGATCTCGCCCTCGGGCGCTGCGTAGTCGCGGGTAAACACCGCGGCCATGTCTGGCGCCGGCAACGCCTTGCGGTCGAGCTTGCCGTTGGCGGTGAGTGGCAACGCCTCGAGCTTCACATAGGCCACCGGGACCATGTAGCCCGGCAGATGCGCGACCAGGTGGGCACGGATATCACCCACAGCCAGCGGGTCGAGTTGCGGGTTCTGGGTGAAATAAGCGACCAACCGGTCCTCGCGCACCAGCACCACCGCTTCCTGAATTTCGGGCAATTGGCCGAGTCGGGTTTCAATCTCGCCCAGCTCGATGCGCACGCCACGGATTTTTACCTGATCATCGTTGCGCCCCAAGTACTCGATATTGCCATCCGGCAACCAGCGCGCCAGGTCGCCGGTGCGGTACATGCGCCCGGGGTTGAACGGGTCTTGCAGGAAGCGCTCGGCGGTCAGTTCCGGGCGGTTGAGGTAACCACGCGCCACACCCTTGCCGCCCACGTACAGCTCACCGGCCACACCCAACGGCACCGGCCGTTGTTGTTCATCGAGCAGGTACACCGTGGCATTGGCCACCGGTTTGCCGATATGCAACGGCTGGCCTGCCTCGACCTTGCCGGAAGTAGCCACCACCGTGGCTTCGGTGGGGCCATAGTTGTTGATCAGTTCAAACCGCTGGGCCCGCGCAAACTGGCGCAGGCGGTCACCACCGATGAGCAGGGTGCGCAATGTAGGGTGTTCGATTTGCTGGCTGAACGCATACTCAGCCACCGGCGTGGGCAAAAAGCACACGTCCAGCGGCTGCGCGCTCCACCAGCTCAGCAGCGCATCGATATCTTCGGCGCCGTCCGTGGCCGGCGGCAAGTGCAGGGTCGCGCCGACACACAGCGCCGGCCACACTTCCCAGGCCATCGCATCAAAACCAAAGCCGGCGACACTGGCGGTGTGGCGCCCGGCGCACAGGTCGAAGGCGCGGCAATGCCAGTCCACCAGGTTGGCCACCGTGCGGTGCTCCACCATCACCCCTTTGGGCAGGCCGGTGGAGCCGGAGGTGTAGATCACATAGGCGAGGTTCGAAGGGCTGACGGCGGCTTTCGGATTGCTGGCTGAATGGTGCTGCCAGGTGTAGCGGTCCAACTGAATCACCGGCGCGTCCAGCGCAGGCAAGCGCTCAAGCAATGCCTGTTGGGTCAGCACCGCCACCGGGGCGCTGTCGCTCAGCAGGTAGCTCAGGCGCTCGGCCGGGTGCGATGGGTCCACCGGCACGTAGCAGGCACCGGCCTTGAGGATGGCCAGCAACCCGGCCAGGGTGTCCAGGCCACGCCGCGCGATGATGGCTACGCGGTCGTCGGGTTTGACCCCCAGCGCCAACAGGTGATGGGCCAGCAGATTGGCTTGCTGGTTGAGTTCGGCGTAGGTCAGTTGGCGGCCTTGCTGCACGGCGGCGATCGCGTCCGGCGTGAGCGCGGCCTGGGCTTCGACGCGGCCGTGCAAGGTGCTGCCGTGAGCGAAATCGACCTGGGTGGCGTTGAACTGCTCAAGCAGCAACTGCCGCTCGGCGGCGGGCACCACCGACAGCTGATTGAGCGCGGTGTGCGGTGCCTGCTCCAGCGCCGTCACCAGGTTTTCCAGGGCGGTTTGCAGGTAGCCGCACACACGCTGCGGGTCGACCCGCTGGCTGGCCAGCAGGCTCAGGCCAAAGCCGTCACCCAGGTCATCCACACTCAGGGTCAGCGGGTAGTTGGTGCGCTCTTCGGCGCTGAGCGCGGCGATCCCGTGCCAGGCCGACACGGCTTCGGCGCTCGCGGCCGGGGCGCTGTGGCGATAGTTGAGCAAGGCACTGAACAGCGGCGTCGGCGCCACTACCCCGCTGCAGCGTTGGGCCAGGGCCAGCGGCGCGTGTTCATGGCGCAACAAGGTGGTGAGCCGCGCGTGGGTGGCCTTGACCCCGGCGCGCACGTCCTGGGCGTCTACGTCGACGCGAAACGGCAAGGTGTTGATGAAAATGCCCAGCGCCCGATCCGTGGCATGGCTGCCTTGCATGCGCCCCATCAATACGGTGCCGAACACCACCTGTTCTTTACCGGCCAGCACAGCCAACACCTGCGCCCAGCCCATATGGAACAGGCTGGCGGCACTCACCCCCAATTGCCGGGCTTGCGCGCGCAACCGCTGGCTGAGTGCTGCGGGCAAAGGCAGGCTGACTTCGCTGATGCCACGGGCATCGCCCTGCACGTCCTGCAAGCCGTATGGCAAGGTCGGCTCGCTGATGTCGCCGAGCATCTGGCGGAAGAAACTTTCGTGCTCCGGCTCGCTGATGCCCAGGCGTGCCTGCGCCACATAGTTGCGAAACGGCACGGCCTGGCCAAGCGCCGCGCCCTGGCCCAGCAGGCACGCCTGCATTTCATGGCACACCACTTCGAGGGCGCTGTGGTCGAGGGCCATATGGTGGAACAGCAAGGTGGCGACAATGCGCTGGTTCAGCGGGTCGTCGGCCCGCACCAGGCGCAGCAGCGGCGCTTGGGTCACGTCGAGACGATAATGGCGAGCGTCGAACAGCCCGTGCAGTTGGGCGGCGATATCGCCGTCGGCCGGGTTCAATTGCAGCGCCTGCACCGGCAGGCGTGCCTGGCGCCACACCACTTGCGAGGGTTGCTGCAAACCGTCCCAGACCACCCCGGTGCGCAGGATATCGTGGCGGTCCATCACGCTTTGCAACGCCTGGGCAAAAGCCTCGAAACGCTCCAGGCTGTCGAACGCAAACTGCGACTGCATCACATAGGGGTCGCCCTGCTCGGCGCTGACGTGGTGGAACAGAATGCCCTCCTGCAACGGCGCCAGCGGGTAAATGTCCTGGATATTCGCCACACCGCCGTCGACCGTGGCCACGATGCGCTCGATCTCGTCCTGGCTTAACATCGACAGGGTCAGCATGGCCGGGGTGATGTGCTCGGCCCCCGTCGGGATGCCATTGGCCGGCACCTGCACTTCACCGGCCTTGGAGGCCGAATATTCACCGGCCTTGATCAGTTCGATCAAAGCCGCTTTGTGCTCACGCAACGCCGCCAGGATCAAAGGGTCGCTCAGCGCTTGTTTGTTGCCTTGCACCGACAACTGCTCGCCCTTGAGCGCCAGTTGCACGTCCTTGGTTTTCAGTGTGGTCAATAACTCAAAAATGCTCACAGGACGATCTCCATTCGTTCGGTAATGGCGGCGTAGCCGGCCAGGCTCGGCTGTTCGAACAGCGCCCGCACATCGGCTTCCAGGCCTGCCTGGCGCAGGCGTCCGATCAAGCTCACGGCCAGCAGCGAGTGCCCGCCCAGTTCAAAGAAGTTGTCATGGCGCCCAACGCGCTCAACGTTGAGCAACTCGGCCCACAGCGCTGCCATGAGGATTTCGGTGTCGCCTTCGGGGGCCGCGTATTCGCGCACACTCAGTGCGTCCATGCCCGGCACCGGCAGTGCCTTGCGGTCGAGCTTGCCGTTGGGGCTCAGTGGCAATGCCTCCAGGTGCACAAACACCGCGGGCACCATAAAGTCCGGCAAGTGCTGCAACAGGTGGGTGCACAGCCTGTCGATGTCAGTGTGTGTTCCGGTGTAGTACGCCACCAGGCGCTCTTCACGGGCGACCACGGCGGCTTCGTTGACCTGCGGATGCTCCAGCAAGCGCGCCTGGATTTCGCCCAGTTCGATGCGCAAACCACGGATCTTCACCTGGTCATCGTTGCGCCCCAAGTACTCGATATTGCCGTCGGGCAGGTAACGGCCGACGTCGCCGGTGCGGTACATGCGCCCGTCGGTGAACGGGTCCTTGAGGAAGCGCTCGGCGGTCAGTTCCGGGCGGTTCAGATACCCGCGCGCCACTTGCACGCCGCCGATGAACAACTCGCCCACCACCCCCAATGGCACCGGCTGCAACTGGGCGTCCAGCACGTACAGGCGTGTATTGGCAATCGGCTTGCCGATCGGCGTGTTGTCCGGCACGTCGGGCCGTGCGCAGTTCCACGCGGTGACGTCGACCGCCGCTTCCGTCGGGCCGTACAAGTTGTACAGGCCAACCCCCGGCAGTTGCGCTTTGAAGCGCCGCACCAGGCTGCCCGGCAAGGCTTCGCCGCTGCACATCACCCGCGCCAGCCCTATGGCCTGGCTGACATCGCCATGGGCCAGGAACACATCGAGCATCGACGGCACAAAGTGCAAGGTGGTGATCCGCTCGGCCTCGATCACCTCGCACAGGTACGCCGGCTCTTTGTGCCCGCCGGGGCGCGCCATCACCAACCGTGCGCCGGTGAACAGCGGCCAGAAGAATTCCCACACCGACACGTCGAAGCTGAACGGGGTTTTCTGCAGCACCGCGTCATGGGCCTTGAGGCCATAGGCGTCCTGCATCCACAGCAAGCGGTTGACCACGCCGGCGTGTTCGTTGATCACGCCTTTGGGCTGGCCGGTGGAGCCGGAGGTGTAGATCACATAGGCCTGGTGCCGGGCGGTAAGGCCCGGCACCTGTGGGTTGCTCGCGCTCTGGTGTTGCCAGGTGACGTGATCCAGGTCCAGCACTGGTACGTCGCCCAGCAACTGGCGGGTCGCGCCTTGGGCCAGCACCACCACCGGTGCGCTGTCTTGCAGCATATAAGCGATGCGTTCGAGTGGATACGCCGGGTCCAGCGGCACATAACCGCCGCCGGCCTTGAGGATCGCAAACAGGCCGACCACCATGTCCAGCCCACGCTCGACGCAGATACCCACGCGCGAATCCGGCCGCACGCCGAGTTCGCGCAAATGATGGGCCAGGCGGTTGGCGCGCTCGTTGAGTGCCCGGTAGGTCAACTGCTGGTCACCGGCCTTGACCGCCACCGCATGCGGCGTGCGCTCAACCTGGGCTTCGAACAAACCGTGCAGGGTCTGGTCGAGGTTGTAATCGACCTCGGTGGCGTTGAACGCTACCAGCAGTTTTTGGCGTTCCTCGGCGCCCAGAACCGACAGGCGATTGAGCGCCTGGTGCGGCGCCTGTTCCAAGGCCTGAACCAGCCCGGCCAAGGCGTTCTGCAGGTAACCACACACCCGTTGCGCGTCAACCTGCGCCAGGGCGGTGATATCGTAACCATCGCCCAAGTCATCCACGTTCAGGGTCAACGGGTAGTTGGTGCGGCCATCGTTGGCCAGCGTCTGCATGCCTTCCCAGGCGTGTTGCGCTTGGGCAGAGCGCGTGGCGGCGCCGCGATGGCGATAGTTGAGCATCGAGCTGAACAACGGCGCCGGGGCCGCCACGCCACTGCAACGCTGGGCCAGGGCCAGGGACGCGTGTTCATGGCCGAGCAACGCCGTGAGCCGCGTGTGGGTGGCACGCACGGCATCGCGTGCGCCTTGCGCGTCGATCTCCAGGCGCAGCGGCAAGGTATTGATAAACACCCCGAGCGCGCGATCAGCGCCCTCGCCGCCTTGCAGACGCCCAACCAGCACGGTGCCGAACACCACGCTGTGGCGCCCTGAAGTGGCCGCCAGCACTTGGCCCCAGGCCAGGTGGAACAGGCTTGCCGTGCTCACGCCGAGCAAACGTGCCTGGGCCCGCAGGCGGCGGTTGAGGTCGCTGTCCAGGTGCAGGCTGAACGCCTCAATCGCGCTGCCGTCGCCGCGCACATCCTGCAAGCCGAACGGCAAGGTCGGCTCATCCACATCGGCGAGCATCTCGCGGAAGAACGCCTCATGTTCCTGCTCACTGACGCCCAATCGCGCCTGGGCCACGTAGTTGCGATACGGCATCGGCGCCACCGTCGGGGCGGCGTGCCCCAACAAGTGCCCCTGCATCTCACGCAGCACCACGTCGAACGCGGTGTGGTCCAGCGCAATATGGTGATAGAGCAACACCACCACCACGCGCCGGTTGGCCGGGTCCTTGGCGTACTTGAGGCAGATCAGCGGCGCCTGGCTGATGTCCAGGCGATAACGCCGCGCATCAAAACGCTCGTGCAGGCCGGCGAGCACATCACCCTGCAACTGCAGCTCTTCAAGCGGCAATTGAGCCTGACGCCATACCACTTGCAGCGGTTGCGCCAGGCCTTCCCAGACCACGCCGGTGCGCAGGATGTCATGGCGGTTGATCACCTGTTGCAGCGCCTGGGCAAAGGCTTGCAGGCGCTCGAGGCTGTCGAAGGCCAGGTGCGATTGCAGCAGGTACGGGTCGCCCTGTTCGGCGGTGAGGTAGTGGTAAAGAATGCCCTCCTGCAACGGCGCCAGCGGGTAGATATCCTGCACGTTGGCGGCACCGCCGGGGATGCGGCTGACGACTTGATCGAGGGTCGACTGGTCGATATCCACCAAGGGCAGCATGTCAGCGGTGATACGCACGCAATCCGCTGCAATCCGGTTGGCCGGCACCTGCACTTCGCGGCCACTGCCCACGGCAGCCGCCAGCGCGGCCAGGGTTGGCTGGCTGAACAACACACGGACATCCGCGCTGAGGTCCGCTTGACGCATGCGTTCGATCAGGCTCACGGCCAGCAATGAATGGCCGCCGAGTTCGAAGAAGTGGTCATGACGGCCGACCTGTTCGACCTGCAACACCTCGGCCCAGATCCGCGCCAGGGTGGTTTCCACTGCGCCCTGGGGCGCTTCGTAGTCGCGGGAGAGCAATGCCGTCTGATCAGGTTCCGGCAAGGCCTTGCGATCCAGTTTGCCGTTGGCGGTCAGGGGCAACGCGTCGAGCCTCACGTAAGCGGCGGGCACCAGCGCATCGGGCAGTTGCGCCTGCAATTGTGCGCGCAGGGTCTCGATCGCCAGCGGCTGGTGTTCAGTGAACCAGGCAATCAGGCGCCCTTCGCGCACCAGCACCACGGCCGCACCAACGCCTTCCACTGCCGCCATACGGCTTTCGATTTCGCCCAGCTCCACGCGCACGCCACGCACTTTGACCTGATCGTCATTACGGCCCAGGTACTCGATATTACCGTCGGGCAACCAACGCGCCAGGTCGCCGGTGCGGTACATGCGCCCAGGGTTGAACGGGTCTTGCAGGAAGCGTTCGGCGGTCAGGTCCGCACGGTTCAGGTAACCGCGCGCCACGCCGCTGCCGCCCACGTACAGCTCACCGGCCACGCCCACCGGTACCGGGCGCAGCTGTGCATCGAGCAAGTAGGTGCTGGCGTTCGCCACCGGCCGGCCGATATGCAGCGCCTGCCCGGCACGGACACGGCCGGAGGTGGCAACCACCGTGGCCTCGGTCGGCCCATAGTTGTTGATCAGCGCAAAACGCCGCTCCTGGTTGAACTGGCGCAGACGGTCGCCGCCGATCAGCAGGATGCGCAACGTCGGGTGTTGCAGGTGCCGGCTGAAGGCGTATTCGGCCACTGGCGTGGGCAGGAAGCTGACGTCCAGCGGCTGCGCCAGCCACCAGGCGAGCAGTTCGTCGATGTTTTCACTGCCCACCGTGGCAGGCGGCAAGTGCAGGGTTGCACCGGCACACAGCGCCGGCCAGACTTCCCAGGCCATGGCATCAAAGCCAAAACCGGCGACACTGCTGGTATGGCTGCGCGCGTCCAGGCCGAAGGCTTCGCAGTGCCAGTGCACCAGGTTTTCCACGTTGCGGTGTTCCACCATCACGCCTTTGGGCTGGCCGGTGGAGCCGGAGGTGTAGATGACGTAGGCCAGGTGCGCCGGGGTCAGCGCTGCGAGCTGGGGATTGCTGACGGCGTGGTGCTGCCAGCTTTCGCCCAGCAGGTCCACTGTGGCGGACGTGCCCAGCAACGCTTGAGTGCCGGACTCGGCCAGCACGGCCACCGGCGCACTGTCCTGCAACAGATAAGCAATGCGCTCGGCAGGGTAAGCCGGGTCGACTGGCACATAACCGGCGCCGGCCTTGAGAATGCCCAGCAGCCCGATCAGCATCTGCGGGCCACGTCGGCAACAGATCGCCACGCGGTCGTCCGGCTGTACGCCGAGCGTGAGCAGGTGATGGGCCAGTTGGTTGGCGCGCTGATTAAGCTGCTGATAGGTCAGCGACAGCGCGCCCTGCTGCAGCGCAATCGCATGGGGCTGGCGCTCGACCTGGGCTTCAAAGGCACCGTGCAGGGTGTGCCCGGTGGGGAAATCCGCAGCCGTTGCGTTGAACTCGCGCAGCAGGGTGTCGCGTTCGGCCGACGGCAGTATCGGCAGGCGGTTGAGCGCGGTATCGGCGGCGTTTTCCAGGGCCTCGACCAGTTGCTCCACGGCGTTCTGCATATAGCCGCACAGGCGCTGGGCGCCGATCTGCGGCAGCGCCAGCACGCTGAGGCCAAAGCCTGCGCCAAAATCATCCACGCTCAAGGTCAGCGGGTAGTTGCTCCGTTCTTCACCGCCCAGCAGTTGCACGCCTTCCCAGATACCGTGGCCATCGCGGGCCATTTCGTCGGAGCGGCTGTGGCGGAAATTGAGCAAGGCACTGAACAGCGGCACGCTGGTCGGCACGCCGCTGCAACGCTGGGCCAGCGCCAGGGACGCGTGTTCGTGCCCCAGCAAGGCGCTCAAACGTGAATGGGTGGCCTTGACCGCCACGGCGGCACCCGCCGCGACATTCACCCGCAGCGGCAAGGTGTTGATAAACATGCCCAGCGCCCGGTCGGCGCCCTCACCCGCTTGCATACGGCCCATCAATACAGTGCCGAACACCACATCATCGCGCCCGGACACCAGCCCCAGCACCTGCGCCCAGGCCAGGTGCATCAGGCTCGCCGCACTCACGCCCAACAACCGCGCCTGCTCACGCACGCGCACGGCCAGCGTCGCGTCCAGGTGCTGCTCGGCCTCTTCGATATCGCGGCCATCGCCCTGCACGTCCTGCACGCCGAACGGCAAGGTCGGCTCGTCCACATCGGCGAGCATGGCGCTGAAGAACTGCTCATGCTCGGCCACGCTCACGCCCAGGCGTGCCTGGGCCACATAGTTGCGAAACGGCGCCGCCACGGGCAGCGCATCCGCCTGGTTGAACAGGAACGCGCGCATCTCCTGGCCCACCACGTCCATGGCGGTGTGGTCCAGCGCCAAATGGTGAAACAGCAGGATTGCCGCGACCCGGTTATTCGCCGGGTCCTGGGCGTAAACCATGCGCAGCAGCGGCGCCTGGGTAATATCCAGGCGGTAATGACGGGCATCGAAGCGTGCATGCAACTGCTCGATGATGCCGCCCTCGGCCGGGTCCAGGATCACCTCCTGCACACTCAGTTGCGCGTCGCGCCAGACCACTTGCACGGGGCTGTCCAAGCCCTCCCAGACCACGCCGGTGCGCAGGATGTCATGCCGCGCCACTACCTGCTGCAGTGCCCCCATAAAACCGTGCAAACGCGCCAGGCTGTCGAACGCCATGCGCGATTGCAGCAAATACGGGTCGCCCTGTTCGGCGCTGATATGGTGATAGAGAATGCCTTCCTGCAACGGCGCCAGCGGGTAGATATCCTGCACATTGGCCGCACCGCCGGGCACATGGGCGACGATGCGCTCGATCGCCGTTTGGTCAAGCTGCACCAGGGTCAGCATCGACGGCGTGATCTGCGTGCAGCCCGGCGCAATGCCATTGGCCGGCACCACAATTTCACGCCCGCTGCCGACTGCCGCCGCGAGTGCCGCAAGGCTCGGCTGGCTGAACAGCACACGTACATCCGCGCTCAGGCCGACCTGACGCATGCGTTCGATCAGGCTGACCGCCAGCAACGAATGCCCGCCCAACTCGAAGAAATGATCATGGCGCCCGACGCGTTCGAGCTTGAGCACGTCCTGCCAGATCTGCGCCAGCAGGGTTTCCACTTCACCTTCCGGGGCCTCGTAGCCACGGCTGAGCAGCGCGCTTGAGTCCGGCACCGGCAGGCCCTTGCGGTCCAGCTTGCCGTTGGCGGTAAGTGGCAACAGCTCTAGCCACACATAGGCCGACGGCACCATGTAATCCGGTAGCTGGCCTTGCAGATGGGCGCGCAGGGCTTCGATTTCCAACGGGAACTGGGCGGTGTAGTACGCCACCAGACGCTTGTCGCCGGGCTCATCTTCGCGGGCCATTACCACAACGTCGCGCACACCCGGGAAGGCCGCCAGGCAGGTTTCGATTTCGCCGGGCTCGATGCGGAAACCACGGATCTTCACCTGCAAGTCATTGCGCCCCTGGTACAGCAAGGTACCGTCGGCCTGCCAACTGGCGAGGTCGCCGGTGCGGTACAACAGGCCGTCGCCGAACGGGTTGGGAATGAATTTTTCGGCCGTCAGTTGCGGCTGGTTCAAGTAACCCTTGGCCACGCCTGCACCGCCGATGTACAGCTCGCCGACCACACCCAGCGGCAGCGGCTGCTGGCGCGCATCCAGCACATAGGCCTGGGCATTCGCAATGGGCCGGCCGATCGGCACGGCGCCCGCGCCCGGTGTGGTGATTTCAAAGGTGGTCGAGAAGGTGGTGGCTTCGGTCGGCCCGTACCCGTTCAGCAGGTGTTGCGGCTTGCCATGCTTGAGCACCCGGCCGATCACCAGCGGGTCGAGCACGTCGCCGCCGACGATCAGGTAGCGCAACTGGCGCAGCACCGGCAGCAAGGCGTCGGCGTATTGATGAAACAAGCCCGCAGTCATCCACAACACGCTGACGGCCTGTGCCTGCAACAGTTCGGCAAATGCGGCCTGGGACAGCAGCACCGCGTGCTCGACCACCACCACGCAACCGCCATTGAGCAACGGCGCCCACACGTCGAGGGTACTGGCGTCGAACGCCGGGTTGGAGGCGAAGGCCACACGGTCGCGCTCGTTGAAGTCGGCATACCCGTTGTTGAGCACCAGGCGCGAGACGGCGCGGTGCGGCACTTGCACACCTTTGGGCGCGCCGGTGGAGCCGGAGGTGTACATGATGTACGCCACCTCGTCCGAAGACTGCGCAAGCTCCGGGTTGCGCGGCGACAGGCTGTCCAGGTTGAGGTCGGCCAGGGTATGAAGCACATGCCGCGCACCGCTGTCCTGCACCATAAAGGCCTGGCGTTCGAGCGGCGCGTTGATGTCCAGCGGCACATACACCGCCGCACACTTGAGGATCGCCAGTTGGCTCACCAGCAGATCCAGGGAGCGCGGCAGCGCAATCGCTACGCTGTCACCCGGTTGCACGCCCTGGTTGATCAGGTGATGGGCCAGACGGTTGGCGCGGCGGTTGAGGTCGCGGTAGCTCAAGGACAACCCGCCATGCACCGCCGCCACCGCTTCGGGACGCGCCAGTGCCTGAGCTTCGAACAGCTGGTGCACCGTGAGCTGCGACGGGTATAGGCGGGCAGTGGCGTTGAACGCGACCAACAGTTGGTGGCGCTCGGCCGCCGGCAAAATCGACACTGCCTGCAACGCGGTGGTCGGCGCTTGTTGCAGCGCGGTCACCAGGTGGCTGAGGGCGGTGAGCATGTACTCGCCCACGCGCTGCGCATCCACGCTGGCCACGCCTTGTACGGTCAGCGCAAAGCCGGTGCCGAGGTCATCGACGTTGAGCACCAAGGGGTAGTTGCTGCGTTCCTGGGAACTGAGAATCTCGATGCCGTGCGCGGCAAACGGGCTGTCTCCCGGCGCCTCGTGCGCGGCACTGTGACGATAGTTGAGCAAGGTACTGAACAGCGGCAACGAACCCGGCACACCGCTGCAACGCTGGGCCAGGGACAGCGACGCGTGCTCGTGCCCAAGCAACTGCGCCAGGCGCGCATGGGTGGCGCGCACGCCGGCCTGCACGCTGGTGGCGCCCAGGCTGACGCGCAGCGGCAAGGTGTTGATGAACATGCCCAGCGCCCGGTCAGCGCCCTCGCCGCCTTGCATGCGCCCCAGCAGTACGGTGCCGAACACCACCTCCTGCTGGCCGGAGACCTGGGCCAGCACCTGCGCCCAGGCCAGGTGCACCAGACTGGCGCTGCTGACGCCCAGTTGCCGCGCCTGTTCGCGCAAGCCGTGGCCGAGTGCCGGGGCCAGCGGCAAATGCGCCTCGACGATGCCGCTGCCGTCGCCATTCACATCCTGCAAACCGAACGCCAGCGTGGGTTCGTCGATATCGCCGAGCATGTCGCTGAAGAAGGCTTCGTGTTGCGCCTGGGTCACGCCCAAACGCGCCTGGGCCACGTAATTGCGGTATTGCACCGCCGGCGGCAGCTGCGCGCCGTGGCCGGCCAGACTGGCGCTCATCTCCTCCACCAACACCTGCAGGGCGGTGTGGTCGAGCAGGATATGGTGCAGCAGCAGGATGCCGACCAAACCATCCTGTTGTTGCGCGTAACCGAAATGCATCAGCGACGCGCGGCTCAGGTCGAGGCGGAAATGGCGCGGGTCGAAGCGTTGCTGCAACTGTGCCAGCGCATCATCGGCCGGCACGTCGAGGCGCTCGACCTGCAGCTGCGCCTTGCGCAACACCACTTGCACCGGCTCATCCAGGCCTTCCCACAGGATACCGGTGCGCAGGATGTCGTTGCGCTCAATCACGCTGTGCAAGGCATGGGTAAACGCGTCCACCGCAGTTTGGTCAGCAAACTTGAACTGCACCTGCAACACGTAGGGGTCGCCCTCGGTGGTTGCCAGGTGGTGATACAGAATGCCGGCCTGCAACGGCGCCAGGCCGTAGATGTCCTGCACGTTGGCGATGCCGCCGGGCACGTGCTTGAGGATATGGTCGATGGCGGCCTGGTCCAGCGTCACCAGCGGCAGCATCTCGGGGCTGATGTGTGCGCTGCTTGCCATGATCACATTCGCCGGCACCTGCACTTCCTGCTGCCCGCCCACCGCCGCAGCGAGTGCGCGCAAGGTGGGTTGGCCGAACAGCACGCGCACGTCGCAACTCAACTCCACTTGGCGCATGCGTTCGATCAGCTTGACCGCCAGCAGCGAGTGGCCGCCGAGCTCGAAGAAGTTGTCGTCGCGCCCCACCTTGTCGAGCTTCAACAGCGACTGCCAGATACCGGCAATGGTGCTTTCCACAGCGCCTTGCGGGGCAACGTAGTCTCGCCGCGCCAAGGCGTCGGCATCCGACGCGGGCAAGGCTTTGCGGTCGAGCTTGCCGTTGGTGGTCAGCGGGAACTGGTCCAGCCGCACGAAGGCGCTGGGCACCATGTATTCGGCCAGGCTCAGCAGCAGATGGTTGCGCAGTTCGGCGGCACCCAGTTCGCGCTCGGCGATCACGTAGGCCACCAGGCGTTTGTCACCGGGTTCGTCTTCGCGGGCGATCACCACCGCGTCGCGCACGCCGTCGGCGCTGGCCAGAGTGGCTTCGATTTCGCCCAACTCAATACGGAAACCACGGATCTTCACCTGGTCATCGTTACGGCCCAGGTAGTCGACGCTGCCATCGGCCAGCAGGCGGCCGAGGTCGCCGGTTTTGTACATGCGCAGGCCGGTGGCCGGGTCGGCCAGGAAGCGTTCGGCATTCAGCTCGTCACGGTTGAAGTAACCGCGCGCCACACCCGCGCCGCCGACATACAACTCGCCGACTACACCGATCGGCAACGGCTCACGACGCGCATCCAGCACATACAGCTGCAGGTCGGGGATGCGCACGCCAATCGGGCTTACGCCGACCAACTGCGCATCCGCCGCCTCCAGGGCACGGTAGGTCACGTGCACGGTGGTTTCGGTGATGCCATACATGTTGACCAATTGGGTGCCGGCGTTGATGGCGCGGGCGTACCACGGCTTGAGCATGCCCGGCTCCAGGGCTTCACCGCCGAAAATCACCTGGCGCAGTGAATGCGCCTGGTCGCTCTGGGCCGCGATCAACTGGCGAAACGCACTGGGTGTCTGGTTGAGGATGCTCACGCCCGCGTCGCAGATCAGCGCGTAGCACTCATCCGGCGAGCGGCTGACCAGTTGCGGCACGATCAGCAACTGGCCGCCGTGCATCAGTGCACCCCAGATTTCCCAGACCGAGAAGTCGAACGCGAAGGAATGGAACAGCGCCCACACATCGTTGGCGTTAAAGCCAAACCAATGCTCGGTGGCGGTGAACAGCCGCGCCACCTGGCGGTGTTCGATCATCACGCCCTTGGGCAGGCCGGTGGAGCCGGAGGTGTAGATCACATAGGCGAGGTGGGCCGGGCTGAGCGCAACGCGCGGGTTGACGATGGATTCTGCGCGCAGGTTGTTGAGGTCGATGCGGGTCAGATCGCCGACCAGATGCTGCGTGTCGGCTTGCACCAACACCGCCACTGGCGCGCTATCGGCCAGGGTATAGGCGATGCGCTCCAGCGGGTAAGCCGGGTCGATGGGCACATAACCGCCGCCGGCCTTGAGGATGCCGAGCAAGCCGATGATCATGTCCGGCCCGCGCTCCACACAGATGGCCACGCGATCATCGGGACGAATGCCCTGGGCCAGCAGGCGGTGGGCCACCTGGTTGGCGCGTTCGTTGAGTTGGCGGTAGGTGATGCGCCGGGTGTCGAAACGCAGGGCGATGGCATTGGGTTGTGCGGCGGCGTGGGCTTCGACTTGCGCGTGGATCAGGGCGGTGTCGCTGTAGTGCGCGGGGCTTTGATTGAGGCGGTGCAGCAGATGGTGACGCTCGGTATCAGGCAGGATGTTCAGGCCGCAGAGCGGCATATCCGGTCGCTGCTCCAGGGCCTCGGCCAGGCTGTGCAGGGCCGTGTGCAGGTAGCCGGCGACGCGTTGCGCGCCGATGGACGCATCGACCATCACCGTCAGCGCAAAGTCTTCACCCAGGTCGTCGACGTTGACCGTCAGCGGGTAGTTGGTGCGCTCTTCGGCGCCCAATACCTGGATGCCTTCGGCCACCTCGATCACCGCAGCCATGTCGGTGGCGGCGCTGTGCCGGTAGTTGAGCATCGCACTGAACAGCGGCGTCGGCGCCGTCACACCGCTGCAACGCTGGGCCAGCGCCAGGGACGCGTGCTCGTGATTGAGCAAGGCGGTCAACCGCTCGTGGGTAGCCTTGACCCCGGCGCGCACGCCCTGCTCGCCCACGTCCACGCGCAACGGCAAGGTGTTGATAAACATACCCAGCGCGCGTTCACCGCCCTCGCCGGCGCCCATGCGGCCAAGCATCACGGTGCCGAACACCACGGCATCGCGCCCGGACACCACGCCCAGCACGCGCGCCAGCGCCAGGTGCATGATGCTTGCCACGCTGACGCCCAAGGGCCGTGCCAGGCTGCGCAGGCGGCGGCTCAGGCTGCTGTCGACGGGCACCCGCACTTCATCGATGCCGTGCCCGTCGCCTTGCACATCCTGCAGGCCGAAGGGCAAGGTCGGGGCATCGATATCCGCCAGCATGTCGCGAAAGAACGCCTCGTGCGCCTGTTCGCTGACGCCATGGCGCACCTGGGCGATGTAGCTGCGAAACGCCACTGGCTCGGCCGCCTGGGCTTGCTCACCGGCCAGGTAGCGTTGGATTTCATGGCGCACCACATCCAGCGCGGTGTGGTCGAGGATGGTGTGGTGGAACAGCAGCATCGCCACCACGCGCTGGTTGGCCGGGTCATTGGCGTAAACCAGGCGCAGCAACGGCGCCTGGCCGAGGTCCATGCGGTAGCTGCGGGCATCATAGCGGGCGAGCAGCTGCGCCAGGCGGTCGCCGTCGGCAAAGTGCGCCTCTTCGCAGGCCAGAGTCGCCGTGCGCCACACCACTTGCAGCGGTTCGTCCAGACGCTCCCAGGCCATGGACGTGCGCAGGATATCGTGGCGGTCGATCACCCATTGCAGCGCCTGGGCAAACGCCTCCAGGCGCGCACGGCTGTCGAACACGAATTGCGCATGCAGCACGTAGGGGTCGCCCTGCTGCGCCGAAAGATGGTGGTAAAGCATGCCTTCCTGCAGCGGCGCCAGCGGGTAGATATCCTGCACATTCGCCGCACCACCGGGGATGGTGGCGACGATACGGTCGATGGCCGGCTGATCGAGGGTGACCAGCGCCAGCATGTCCGGGGTAATGCGGTAGGCCGGGCTGAGCCAGTCACCGCCGTGTTCAGCCACAAAGGCAAGCAGGTGGGGTTTGTGCGCGATCAGTTGATCCCATAGCGCGTCATCCAGGGCTTGGTCATCGCCGAGAATAATCAGGTCGCCTTCTTCCAATTGAAGACGGACCGCATGGGTGGAAATCGCTGCCAATAATTCACTGAACTGCATGGGGGTAACCTGCCTGATAAGTCACGGTTGAGGAGAACGTCCGTATTCAGCTGCCGTTTGAAGCGGGTGTGCTGGCGCCGTAAAAAAATCGCGGGCGCAGCCGGGGGCCTGGAGTGGCTTCCGGCAGGCTTGGAAAATTAAGGGATTTGACAGGTGCGGGGTGACATGGGAAGCGGGGACAAGCGGGAATCAGGCAGCGCTCGGTTTTATTAAACCTACAAACTATCGATAGGCCGATAGTCCAGTTGCAGCTCAAGCGCCAGTTGCTTCGCGCGGCCGAGCCTGATCGGGCCGCGCTCGATATCCACCAGCAATCCAGGGCAGTCGAGCACAGGCAACCCGGCGATAGCCTTGAGCCGCCCATCGGTGATCACCAGCAGCCGTTGCTGCTCGGCCGGGTAACGCTGGCGACGTGTTTGCAGCCATTGGCCGGCTTCGGACAACGCCGCCAGCAACGGCGTGCCGCCACCGGCGCCCAGCTGCGCCAACCAGCCGGTCAAGCCTTTGGCGGCCTTGAGCCCCTGCACCTGCCATTCAGGTGCGTGCCCGCTGGCGGTCAATAACGCCATGCGCGCCCGCTGTCGATACGCGTCATCAAACAGTTGGGCGAGCAGGCCTTTGGCGTCGCTCAGCGCGCCATGGCGGCGGGTGGACGCCGAGGCATCGACAATCACCAGCCACAGCTCATGAGGCGTGCGGCTACGCAGGTGATAGAGCAGATCCTCACGGCACTGCGGCCGGCCGCCGAGCAAGGTGCCCGGCCAATTGATCGCGCCACGCTGGGCGCTGCGCGCCTTGCCGTGCCTGCCGTGTTCCAGTCGCCCTGCTTTGGGCCGGGCATCCGCCCCCGCGTCAGGTCGAGGGCGAATGCCTAGGGCTTTTTTGGCCAGGCGGGTACTTCCCGGCGGGCGCCCGTGGGCAATGCGGGCGCGGGCATATCGCCCCACTGGCCCTGGCCGGGCGACGGGTCAGACGGTTTTGCAGCCTGGCCCTGATCGGGCGGGCTTGTCGACGCTGACTGCGGTTGGCGGCGATGACGCAAGGCGAACTCGGCCACCGCTTCGATATCTTCTTCGGCGATGGCAGCCGCGCCGCGCCAGGCGGCATGGGCACGCGCGCCGCGCAACCAGACCAGGTCGGCGCGCAAGCCATCGACACCGGCGGCAAAGCACCGCTCGGTGATCTGCGCCAGGGCCTGGTCGTCCAGCTCAATGCTGTCGAGCCGCTGGCGCGCCTGGGTGCAACGCTCACGCAGCGCCGCCTGCGGTTCGGCCCATTGGCGGCAGAACGCCGCCGGGTCGCTGTCGAAATCCAGGCGGCGCCGGATGATTTGCCCGCGCTCGCTGGGCAAGGTCTGCCCGCTCAGCGCCACATTGAAGCCGAAGCGGTCGAGCAGTTGCGGGCGCAACTCGCCCTCCTCCGGGTTCATGGTGCCGATCAGCACAAAACGCGCCGAATGGCGATGGGAGATACCGTCGCGCTCGATCAGGTTGGTGCCGCTGGCGGCCACATCCAACAGCAGGTCCACCAGGTGGTCGGGAAGCAAGTTGACTTCATCGACGTACAGCACGCCGCCATCGGCCTTGGCCAGTACACCTGGGGAAAATTGCGCACGGCCCTCGCCCAGCGCGGCATCCAGGTCCAGGGTGCCGACCAGACGCTCTTCGGTGGCGCCCAATGGCAGGGTGACGAACTGGCCACTGGCGAGCAGGTCCGCAAGGCCACGCGCCAGTGTGGATTTGGCCATGCCGCGTGGGCCTTCGATCAGCACGCCGCCGATTTTCGGGTCGATGGCGGTCAGGCACAGCGCCAGTTTCAGCTCATCGGCGCCGACCACGGCGGACAGCGGGAAGTGGGGGATATCGGTCATAGTCAACTCTAAGTGGATCGTTCCCACGCTCCCGCGTGGGAACGCTTCAATGGACGCTCTGCGTCCGCTTTTGTGACGCGGAGCGTCACTGGCTGCATTCCCACGCGGAGCGTGGGAACGATCGGTCAAAGATCGGTCAGGTGTCTTCTTCTATGTCCAGCAACAGGTTTTCCAACGCCTCGCGATACGCGCCCGGCTCCTGCCACATGCCGCGCTGCTGGGCTTCGAGCATGCGCTCGGTCATGTCGCGCAGTGCCGCCGGGTTGTGCTGCTGTACAAAGGCGCGGGTGTCGGCGTCGAGCAGGTAAGCGTCGGCGAGCAAGGCGTATTGGTGATCGTCGATCAGCGCAGTGGTGGCGTCGAATGCGAACAGGTTGTCCACCGTGGCCGCCATCTCGAATGCGCCTTTATAACCGTGGCGTTTCACGCCGTCGATCCACTTGGGGTTGGCGGCACGGGAGCGGATCACCCGGTTGAGCTCTTCCTTCAAGGTGCGGATCTTCGGCAAGTCCGGCTGGCTGTGGTCGCCATGGTAGCTGGCGGCCTTATCGCCACTCAGGGTTTCCACGGCGGCGAGCATGCCGCCCTGGAATTGGTAGTAATCGTTGGAATCAAGCAGGTCGTGTTCGCGGTTGTCCTGGTTTTGCAATACCGCCTGCACCTGGCTCAGGCGCTGGGCGAATTGTTCGCGGGCGGCGGTTCCCTCGTCGGAGCCGCCATAGGCGTAGCCGCCCCAGTTCAGGTAGACCTCGGCCAAGTCTTCGCGGCTTTGCCACAGGCGACCGTCAATCGCACCCTGCACGCCCGCGCCATAGGCACCGGGCTTAGCGCCAAAGATGCGCCAGCCCGCCTGCTTCGCAGCCGCCGCGTCGTCCAGGCCCGACTCGAGCAACGCTTGACGCTCACTGCGCACCTTGGCGGCCAGCGGGTTCATATCGTCCGGTTCATCCAGCGCCGCCACTGCCTGCACCGCCGCATCGAACAGGCGGATCAGGTTGGCGAACGCATCGCGGAAGAACCCGGACACGCGCAGCGTCACATCGACCCGTGGGCGATCCAACAGGCTGATCGGCAGGATTTCAAAGTCATCCACACGCTGGCTGCCCGTGGCCCATACCGGGCGCACGCCCATCAGCGCCATGGCCTGGGCGATATCGTCGCCGCCGGTGCGCATGGTGGCAGTGCCCCAGACAGAGAGACCGAGCTGGCGCAAATGGTCGCCGTGGTCTTGCAAGTGCCGCTCAAGGATCAGGTTGGCGGATTGAAAACCGATGCGCCAGGCCGTGGTGGTGGGCAAGTTGCGCACATCCACGCTGAAGAAATTACGCCCGGTGGGCAGCACATCCAGGCGCCCGCGACTTGGCGCACCGCTGGGGCCAGCCGGTACAAAACGACCGCCGAGGGCATCCAGCAGGCCGCGCATTTCGGCGGGGCCGCAGGCGTCCAGGCGCGGCGCGACAACAATGCGCAGGCTCTCGATGACTGACTTGACGTCCTCCCAGCCGGGTTCTTCAAGCTGTTCCAGCGGCCCTTCCAGTGCCTGCTCGATCAGCCGCGCGGCATACAGCTCCAGACGTTCACGGGTGTCACCGGCGGTGCGCCACAGCTGCGCGTCGATCTTCTGCAATACCTCGGGACGGCGCCCGGTCCAGGGTTCGGCCAATGCGCAATCCAGTGGGTCGAAACCCAGGTCGAAGGCTTTGGCCAACACCCGCGGCAGGCTCGATTGCGGGCCACGGCCATCGCCACGGGGAATGCGCAGCAGGGCCAGCAAGGTGTCGATGCGCAGGCGGCCCTCGGGCGACTCGCCAAAAATATGCAGGCCGTCGCGGATCTGCGATTCCTTTAAGTCACACAGGTAGGTGTCCAGGCGCGGCAGCCACACCGCTGCGTCGGCATCCTTATCCAGCTCAAGTTCCTGGTCGATACGGGTTTCGCGCACCAGCTTGAGAATGTCTTTTTGCAGCTCGAGGGCGCGGCGTGGGTCAAGCAGCTGCGCTTCGTAATATTCGTCTGCCAACAGCTCCAGGTTACGCAGCGGGCCGTAGGTTTCGGCGCGGGTCAGCGGCGGCATCAGGTGGTCGATGATCACCGCCTGGGTGCGGCGCTTGGCCTGAGCGCCCTCGCCTGGGTCGTTAACGATAAACGGGTAGATATTCGGCAATGGCCCGAGCAGCGCGTCCGGCCAGCACTGTTGCGACAGCCCGACACCCTTGCCCGGCAGCCACTCAAGGTTGCCATGCTTGCCCACATGGATCACACCATGGGCGCCGTAGGTGTGGCGCAACCAGAAGTAGAACGCCAGGTAGCCGTGGGGCGGCACCAGGTCGGGGTCGTGGTACACCGCGCTGTGGTCCACCTGATAACCGCGTGCCGGCTGAATGCCGACAAAGGTCAGGCCCAGGCGCAGGCCGGCGATCATCATGCGCCCGTCGCGGCACATCGGGTCGTTATGGGGCGCGCCCCAGCGTTCCAGCACCGCCTGGCGATTGGCTTCGGGCAAGCGCTGGAACATCGCCTCGTAGTCGTCCAGGCCCAGGCTTTGATGGCACGGGCGCAGGTCGAGGCTGTCGAGGTCGTTGGTGACGCCGCCAAGCAGTTCCTGGATCAAGGCGGTGCCGCTGGCGGGCAACTCACTCGGCACCGGGTAACCTTCGGCTTGCAGCGCCCGCAGGATATTCAGTGCCGCCGCCGGGGTGTCCAGGCCGACGCCATTGCCGATGCGGCCGTCACGGGTCGGGTAATTGGCCAGGATCAGTGCGATGCGTTTGTCGGCATTCGGTACCCGCGCCAGTTCAACCCAGCGCCGCGCCAGTTCGGCAACAAAATCCATGCGCTCCGGCGCTGCGCGGTAGCACACCACGTCGGATTGGCTGCGCTCGCTGCGCCAGGCCAAGTCTTTAAAGCTGATGGGCCGGCTGATAATGCGCCCGTCCAGCTCCGGCAAGGCAATGTGCATGGCCAGGTCACGCGGGCCAAGGCCTTGTTCACTGGCCTCCCAGCCGGGCTGGTTGTCTTGGGCGCAAATCGCCTGGATCACCGGGATATCGCGGCGAAACGGCCGCAGGTGCGGGGCCTCGGGGCTGGATTGGGCAAAGCCGGTGGTGTTCAAGATTACCGCCGCCTGCACTTCATCCAGCCAGTCCTCGACCACCGTCAGGCAGCCGGGCTCTTTTAAACTGGCCACCGCTATCGGCAGCGGGTTAAGACCCGCCGCCTGCAAGCGTTGGCAGAAAACATCGATAAAACTGGTATTGGCCGCCTGCAGGTGCGAGCGGTAGAACAACACCGCCGCCACCGGCCAGTCGGCGTGCCAATCGGCCTGCCAGTCGTTCAGCCGTGGGTGGGGTTTATGCGGGTGATAAATCGCCGTGCGCGCCAGGGTTTGCGGCTCGTCCCAGGCGTAGTCGCGGCCCAGGTGGCTGCTGGCCAGGCAACGATAAAAATCCAGCGCATTGCCCAAGCCGCCCTGGCGCAGGAAGTGCCAGAGGCGATCGCGTTCAGCCGTGCCAACGGTGCTTAAGCCGCTGAGTTCCGGGTCGGGGCGATCATCGCCCGGCACCAGAATCAGCTGCACGCCGCGCTCCGCCAACTCCACCAGGCGCTCAATGCCGTAGCGCCAGTAACCGATGCCGCCGTGCAGTGAAATCAGGATGACCTTGGCGTGGCGCAGCACCTCGTCGACGTAGAGGTCGACCGAGGCGTGGTTCTGCACCTGCATGGGGTTGGCCAGACGAAAGCTGGGGTAGTCGTCGGGCAACTGCCGGCCGGCCTCGGCCAACAGTGCGAGGCTGGAATCACCGCTGCACAGGATCACCAGTTCGGCGGGGGTTTGGCCCAAGTCGGCAATATTGTCGTCCGAAACGAAACCACCCGGCTGAGTCCTGAGCAGGTGCATGGGTTAAACGCTGAGCGCTGCGCGCAATTGCGCTTCGAGGCCCGCCGCGTCCAGCGCCTGGCCGATCAGCACCAGGCGTGTGATGCGCGCTTCGTCGGCGCCCCAGGCACGGTCGAAATGTTTGTCGAAACGCGTGCCCACACCCTGGATCAACAGGCGCATCGGCTTGTTCGGGATCGCCGCAAAGCCTTTGACGCGCAGGATGCCGTGCTGCACCACCAACTGGGTCAGGGCGTCGAGCAGCAGCGCTTCGTCGGCCTGCGGCAGGTCGATGGAGATGGAATCGAACGCATCGTGGTCGTGATCGTGGTCGTCTTCACCGTCGTGGTGATGATCGTGATGGCTGTGGCGGCCGTCGATGTGTTCTTCGGAACCGGCGCCCAGGCCGATCAGCACGTCCAGTGGCAGGCGACCGCTGCTGGCTTCGACGATTTTCACGGCTGGCGGCAGTTCCTCGGCGACTTCCAGGCGCACGCGGGCCAGGTCTTCGGCGCTGATCAGGTCGGATTTGTTGAGGATCACCAGGTCGGCGCTGGCCAGTTGGTCGGCGAACAGCTCGTGCAGCGGCGATTCGTGGTCCAGGTTCGGGTCGAGTTTGCGCTGGGCGTCAACCTGGTCCGGGAAAGCGGCGAAGGTGCCGGCGGCCACGGCCGGGCTGTCGACCACGGTGATGACTGCGTCAACCGTGCAGGCGCTGCGGATTTCCGGCCACTGGAAGGCTTGCACCAGCGGTTTTGGCAGGGCCAGGCCCGAAGTTTCGATAAGGATATGGTCGAGGTCGCCGCGACGTGCCACCAGCTCGCGCATCACCGGGAAGAACTCTTCCTGCACGGTGCAGCACAGGCAGCCGTTGGCCAGTTCGTAAACGCGGCCGTTGGCCTCTTCTTCGGTGCAACCGATTGAGCACTGCTTGAGGATTTCACCGTCGATGCCCAGCTCGCCGAACTCGTTGACGATCACGGCGATGCGACGGCCCTGGGCGTTGTCGAGCATATGGCGCAGCAAGGTGGTTTTACCCGAGCCGAGGAAGCCGGTAACGATGGTGACGGGAAGTTTGGCCAGTGTTTTCATCGGATGCCCTTTGGGGCGGGCATACGGGACGATAAGCCCTGCGACGGCGCGCAGCAGCGGATTTCGTCACCGGATCACCCCGCCCGGTTAAGTAGAAATTCAGTTGCGAGGCAGGTCTCCTGGCTTGGGGCTTGCGAGTCGGGTGACCCGCGCCGGCTGCGCCTTCCCGCCGTTATGGCAGTGGCGTGGCAGTCAGCTGAACCCTTCACAGTTGCGGGGGCAGCCGCGGCTTGGACCGCGTTCCCTTCTTAGCTTCGGCGTGGGCCGAAGAACCTCGAAGGTGCAAGGCTACAGGGGCTCGCGGCATTTGACTACCGTCGCCCGCTCATGCTTTCCTACACATCTTGTTTCGGGTGCCCTTCACAGGGTGAAACGGGAAACCGGTGAGTCATAGCGTGATGACGAGTCCGGTGCTGCCCCCGCAACGGTAAGCGAGCGAAGCGTCAAATCCACTGTGCCTGTGCATGGGAAGGAGATGCTTGATACGGCCCGGCTCTTTTCCCAAGAGCGCCCCTCGCAAGCCCGGAGACCGGCCCGAAAAAATCAGATAACAAACCCGCGGTGGGCGGGCGCTGTTCAGAACCCTGCGTGCCTGCCTCGCGGGGTTTTCATGCGCCTGCGCCACCCTGAAACCCTGAAGGGACGCGCCATGTCGATCATCAGCAGCACTTCGCACACCGCCAGCAGCACCGCCACCTTGAGCCAACGCCTGGGCGCCGCCATCGGCGCGTCGATCCTCGGCGCATGCCTGGTGTACTTCGCCGGTTTCTCGCATATCGAAGCGGTGCACAACGCCGCCCACGATACCCGCCACAGCGCCGCGTTCCCGTGCCACTGAGGCCTGCCGACATGATCAAGCGTATTGCTCAAACCGCAGGTTTCACCGGCCTGCTGGCCGCCCTGTTGCTGACCCTGCTGCAAAGTTTCTGGGTCGCCCCGCTGATTTTGCAGGCGGAAACCTTTGAAAAGGCCCCGGTTGCCGAAGTCGCGCACGAACACGCCGCCGGGGCCGCAGCTCACACCCACGACGCCGAAGCCTGGGAGCCGGAAAATGGCTGGCAGCGTGTGCTGTCGACCACCGGCGGCAACCTGGTGGTAGCGGTGGGTTTCGCGCTGATGCTCGCCGGTCTCTACACCTTGCGCGCGCCGACCCGCACAGCTCAAGGGTTGCTCTGGGGTTTGGCCGGTTACGCAACGTTTGTACTGGCGCCGACCCTGGGGCTGCCGCCGGAGTTGCCGGGCACGGCTGCCGCCGACCTGGCGCAACGGCAGATCTGGTGGATCGGCACTGCGGCCTCTACCGCTGCGGGTATCGCACTGCTGGTGTTTGGTCGTAGCTGGCTGCTCAAGGTGCTGGGCGTGGCGATCCTGGCCGTGCCCCACGTGATCGGCGCGCCGCAACCGCAAGTGCATTCGATGCTGGCACCCGAAGCCCTGGAAGCGCAGTTCAAGATCGCCTCGCAACTGACCAACGTCGCCTTCTGGCTGGCCTTGGGCTGGATCAGCGCGTGGCTGTTTCGCCGCAACCGCGACGGCCAATACTCGGCATGACGCTGGTGGTCGGCCTGGGTTGCCAGCGCGGCTGTGATGTTCACACCCTGCTGGGCCTGCTTGACGCAGCCCTCGCCGACGGCGGCATTGATCGCCAACGCATCACCGCGTTGGCGAGCATTGATCACAAACACGATGAACCCGGCCTGCTGGCCCTGGCCCGGCTGCTGGAACTGCCCTTGCGGTGTTTCAGTGCAGAACAATTGGCTGGTTATCAAGACCGCTTGAGCCACACGTCAGCCGTCGCTTTTGCGCATACCGGTTGCTACGGCATCGCCGAAAGCGCGGCCCTGGCCCTGGCTGAACAGCTGTCTCAACGCCCCGCTCGCCTGTTGATCACGCGCAAAAAAACCGCCCAGGCGACGTTTGCATTGGCATGCGCCGACTAAAATCCCGATAATTGCGCGCCTCGATCATGAGCAATTTTCATGCTCGCCCGTTTTTTTCAACAGGAACTCCCATGACCGTCTACTTTATCGGCGCAGGCCCCGGCGACCCGGAATTGATCACCGTCAAGGGCCAGCGGCTGATCCGCAGTTGCCCGGTGATCATCTACGCCGGCTCCCTGGTACCGGCGGCGGTATTGCAAGGTCATCAGGCCGAACAGGTGGTCAACAGCGCCCAACTGCACCTGGAGCAGATCATTGAGCTGATCAAGACAGCCCACGCCAACGGCCAGGATGTGGCGCGCGTGCACTCCGGCGACCCAAGCCTGTATGGCGCGATTGGCGAGCAGATCCGTTATTTGCGTGAGTTGGACATCCCCTTCCGGATCATCCCTGGGGTGACGGCGGTGTCGGCTTGCGCAGCATTGCTGGAGACAGAGCTGACCCTGCCGGACATCGCCCAGAGTGTGATCCTGACCCGTTATGCCGATAAAACCAGCATGCCGGCCGGTGAAGCGTTCGACAGTTTGGCGCAACACGGCACAACGATGGCGATTCACCTGGGGGTCAACCATCTGGAGAAGATCGTCGCCGAACTGCTGCCGCACTACGGCGCGGACTGCCCGATTGCCGTGGTGCACCGCGCGACGTGGCCGGATCAGGATTGGGTGATGGGCACGTTGGCGGATATTGCCGCGAAGGTGGCGGCCAAAGGGTTTCGGCGTACGGCGTTGATTGTGGTGGGCCGGGTGCTGGCCAGTGATGGTTTCAGCGAATCGTCGCTGTATCGGGCGGGGCATGCTCACCTGTATCGCCCCTGAATAAACGCGCTCCCACAGTTAATCTGCTTTGTTAGGTAGACCGCGTAAGGCACTGAATTTTAAGAATAAAAACGGCGCTCACGGGGCGCCGTTTTTTCTTCGCAGTGAACACCTTACTCAGTAGTAGGCGTTTTCTTTCTGCGTGTGGTCGGTCACGTCACGTACGCCCTTGAGCTCCGGGATACGTTCGAGCAAGGTGCGCTCGATGCCCCCACGCAAGGTCACGTCCGCCTGGCCGCAGCCTTGGCAGCCGCCGCCGAACTTGAGCACGGCAATACCGTCTTCGACCACATCGATCAGGCTGACCTGACCGCCGTGGCTGGCCAGCCCCGGATTGATCTCGGTTTGCAGGTAGTAGTTGATGCGCTCGTTGACCGGGCTGTCGGCGTTGACGTTCGGCACCTTGGCGTTGGGCGCCTTGATGGTCAACTGGCCGCCCATGCGATCGGTGGCGTAGTCGACCACGGCGTCGTCGAGGAAGGCTTCGCTGAAGTTGTCGATGTACGCGGTGAAGCTTTTAAGCCCCAGAGCGGTGTCTTCAGGTTTCTCTTCCCCAGGCTTGCAGTAGGCGATGCAAGTCTCGGCGTACTGGGTGCCGGGTTGGGTAATAAAGACGCGGATGCCGACGCCTGGGGTGTTCTGCTTGGACAGCAGGTCAGCCAGGTAATCGTGGGCGGCGTCGGTAATGGTTATGGCAGTCATGGAAACTCCTCACAGGCTTGCCGGCAGTTTACGCCAAAATATTACGCAGGTACAAAGTCCGAGTAATTTTGTCGGAAAAGACCCAAACCCCTCATCAAAGATTTTCATAGCGATTCATATCCAGCACACCCTCTTCCACCGGCGTCGTCTCGCGGATGTACTGCGACAGGTCGTGAAAGTACTGCCAGAACAGCGGATGACTGCGCCGCACACCCCACCGATCAACAATTTTCTCGAACCGTTTGGCGTCCTTGGCGTTTTCCATGGCCGCCACAAACGCCGGCACTTCCTGCGCCGGGATGTTGAAGATGAAGTTCGGATAGCTGCTAAGCACACCCGGATAGATCGTCACCGTATCCAACCCCGGCTGATAGCGATAAGCCTCGCCCAGCAGGAACGCCACATTGCTGTGCGCGCGGTTACGCAGCAGGCTGTAAACCACGCGCTTGCCGCTGGCGGTCTCGATACGCAGCATGGTTGCCTCAGGCAACTGATCAATCACCTTGAGCCCCGCCGCCGGGCGCGATGTCAGCCGGCTCAACGCCTGCTCCGCGTCCTGCAACGCCGGGTCGATACCATCGCGCGAGCAATAAGCACCCGTGCAACGGTTGATCGGATCCGGGCTGGCATTCAAATTGCCGTAACGCGTCAGTAACTGGTTGGCAAAGTCACGTTTCGGGTCTTTTTCATCCAGATGCAAGCCGCTTGGCTTGTCGTCGTCAATCGCCTCGTAGTCCAGCCACAGCTTGAGCTTGCCGCTGTTCTGGTACCAATCATCCATAAAGGCATCGCGGGTATCGGCCGGCATCAGGCGCAGGAAGTTCTGCTCGGCGCCGTTGCGGATCAGGTCGAAATACAGCCGGGTCTGGGCCTGGTGCGACACATTGCCGAACACGTCGAAATTCACCGCCAACTGGTAATAGGTGCGCTCCAGCAGCGGATAGTCGAACAACCACATCGTCTGCGGTACTTCGCCAATCAAGCCTTTGGTCACCGCAGCACTGTCGAAATGCCGGAAAATCGTCAGCAAGGCATTGTCATTCCCCGCCCACAAGGTCGACCAGCTCGGCGGCGGCACGTCCGCGTAGCTGTCTCGGCGCAAGGCTTCGTACTGGTTGCGCTTGTCGCGATAGGCCAGCCACAGGCTGAGCACGCTGCCCACGTCATCGTTCTGCCCCGGCATAGCCAGCAGCGGCGTGGCCTGGCCGCGATAGCGTGCATCGGTGATGTACAGGTCATGGTCCGGGTCCTGGAACAGCGTCCAGAAATTGTCGCGGATCACATCCGTGGCGATCTGCCCACGGCAGACCGGCCCGCGAATAAAGGTGCGCACAAAATACTCGGCGTTATCGAGCATGAACTGGTAGCGGGCCTTGGCCGGGATGGCTTCGAAGGTCTCGAACGGGTTGGCACGGCGACCCGGGCCATAGCCCGGCAAGGCACTCACCTGCCATTCGCCGGAATAGAACAGGTCTTTGATACGCAGCATTTTCGCCGCACTGAACGGGTAAGTGATGTGGGTTTTATGCACGATCACGCCCTGCACCGGCCACAGGCGGTAATACACCTGGGTGCCCGGATCATCATTGGGGCGACGGGTAGCGATCAGGTCGATGGGCTGACCACTTGGCGTGCGCGAACGCACCCACTGGAAGAAATGCCCCGGCTCGCCGTTTTCGAAGTAGATATGCGCCAGGTATAAATGCTCGTACAACCAGCGAGCCACCAGGCTTTCGCGGGCGCCGGGCTGGTTGAACAGGTTTTCCCACTGCTGTACTTGCAGGGCTTCCCTGGCACTCGGCGCCAGGCCTTGTTCATCAATCGGCGCACCGGAGGCGAGCCAGCGCTGCAGGGTCTGGTATTGCTGGTCAGTCAAACCGGTGACCGCCAGCGGCATGCCTTCCTTGGGATGGCTGCCGGCGTAGGCATTGAACTCGCCGGGCATGGCGCACAGGTTCTGGCGGTTGAGGCCCAACACGATCTCGTCGGGCAGCTTGGCATTCGGTTGCAGCGGTGCGTTATGCCCCAGTTCCAGCATGCGCGCCATCAACGCAGCCTGGCTGCCTTGGGCGTCGAGTACCGAATAGAAGCCTTTTTGCCGCCAGGCCTGCTTGCCGAAGGCGTCGTAGAACAAACGCGTGGTCGGTGTGGCCTGGCTGCGCTCGCCGTCATACACCGGGGTTTTGCTCGCGCCACGGGCCGCGCCCTCGGCGCTGCCCAGGTTCAATTGGCACGCGGAGTCGTAGCAGGCATGGCAGGCCACGCATTTTTCGGTGAAGATCGGCTGGATGTCGCGGGTATAGGAAATCGCCGGGGCGGGTCCGTTGGCCTGTGCAACGCAGGCGACCAGTGCCAGGACGGCGCTGGTGAGTAGACGAAGTGACATGTATCCGGTCCCGATTCAATGCGTGCGCTATAAGTGCCGGCGAGTCTACCGGGTCAAGGCCCGCACCAACATGAACGATATTCATGCAAAACCACGACATGCTCTAAATCGGCACAGGTTTGCTATGATTCACGCCCTCCGAAATGCCTGACCAGAGTAGCCCCATGTCCGACCGTAGCGTTCGTCTGCAAGCCCTTCATCAAGCCCTCAAGGACCGTATCCTGATCCTCGATGGTGGTATGGGCACGATGATCCAGAGCTACAAGCTCGAAGAGCAGGATTATCGCGGCAAACGCTTTGCTGACTGGCCCAGTGATGTCAAAGGCAACAACGACCTGCTGGTTCTCACCCGCCCGGACGTGATCGGCGGCATCGAAAAGGCTTACCTGGATGCCGGCGCCGACATTCTGGAAACCAACACCTTCAACGCCACGCGTATCTCCATGGCCGATTACGGCATGGAAGAACTGGCCTATGAACTCAACGTAGAAGGCGCCCGCCTGGCACGCAAGATCGCCGACGCCAAAACAGCCGAGAACCCGGCCAAGCCGCGTTTTGTTGCCGGCGTGCTGGGCCCGACCAGCCGCACCTGCTCGCTGTCGCCGGACGTGAACAACCCCGGCTACCGCAACGTGACCTTCGATGAACTGGTGGAAAACTACACCGAGGCCACCAAGGGCCTGATCGAAGGCGGCGCCGACCTGATCCTGATCGAGACCATCTTCGACACGCTCAACGCCAAGGCCGCGATCTTCGCCGTGCAAGGCGTGTTTGAGGAGTTGAACGTCGAACTGCCGATCATGATCTCCGGCACCATCACCGACGCCTCCGGCCGTACCCTGTCGGGCCAGACCACCGAAGCGTTCTGGAACTCGGTGGCGCACGCCAAGCCGATTTCGGTGGGCCTCAACTGCGCCTTGGGCGCCAGCGAACTGCGTCCGTACCTCGAAGAACTGTCGAACAAGGCCAACACCCATGTGTCGGCGCACCCAAACGCCGGCCTGCCCAACGAGTTCGGCGAGTACGACGAACTGCCGTCACAAACCGCCAAGGTCATCGAAGAGTTCGCCCAGAGCGGTTTCCTCAACATCGTCGGCGGCTGCTGCGGCACCACGCCGGGCCACATTGAGGCCATCGCCAAGGCTGTGGCCGGGTATGCGCCGCGCCAAATTCCGGACATTCCCAAGGCCTGCCGCTTGTCGGGCCTGGAGCCGTTCACCATTGATCGCAGTTCGTTGTTCGTCAACGTCGGCGAGCGTACCAACATCACCGGTTCCGCCAAGTTCGCCCGGCTGATCCGTGAAGACAACTACACCGAAGCCCTGGAAGTCGCCCTGCAGCAGGTGGAAGCCGGCGCGCAGGTGATCGACATCAACATGGACGAGGGCATGCTCGATTCGAAGAAGGCCATGGTCACCTTCCTCAATCTGATTGCCGGTGAGCCGGACATCTCCCGTGTACCGATCATGATCGACTCTTCCAAATGGGAAGTGATCGAGGCCGGCCTCAAGTGCATTCAGGGCAAGGGCATCGTCAATTCGATCAGCATGAAGGAAGGCGTCGAGCAGTTCATTCACCACGCCAAGCTGTGCAAGCGCTACGGCGCGGCGGTGGTGGTGATGGCCTTCGACGAAGCCGGCCAGGCCGACACCGAAGCGCGTAAAAAAGAGATCTGCAAACGCTCCTACGACATCCTCGTGAATGAAGTCGGCTTCCCGCCGGAAGACATCATTTTCGACCCGAACATCTTCGCGGTCGCCACCGGCATCGAAGAGCACAACAACTACGCCGTCGATTTCATCAACGCCTGCGCCTATATCCGCGACGAGCTGCCATATGCGCTGACCTCCGGCGGCGTGTCCAACGTGTCGTTCTCGTTCCGCGGCAACAACCCGGTGCGTGAGGCGATTCACTCGGTGTTCCTGCTGTATGCGATCCGCAACGGCCTGACCATGGGTATCGTCAACGCCGGCCAGCTGGAGATCTACGACCAGATCCCGGCCGAGCTGCGCGACGCGGTGGAAGACGTGGTGCTTAACCGCACGCCGGAAGGCACCGACGCCCTGCTGGCGATTGCCGACAAGTACAAGGGCGACGGCAGCGTCAAGGAAGCCGAAACCGAGGAATGGCGCGGCTGGGACGTCAACAAGCGTCTCGAGCACGCGCTGGTCAAGGGCATCACCACCCATATCGTCGAAGACACCGAAGAATCCCGCCAGTCGTTCGCACGCCCGATCGAAGTGATCGAAGGCCCGCTGATGTCCGGCATGAACATCGTCGGCGACCTGTTCGGCGCCGGCAAGATGTTCCTGCCTCAGGTGGTGAAGTCCGCCCGCGTGATGAAGCAGGCCGTGGCCCACTTGATTCCGTTTATCGAGCTGGAAAAAGGCGATAAACCGCAAGCCAAGGGCAAGATCCTGATGGCCACGGTCAAGGGCGACGTGCATGACATCGGCAAGAACATCGTCGGCGTGGTGCTCGGTTGCAACGGCTATGACATCGTGGACCTGGGTGTGATGGTGCCTGCGGAAAAAATCCTGCAGGTGGCCAAGGAACAGAAGTGCGACATCATCGGCCTTTCCGGCCTGATCACGCCATCCCTGGATGAAATGGTGCACGTGGCCCGTGAGATGCAGCGCCAGGACTTCCACCTGCCCTTGATGATCGGCGGCGCCACCACCTCCAAGGCGCACACGGCGGTGAAAATCGAGCCCAAGTACAGCAACGATGCAGTGATCTACGTTACCGACGCCTCACGCGCCGTGGGTGTGGCCACGCAGTTGCTGTCCAAGGAACTGAAGGCCGGTTTTGTCGAAAAAACCCGCCTGGAATACATCGACGTACGTGAGCGCACCGCCAACCGCAGTGCGCGCACCGAGCGCCTGAGCTATCCGGCCGCCATCGCCAAGAAGCCGCAGTTCGACTGGAGCAGCTACACCCCGGTCAAGCCGACGTTTACCGGCGCCAGGGTGCTGGACAACATTGATCTGCGGGTGCTGGCCGAATACATCGACTGGACGCCGTTCTTTATCTCCTGGGACCTGGCCGGCAAGTTCCCGCGCATCCTTGAAGACGAAGTGGTCGGTGAAGCCGCCACTGCGCTGTACGCCGATGCCCAGGAAATGCTCAACAAGCTGATCGACGAAAAGCTCATCAGCGCCCGCGCCGTGTTCGGTTTCTGGCCGAGCAACCAGGTGCAGGACGATGACCTGGAAGTCTACGGCGACGACGGCCAGCCGATTGCCAAGCTGCACCACCTGCGCCAGCAGATCATCAAGACCGACGGCAAGCCGAACTTCTCCCTGGCCGACTTCGTTGCGCCTAAGGACAGCGGCGTGACCGACTACATCGGTGGCTTTATCACCACCGCCGGCATCGGCGCCGAAGAAGTTGCCAAGGCCTATCAGGACGCTGGCGACGACTACAACTCGATCATGGTCAAGGCCCTGGCCGACCGCCTGGCCGAGGCGTGCGCCGAATGGCTGCACCAGCAAGTGCGTAAGGAACACTGGGGCTACGCTCAGGACGAACAGCTGGATAACGAGGCACTGATCAAAGAGCAATACAGCGGCATCCGCCCTGCCCCCGGCTACCCGGCGTGCCCGGACCACACCGAAAAAGCCCAGCTGTTTCAATTGCTCGACCCCGAGGCCCGCGAAATGCACGCAGGCCGTAGCGGTGTGTTTCTTACCGAGCATTACGCGATGTTCCCGGCAGCGGCGGTCAGCGGCTGGTACTTTGCCCACCCGCAGGCGCAGTATTTTGCAGTGGGCAAAGTCGACAAGGATCAGGTTGCCAGCTACACCGCACGCAAAGGCCAGGACCTGAGCGTGACGGAGCGCTGGCTGGCACCCAACCTGGGCTACGACAACTGACGGCCTGCCCGGCTCGTTACGGCCGTGTCGAGGGACCCGGCTGTGGCGACGCCGGGCCTGCCGCCTGCGATGCCGCGACCTCTTTGCGCGACAACTCCAGCAACAACCGCGCCCTTGCGCTACTTCGCTCAACCTCCAGGCGGATCAGTGCCGCCTCGTAGTTGTCCTGGCTGTCGGTGCCCGGCACCCTGTGCGCATACTCGTCCTCCAAAGCCTCATAACGCGCGGCAGCATCGCTCTGCAGCGCCTGGAACTCATCGGGGTAGCGGTCCTTCAGGTACCGGGTCCAATAGTCGCGGGCAATCAGGCTTTCATAGAACGCGTCGGAAGCTTCGGCCTCCAGCACCCGCGCGCGGGCGGTGGTCAACGCCTGACCGCTGATCGGTCGACCAAATGCCATGTACCTGGGTTGCCCAGGCAGCTCGAGTCCGTCGGGCCAGCCACCGGTCATGCCGATGCGGTATTGCAGGCGCACTTCGGCCTGGTCGCGTCCTATGGCGTCGGCGATGGCCAACGTGTCGACGTGGTCCAGCCGGAACAATTGCCGGGACAGCCTCAGCAAACGCTGGCCCCTGACGTGCAAATCTTGCGTCGGAGCCACACCCAGCATGTCCGTTTCGAACACCAGAACTTCCATTGAGCTGAACGTGAGGATACGTCCGTCGATACAGGTGCCGTGGGTTTCAGCGGCCACGAACAACAACTCACGCATCTGCGCGCTGCCGGCCGCCGCTTCAATGACAGTCCATACCCGTCGGGTCAGGTCAGCGGGGACATACTGGTACTCATCAGTCGCGCGCAGTCTCTCGAGTAAGTGGAAAAACCGCTCGTGGCCCGGCTCCCCGGCCAGTTGCTGCCACAACTGCCGCCTGGATTCAATCACACTGCCCGGGGAGTGTGTCAGCCAAGATGCCAACACCGTTTCGCTCGTGTCTGCGCCTGGGTTGAGAATGACTTCCAATGGTTCGTTGGCAGCCTCTTCGTCATCCTCACTGTCGGAACCCGAGTCACTGTCATTACTTTGGGCCGCTGCAATTTCCTCTTCGATCTCGCGCCGGGTCCACCCCATCACGGTGCCCTCGCTATAACCTCTGAGCAGCTCGAAGCTCTCGAGTGAAAGGGACTGGTTCTCGGACAGGTCCGTGCCGCTAACCAATGCGTGATGGTCGCCATCAAGCAACGCTTCAGGAAACGTCGTCAGGTCATTGCCACACAGGTTCAACCTGCGCAGGCTCGGGGTGTCCAATGCGCCGTCTGGCCACTCTGCAAGGCGATTGTAGCTAAGGTCCAGACGCTCAAGCCGAGTGAAAGCCTCGGTACTGAACTCACGCAGGTCATTTCTGGCCAGATCCAACTGCCGCAGGTGGCCGCCCCCCAACTGGCGATACAGAGGCTCAGGATCGCTGATGGCATTGGAGGCCAGTTCCAACGCTTCGAGCTGAGCCATGTGCCCCACCGCTTCAGGAAGCATGGTCAAACCATTGCCGCTCAAGGTGAGTTTGCGCAGCGCGGGAAAACTATTCAGGAAACCTTCGGCACCCGATGCCGTGCACTGCACACCGGTCAGGTTCAGCGTGTGCACGTTGTTGAACTGCACAGTCAATTCAGGCAGGTCATGGGTTTGCAGGCCTTGCAGGCTCAACGTATAACCGGCTTCGGCCGACACGCCGGTTTGCCAGCACTCAACTATATTAAGCGCGATCAATCGACGTTCGTCAGCCAACTGGCTGATGTCGGCGCCGGGCAATTGGCGGGTATACAGCCAGCCGTTCAGCTGGCGCGTCAAAGTCACGTACTCCTCGTGCCAGCCCGTCAACAGGCTATCGATTTGCGCGTCACTCATGCCTCCCTGACGGAGCTGCGCGAACCATTGCCGTGCGTTTTGTTCGGTCACCGCTGGGCTCATCTGCTGCAACCGAGGGACAAACCCCTCAGCCCCTTCGGCCACTGCAATCGGCTCAGGCAATGGCAATAAATAACGTGCCATCGTCATGCCCGTTTCCTGCGGGGGAAACACGTCCGGTACATTTTGCGCGTCAAAACGCGCCAACGCGCCCGCCGGTAACCCCTTCGCGTCCTCGACCCGCAGGCGCGCAGAGGACAGCGCAGCCTCACCCGAGGTGCTGAAGCGGTTACCCGCGAAGTGGGTTTTCATCAGTATCGCATCATTGCTCAACACCTGAGGCGGCAAGGTCGCCAGTAGATTGTCCCGCAGGTCCAGCCAGGCCAATTTCGGCAGGCTCTCGGCTCCGCTCGGCCATGCCTGCAAGGCTGAACCGCGCAGATTCAGCGCCTCAAGCTGCCTCAAGACGCTCACATCCACCTCGTCGAGCGGCGTGCTGCTCCGGCTCAAGTCCAACAGCTCCAGGCCGCCCAGGTCATTGAGTTGTGCCTGCAGTGCCGGCATGACCAGGCTGTTATCGGCCAGGTCTAACCGAGCCAAAGCGGGAAGGTCGCCCGCGCCAATGGGTATTTCAGTCAAGCCAAGCCCTTTGAGTTCAAGGGATTGCGTACCGCTGAAGGCGCGTATGAAGGCACGCATCTGTGCGGGCGTTTCACCCGCCCAGCGCATGCGCAACGTGCGTACATGCGCAAAACTCGCTGCCGGTAACCGGGGCAGCTTCACGCTACTCAGTTGCCCCCCAGAGCCCGTCGCTGGATACGACGGTCCTGGCAAATCCAACACTGATGCCTTGCCCGCTATGCCGTATCGCTCGCCCACTGCCTCCCACCAGTTGGTTTCAAGCACACTCAGTATCTGAGCACTCGGCCCCGCCTGCCATGACTGGGAACGTAATCTCAACTGTCGGGCGGTCTTGACCGGCGAGTAGTAGAACGTCTCAAAAATGCCGGAGTACTGATCGCTGAGGCCATCAATAATGGCAAGCTGTGCCTGCGGGGTTTGCGCGGCTGAGATTATTTTTTCGCGCAGTGCGTCAGCCAAAAATGTATTGCCGGTCAGCGATGCCAACTCGCCCTTGGCATAACCATTGACCATCTGGTGCAAATCAACCAAGTGCCCAAGCTCGCCCCGGTAAGCGCTGACATACTCATAGGCCGGTTGGAAGGTTTCGCGGGTAAACCTCGACCAGTCCATCGACAGCCCCGCCCACAGTCGCTCATGCCCGCTATACAGCGTTTCAGGCAGCGCGCCGATTGCGGTACGGCTCAAATCGAGACGTTCCAGATGGGGCAGGTTCTCGATATTGATCGGCCACAGGGAAAGGCCTATCGGCGCTTCGATTTGCAACCGTTGCAACTGCGTCAACCCCGACAAGTCAAGGTTATTGAGTGCGTCGCTGGAGAACCCACGGTAATCGATATGCAACGCCTCCAGCGAAGTCAGCGTATTGAGCCTTGAGAAAAACTCCGGCGCCAGTTGCTCCGCCGCCGAACCGAACTTCAGGTTTTTGAGACGGGCCATCCTGGAGACCGCCGGGGGCAGTGTCGTCAACGACGTTCGGCCTGTCGGGATGGTCGGCGCCCACAATTGGGTCGTGTCGCCAATCGACAGGGTCTGCACCTCAGGAAACCGCGCCAGGAAAGCCTCAACTCCGGCATCGTTCATCTTCCTTCCGATCACCGTCAGCTCACGGATATGGGAAAAGTCAGTCGGCAATGGCGGCAGATGCTCATCGATATAGAGATGCAAGTGATCGGCACCGACCCCCTTTCCAGCCAACGGCTCCATCCGCCAGGCCTCCTTGAGCTGATGCGCCAGGCGAGTTCTGTATTGGAACGTGGCAGTGTCGGACGCCGTGCCGCCCCAGGTCCCGGCCCATTCGTCAAGTGCCGACACCAGCGCGGTGTATTCACGCTCACGGGTTTGCAGATAATTGAATATCGCCCTGCTATCCTTGCCCTCTCTTTGCAGGTGTCGGATATAGCCGGCAGCCTGCTCATCGTTCAGCCCGTAGAGTGCCTGCGCGCGTGACTCAAGGTTTGCCCCCAGCCCCGCCCCTCGTCCACTGGCGTAATAGCCCACCACCTTGCCATTGAGCCGCACGGGGGGCTTGAACCATTTGCGCTGCGGCTCCAGCCATCGTGCTGCCTGGTTACGATACAGGTCTGCGAATTCGATGATCTTTTCGCGCAGTTGCGCGCTTTGACCCACATGCGGCACATCCAGCCCCTGACGCACTTGATCGGGCATGGCATGCATGAGCGAGGCGTAAAAGTTATCGCCGTCCGAGGGAACGCTATTGAGTTCCTCCCCGCGCTCGTTGAACGCCTGGAAGCGCGGGCCTTTTTTCACCAGGTACTTCTTGTCCCGGGCGGTGTCACTGCCGATGCTGTCCAATAGCGCACCACTCTCACTGCCTTCGCGTACTTCCAGACGTAAGGTGTCCGGCCAACCAGGCAGTTTCTCGAGGGTGTGCAGCGCCAGCCGACGGCTATCTGCCGAGGCCATGGTTTCGCTGCGCAAACCGGCATACGCACGCGTCTGTCGCCCCTCAAGCGCGTACCAGCGCGCCTCCTCAAGCATCGCCAAAGACGGCCGGCGCGTCGCTTGCAAACGTTTGAGGTCCTCCACAGAAGCGTTGGCCAGGGTTTCCTCGGCGGCGGCTTCGCTGAGCCCGGGACAGAGGCGTTGTAGCAGCTTGACCTGGCTGTCTACAGGTTCGGTGCCCGCGTAAATGCTGTCAAAAACAGCCGGTTTGCGGGTCTGGGCATAATCGGCGATTTGCCGGGTAAACTCCTGCGGCCGCAAATCACCGACGCGGGCAGCTTCGCCGCCCAGCAGGCTGGTCACCTGCGACTCATCCAGCGCAGCCAGAATCACCGTGGGCAATTTCCCGTTCAGTACATCGGCACGGGTAATCTGGATCGGCACTTGCGTCCCCGCTCCACGCGGCAAGCGCTCAGAGCCGTACTTCACCGAATCGCCAGTGAACGCTGCCCCCTCGAACACTTGCAGCACGCGCGTTTTCGGCCAACGCGGCATCTCGGTGATCAGAGGCAGGGCAAATAAATAATGGTCGTCGATTGGTTGACTGCCTCGCAACTGCGCTATCACTTTCGAGCTGTCAGCCTCAGCCTTGAACAAGCGCATGGCATCGAGCAACTGCGGAGGCGGCGGCGCCAGGTCAGTGTGCATTTTACGCAAAGCGCTGTCGCTCACCCCACTGACCTGCGCGACCTTGAGCAACTCAGTATCGGAAAACGCCTCGGTTTCATGACCCATGCGCCGCAACAGCGTCAAACGATCCCACTCGGCAGGTCGCTCGAGGGTATGACGCCAGGCCCCCCTGCCGTTGCTTTGCAGCACCGGTTGGTACACCTCGGGATTAGTGGGGTGCTTGATCCGCCAATGCTTGGTCGACTCATCGAAAACCTGTTCATAAACCTGACCGCCCTGGCGCACATAAGTCTTGCCGTTGAGCGTGTACTGCCCCATTGCGTTCGGAGCTGTCCCGGCGTCCAGCGTCACGGGGCTTTCGTAGCCCGTCAGGTCTGGTTTCCAGAGACGGGTCTCACCGTTGGGCAGGGTCACGGGGCTGAGGTTTTCGAGGACCGGTTCAGCCTTGACCGCGCGGTACTTGCCTACCGCCGCCCCCACGCCTGCCATCACCGCGATCTGGGCCAGGTTCTGTGCCACATCGACCAGATGCGCCTTGGCCGCCCGTTTATCGCCCTCGGCCCAGTCAGCCACGCCTTCCACGGTTTGCCAGAGCAATTGCTCAGCCATGACTGCGAGCATGACTTCACCCAACACCGGCACAAACATGGAGACCACGTTGAGCGCCAATATGCCGACCTCCAGCAGGTGCGCCAGCTTGGCTTCCCGCGCCTTTGCATCAACGTCGGCGGTGGGCACTGCATGGGCACGGGCGTCGGCCAGGATCTTGTTACGCTGTTTTTCGTAGAGAAATGGCCAAAGATCGAGAAGCCCGGAATATATGCCTACACCGCGGTAAGGCATCTGGCTGCCGGGCGCAATGTAAGGGTCGCTTGCCGGCTCTCGTTTCGCCGGTTTTTCCGGCGGCAATTCCTTAATACGTGTAATCGGCGACAACCCGAAGATGAACTCCACCAGCCCTCGCCACGGCGAGTTGAAGGGGCTGCTCGGGGAGTCGGCAGACGTCTGCGTAAACTGACTGAAATAGTAAGGCCGCTGCTCATAGGGTACGAACTGGCTGAAAAAGCGCTGATAGGGCGTTGGTGCAGGATCATCCGTCGCCATGCCTTTACGGTCCGTGAACAGGCGCTTGAGCTCGTCGCGCATTTGCTGCCTGGTATAGCGCTTGAGCGGGTGGGCCGGGTCGTGCGGGATATACAGGATCAACTCGTTGCTGTAGGTGTCACCGATGGAAAAATAGACACAGCCTGTCAGTCTTATTTTCATCAGGCTCATGTCGAGCACCCACACACGTTTGTCACCAAGCGTGGGGTAAAGACTGCCGCCGATCACCGCCAGGATCATCGCATGGTCGGCCGGCTCGATATCACCGGCCAACACGGCATAGTCGGCGGCGGCCTTCATGGTTGCCTTCTGGCAGGCGATGAAGTGCTGGCGAAGAGGCGGCTCAGGTTGGGTGTCGACCGGTTCAAAGAACGACGTGAGGTAGGCCTGATACTTTGCGCCGATATCGAGGCTGCGACACAGGGTCATGAACTGGCTGACCGTCAGATTGACGGTCGCAACTTCAAAGGTTGCGGCTTCGGCGGTTTCCCGCACATAACCAGAAGTCGAATGGTACGCCCCTGCCCGGCACTCCCAGGCTTCAAAGTTATGCAGGGCCGCCTGCAGCATCGATATCCTCAGAAACTCGAACGAAGCGACTTCAAGCTCCAGCGCACTGATCGCCAGCGGGCGTCGCAGACACAGAAAGGTTTTGTCGACATCGACCTCTACCTGGTACTGGTCTTTCAAGGCTTTGAGCAACAACGGCCTGGCGAAGGCGTCGACGTCCTGGAACGTTGACATCGCGCTGTCCAACTGAACCTGGGCGATTGCACTGGCCTGGGCGCTTGCAGCGACGGCCTGGCGTTGCAAGGCAGAGGCATTCTGGTACACGGGCGGCGTGACCGGCGCAGCGTGCTTAAGCGCCAACCTGCGCGCAGGCGTTGCATCGACCAGCCATCGGGGCACGGCTTTCTCGAGAAAGTCGCCATGAATACTCAAGGTCGCCGCGAGCTGCCTGTCGGCAGCGCGCGGGGTGGGTAAATCAGACATTCGGTCACTCCTGTGATAGGGAATGACAGAACATCACCGTCCAGGCCTTGGTCGGTGGTGACTATGTAGAGAAGCTGACTGTTGCCAAACTGAGCGAAACCCACGGTGGGGCGGTAGGCGATAATCGCCTACCGCATCTGCGATGACGAAATGCGATTTCCTGTACCGGACCACCCCCGGTTCGCTGAGCCGGCAGCCTGAAAAACACCGGTTTCACACAGAAAAAGGATTTCGTCATGCCCGACCCAACTGCTCCTGCATTACCCGTGGCGCTGAGCCAATTACCCGCCAAAGCCGTTCATGCACATTTCGCCACCCGCCCGGTGTTGTATTCCGTCGTGTTCAACGCACTGCGCAACCTCATCCTGGAGCGCTACCCTACCCTTGAGCTAAACCTGCTCGACGTGCAACTAGCCATTCCGACCTCCACCGGCCACTACACCTACCGATCGTTGATGGAAGTCACCCTCGCGCATGTCCTGAACCCGCAATCGCTGGACCTTCACTCAAAACGCGAACTGCCCTATTACCTGACGCAGCAAATCCCCAAGATTCTGAAACCTGTGCCGCCCGCGCTCATCGACATGAAAGTCATCGCGCAAATCATCGACGAACTGCGCTCATCGCTGTACCTCTATTTTCAGTACGACCTGGCCGACTACTGGAGCGTTATTGACAGCCACGGCAACAGCCGCTGGCAATGGCTGGGCACCTTTCTCAACGGTCAAATGACCGCAGCGGCAGCGGGCCAATCAAGCCTGAACGACACCCAGCGGGATATGCTGACTGTCGTCGCCGCCTGGCCGGTATTACTCGAGCGTCTGCCCCATTCTTCGCCCCCTACCTACACCTATTTCATTGAAAACACTTTCACCACCGCCGATAAGCAAGCGCGCTTGCTGACGCCGCACCTGCTGCTGGTCCGTGAAAAACAAGTGTTGCTGTACAGCGTCGCCGGCGTTATCGAGGCGTTTGACTCCATTGATGCCTTCGGTCAGGCCTGGGGCACGCGGATGCAGGACCAGTACCAGTTCGACAGCATGACCTGGAGGCGCAATGAACCAGACGGCAATGTGTTCGAACAGCAAGCCGGCTTGATCCTCAATCAACAACTTGAAGACTTGGCGACGCTTGTGTTTGAGGGGCAAGACGAGAAAACCCTTGAGCGACGCTTGGACAAAATCACCGATCCGGCGCTGCTTTTTACCAACATCCCGACACCCGCAGCCCCGCTCATGCAAAAAGTCAGTGACCACCTGCCTGAATGGTTCAAGCAAGCCACAGCCACTGACAGCTTTGCCTACCACCGCCACCTTCAGGACATGGCGCGGGTGTTGCGACAAAACCAAGGCCGATCATTCGATCAGGGCATTGAAAGCATCCACCGCTTCAGCCGTGAAGCGCTGCGCAAGCAGATGCAGGCCGATCATGAAGATTTCGACCCCGATGAAGTGGTGCTGGACTTCACCGTGGCGGCCGGGCTTCCAGGCACTGCCGGTATAATCGAGCACGTGCGTATGTCGTTGACAGAACTGGCCCTGAAGAACCTGGCCGGTAAACCCTCTGGCGTGTTGAAGCTATCTTCCAAAGGCGCCACGCCGTTGCCCGCATGGTTGAACGAAGAGTATCTCTTAGGCAGAACCGGCCTGATCCAGCGCGTCGACATCGGTACCACCTACCCGCAAAAAATCAAGGATCTACTGTTGTCCGACACGGATGACGCCCGGCAACGCGAGACGTTGTTCACCCGCGAACTCAAGGTCAAGCTGCCGATGCTGGCGCTGGAGTGCAAGATCCGGCAACTTAACGGCGTTACTGTCACAGGCTACCGGTATGTGAAGGCATTGATGGGTGAGATGCCAACGGACAGAGTCGTCGACGAACAGGAGATCGTCCTGCGCCCTCTGGCCCTGTGTCGTAAACCCGGGGCCAGGCCCGATGAAGTCAACAATGTATTTATCATTGAACCGCGTGACGCCAGCGTCGGCCCGCACTTGCTGTATCGGCCGCTGTATGACGAGGCCCTACATGAATTTCCGACCCGCCAAGCCCTGCTGGATGCGCTGGTCACACCCGGCGAACTGCAAGACAGCATACTGACGTGGCTAACCGACAAGGCCCGCCCCATCTATGACCACGGCGGAATCAAGGAACCTCACATCGTTCATTTCTTGCCTGGAGACGAGTTCACCCCCCCTGAAAAACCAAGCCCTGCCACCCTGGCCATCGATGAGGGCGCTGGCGAATGGATGCAGTCGCAAATCAATGGACAACTGCTCAGCCATCTATTCGGCAGTACTGCAAGGGCCCTGGTTGACCTGGCGGATCGCGAGTCGGTATCCAACAGCGAAAGCCGCTGGGCCGTTATGATGGAAGGTGCCTGGCTGCTGTTCAATACCCTGTTGCTGCCCTTGGTACAGGGGCCGGCCATGCTGGTGGGGTGGTTCATGGTGCTGGTCAGCAGCCTGGAGCAGGATTTGGCCGGCCTGGACAGTGAAGACCCAACCACCCGTGAGTTGGCGCTGATTGATCTGTTGCTCAACACCGCGATGGTGTTGCTGCACACGGCGACACCCACCAACAGGTCACACCAACCGCTGTCGGAACCGAGCGCAGCGGAGCACACCCTACCATTGCGAGCCTGGCGTCGCACCGTGGGCCTGGCCCACCAGCAACCTATCGCAGAGGTCCGCATCGGCTCAGTGGCATTTCCCGGCGAGCCGCCGGCGACAGGCCATACGACGCTGGACTTCAGCCGCTCGATTGCCAGCCCTCAAGCCAGCGCAAAATTGCTCAAGGCACTGTTGGAAGTGAAGGTGCCTTGGCCCGACCCACCACCATCCCCACTGCCCACGGGTGTTCTCAAAGGGCTCTATTGGATTGACGAAAAATGGCATGCCAGCGTTGGCGGGCTGCTGTTTCAGGTGAGCGTGGTGCCCGGTTTCGGCGACGTCTATCTGATTGATCCGCAGCATCCGTTGCATCCAGGCTTCAGGCTGGTCACCAACGGCCAGGGGCATTGGCGGTTGGACCGACATGCCAGGCTGGAGGGGGGCATGCGCAGGACCGGCATCAGCGCACTGCGAGCGCATAAGACCCAACGCATCGCCGAGCTCAGCTCGGAGCTGGCCATCCTCAATCAAGAAGCGCAGGTCCTGGCAAAACATGCCCAACCGTTCAACGAAGCCGTCGTGCGCAGTGGGGCTCAACTTGACGAGCGGCTGCTCGCCTTGAGGAAAGATTGGGAATTACTCAGCAACCCCGAATTACTCCCCGCATTACGCCCCAGAATCGCTGAGCGGCATGAACAAAGGCAAGCCTCGACACTGCACGCCAAAAGCGCATGGGGCCTTGCATTCGAAAACTATCAGGAAAATACACAGCCCTTTATAAACGCACTGGAAGCGTCGGTGGCCAAAGTTGACGAACTGATAGCAGTGGACAGGGTAGAAAAGGAATACACCGATTTACGAAATAACGTCATAACTAACATTTACCAGCATTGGCTATTTACCTATGGCTACCTGCATAAAAAAATCTCACTGACGCTGCAAACCCCGCGCGGCGAAAGCCTTCTTGAATTGCTCAATCGTATGAACAGAGAACTGCCGGACAAGGTCACGGACGGCTACAAGGCGTTCATCCGTGGCGCCACGCAACGATTAGAAGCGCTTAAAGAAGCCCTCGATGCCACAGAAAAATACGAAGCCACACTTAAGCAAGCGGGCGCGGCACTGCATGAAAAACTGTTGAGAGACTTCAACCCTAGTCAACCCATATCCTCATTCCGGATAAAGCAAAACATTTTGTTAGCGTTTATTGAACTGCTAGTGAATCGTGCACTGGATACCGATAAACCGGAACAGCGCCCTTTCCTCGACGTGCTCACGGATCGCCAACTCTACGCCAGTATTAACACGCATACGGAAATACAGACGACTACCGGCTACTCCACCTCAGAGCAAATGGACGTATTCAAGAACTTACTTCAGCAATATGAACAGCTGGGAAGTGCCGTCAGCTCGTTAATTGAAATGGGTTCCCCGCTCATTCAAGAGGACTATAGCGCGCCGTTCCTGGAACAGCTCAGCGAGGCCCGCGCCGATGTTGAAGCACGGCTTGCGAACCTGATCCTGATTGAAGAAAAGATTACCCCTCAACCTGCGCAGGATAAAACCAAACGGCAAAAACCAAGCAACCGGAGGGTGATCAAAACCGTCGACAAGAAGAGCCTGGTGGGCGACATGCGCCCGAGGACGGCTGACGCTTCAGGTAATTACGTCGACATCAAGGACCCGTTCACCAATGAGATCTTCGCCACTTACCATGAACATGCCAGTGAAAACGTCTGGAAAATTGTCGATCCCGACGGTCCGAAAGCAAAGGCTCCCGCGCCTGCGGCTCGATCATTGAAGAGGATAAAGGCGGATGCACAGACCCTCGACGGCCAGCGGGCCGGTATTGATGCGAGCATTCTCTTCCAACAGAGAGGGCTTCGAGAGCCCAGCCGAGTGGAAAGCCTGAGTCCTTACGAATGGGACGTTATGTTGAGCCAACACGCGGAAAAATTCGAAGCCCTCGCCACAGAACTCAAACGCGACCACAGTGCCAATACCGGTGCCATCGTGTTGATCGATGAATACCAGGCCAAGGCCGGAGACGCCACAACAGCGGCCCGCATAGCCTGCGCCGAGGGTTACAAACTACAGCGGCCCAAAGCCGATAAAGTCGCCTATTTATGGAAGCATGGCTTTGTCGATATCAATCTGCTGGGCAGTCGTATTCCACTGGCGGCCGGTGACTTCCTCACCGAGTACGTGATTCGTGACCGGAGCAAAATCAAAGCAGGAGCAACGTTCGAAGAGACCGTGTTGTGGTACGCCCACTTCCACTACCCAGCCGTCGATACGCCGCCCTCGCAATCGCCTTTCGGCCACCTCAAGACCAAAGAGGATCGGCGTTTCACCCGTGCTCAACTGATCGAGAAGGCACGCTCGAGCAACCGCGCGTTAGTCATCTACGAGACCGCTAAAATCCGGCCACCACTGGACCAAGAGTTGTTTCTCAAGCTGGAGGTACTGATACCTGAGTGAAGTTCCAGGTCGGGCGGCCAGATTGTCTATGCTCTGTAGGATAATCCGGCTGACGAGGGCTGTATGGACGATCCAATCGATAACAAGCCGCCGACCTTCTGGCAGATGCTGCACAGCGTGATGGCGGCGGCTTTCGGCGTGCAAAGCGGCAAGAACCGCGCCCGCGATTTCACCCACGGCAAGCCCAGCCACTTTGTGATCCTGGGTATTCTGTTCACGGCAGTGTTTGCCCTGACCCTGTTTGGCATCGTCAAGCTGGTGCTGCACCTGGCCGGCGCCTAACGCAGCAGCAGTTGCAGGCTGAACGGGTAGCGATAGGACGCGGGCTTGCCCACGGCCGACAGCGCACGGAAATCCACCGCCGTTGTCGGCCCTGACAAGCGGCGGGCCTGCGCGCTGTCGATGAGCTGGAACAGCGCCTGCTGGCGATCACGCCCGCCATAGGCGCTGATGTCGAGCCCCTGGGCATCATCATGGATCAGCACCATGGCCCAACCGCCCAAGGTGAAGTGACCTGCAACCAGAGTGGTCAGCCGCCCCCCAAGACGCGCCTGCAGGATCTCGGGCGAGCTGTTGACCGCGCTGAACAGAACGTCCTTGCCCGGCACCCGCCCGCTGTCTTGCAAGGCCTGCATTGCCCCCAGCGCCATCTCGTCATTGGCTGACCATACCAGCGCTGTCTGTGGGTAACGCTTGAACATCTGCGTGCCTTGTTCAAAGGCGCGTTGACGGTTCCACTCACCATAGACCAATTGGCGCAGGCGCACTTCGGGGTGCTCGGCCAGGGCCCGGCGCAAGCCTTGTTCGCGCAGTTGCGCGGCCGGGGTATTTTTGGCGCCGGAAAACGCCAGCAGGCCGAGCGACTCGCCTGGGGCGATCGGGCCATGTTGGCGCACAAGATCAGTGAGCATCAGATAACCGGCTTGCTCGTCGTCGGCCACCAGGCTGCCGATCCACTGCGCGTCTTTATGCGCATCGAGCAACTGCATCTGGTCGGCGGTGAGCGCATTATTGACCATCAGCAACCTGACCCCAGTGCCCTGGGCCATGCGCAGAATCTGCGGGGCGACGTATTGCTCATTCACCAGCACCAGGTAATCGGGCCGCTCGCCGCCTTGCAGCGCCTCACGGGCATGAGCCAGCGTGTTATCCGCGTTGCGGTCGGAATAACGCACACGCAAATCCAGGCCGAGGTCCTTGGCGGCGGCCTGCATGAATTGCGCGTAGCTGACCCAAAAGGTTTCCGTGGACGCGCCCGGGTTGAGAAACACCACTGACGTCGCCTGGGCCATCGCCCCATAGACCGACCCCAGCAACCCCACACACGCAATCAGAACCTTCAACATGGTTGTTTGTGCCTCGAATATTGATCGCCATCATAGTGGCAATGCGACAGTCAATCGAGGTTCAATCAACCTTCTTTATTGGTGGCTAACCCAGAACACGGCGGTTCCAACCACCAGGATTATCAGAAACAGAATGGCCCAGGCATCAACGGTACTGTCAGGTTTACGGGCTTTGGTGGAGTTGCTCATCGCATCGCCTCTTGTCGGTTTTATAGGTGATTGCACGAAGACACGAGCACAGTAAAGTTGATGATTGCCCGCATGACAAATGTGGGTATCGCGATAACGGTTCTCATTAGTCAATTTGGTTATTTACATATACTCAAACATCACTTTTGCGCATAAACGCAAACTGGTATCGTGCGCCGGCTCCGTTGGGAGTGCGCGGCCGTGCGCGCAGATTTGCCGAGAACAGGACCTATATGTACGTATACGACGAATACGATCAGCGCATCATCGAGGACCGCGTCAAGCAGTTCCGTGATCAGACCCGACGCTACCTAGCAGGTGAACTGAGCGAAGAAGAGTTCCGCCCTCTGCGCCTGCAAAATGGCCTTTATGTTCAGCGCTTTGCGCCGATGCTGCGGGTTGCCGTGCCTTATGGCCAACTGACCTCGCGCCAGACGCGCATGATGGCCAAGATTGCCCGCGACTTCGACAAAGGCTACGCCCACATCAGTACCCGCCAGAACGTTCAGTTCAACTGGCCGGCGCTGGAAGACGTGCCGGACATCCTCGCTGAGCTGGCGACCGTGCAGATGCACGCGATTCAGACCAGCGGTAACTGCCTGCGCAACGTGACCACCGACCAATTCGCCGGCGTTGCCGCTGACGAGCTGATCGACCCACGCCCGTGGTGCGAAATCGTGCGCCAGTGGACCACCTTCCACCCGGAATTCGCCTACCTGCCGCGCAAGTTCAAGATCGCCATCAATGGCTCGACTTCGGACCGCGCAGCGATCGAAGTGCACGATATTGGCCTTGAGCCGGTGCACAACGCCGCCGGCGAGTTGGGCTTCCGTGTGCTGGTGGGTGGCGGCCTCGGCCGTACGCCGGTGGTCGGCGCCTTCATCAATGAGTTCCTGCCCTGGCAGGACCTGTTGAGCTACCTCGACGCCATCCTGCGGGTTTATAACCGCTATGGCCGTCGTGACAACAAGTACAAGGCCCGGATCAAGATCCTGGTCAAGGCGCTGACCCCTGAGGTATTTGCCCAGAAGGTCGACGCCGAGATGGAACACCTGCGCGGCGGCCAGACCACCCTGACCGAAGCCGAAGTCCACCGTGTGGCCAAGCACTTCGTCGACCCTGAGTACAAGGCCCTGAGCAATCAGGACGCCGAACTGGCGGCCCTCGACCAGCAGCACCCAGGCTTTGCCCGTTGGCGCACGCGCAACACCCTGGCGCACAAAAAACCGGGCTATGTGGCCGTGACCCTGTCGCTCAAACCTACCGGCGTTGCCCCGGGCGATATCACCGACAAGCAGCTGGACGCCGTCGCCGACCTGGCCGAGCGCTACAGCTTCGGCCAACTGCGCACCTCCCACGAGCAGAACATCATCCTCGCGGACGTCGAGCAGAGCCAACTGTTCACCCTGTGGGGCGAGCTGCGCGAAGGCGGTTTTGCCACGCCGAACATCGGCCTGCTGACCGACATCATCTGCTGCCCGGGCGGCGATTTCTGCTCCCTGGCCAACGCCAAGTCGATCCCGATAGCCGAATCGATCCAGCGCCGTTTCGACGACCTGGACTACCTGTTCGACATCGGCGAGCTGGACCTGAACATCTCCGGTTGCATGAACGCCTGTGGTCACCACCACGTCGGCCACATCGGCATCCTGGGCGTGGACAAGAAAGGCGAAGAATTCTACCAAGTGTCCCTGGGTGGCAGCGCCAGCCGCGATGCGAGCCTGGGCAAGATCCTCGGCCCGTCCTTCGCCCAGGAAGCCATGCCCGAGGTGATCGGCAAACTGATCGACGTGTACATCGAACAGCGCACCGAAGATGAGCGTTTCATCGACACCTACCAGCGCATCGGCATCGACCTGTTCAAGGAGCGCGTCTATGCAGCGAATCATTAAGAACAACGAAGTCCTCGACGAAACCTGGCACCTGCTGCCCAAGGACGCGAGCTTCGACGGCATTTCCAACTGCGACGACCTGATTGTGCCGCTGGCCCTGTGGCGCGAACACGCACACGCCCTCAAGGCCCGCGACGGCGGCCTGGGTGTGTGGCTGGACGCCGACGAGGAAGCCGAAGAGATCGGCGACGACGTGCAGCACTTCCAGGTCATCGCCCTGAACTTCCCGGCCTTCACTGACGGGCGCAACTACTCCAACGCGCGCCTGCTGCGTGACCGTTATGGTTACAAGGGCGAATTGCGCGCGATTGGCGATGTGCTGCGCGACCAGCTGTTCTACCTGCGCCGTTGCGGGTTCGATGCCTTCGCCTTGCGCGCCGACAAAGACCCGTATGAAGCGCTGGAAAGCCTCAAGGACTTTTCGGTGACCTACCAGGCTGCCACGGATGAACCGTTGCCGCTGTTCCGTCGCCGCTGAGCCTGCTGCTGTGAAAAACCCTGGCTTGCCAGGGTTTTTTATGGGCTGCATTTAGTTCAATACACGAACCAAATACCCACGCCCTCGGCCGAGCAACCTTCATACCCGCAATATCCAATAAAGCCTATTGAAAAAGAGGAATTTCCTACATCCAAGAACCACAACAAAACCAGCCCCATCCGACATGACTAAACAGAACTCCGGCGTTTCTAATAGCGGCACTTTAGAACAGGATTTTTCCAATGTCGGAACTGCTCTCCCCCTCTGACTCACAAGCACTGCGCGATCAGCCCGCTCCTGTGTCCACCGTAACCGCTCCACTGCTATCGGATCCTGAGTTCGATTTGCGTGGCGTGGCATGGAACCCTTTGTGCGATGCGGCAACCCCCTTGATCGGACTGGTCATCCGTCTACGCAGGCTGGACCAACACAATGATGTGCCGGCTCTATACCAAAGCGTGCACAACGATATCGCCGCAATAATGGAGGAAGTAGGCCAACTGGGCTATGAACCCGGCACGCTCAAGGCCTACTCCTACAGCCTGTGCCTGTTGCTGGATGAAGTGGTCATGCGCACGCCGTGGGGAAAATCCTCGCAATGGAGCCAAAGCTCGCTGCTCAACGCCTTCCACCAGGAAACCTGGGGCGGCGAGCGATTTTTTACGGTGCTGACGCGTATGACCCAGGACGCCGCCAGATACCAACACATCCTGGAATTCATGTACCAGTGCCTGATTTCCGGCCTGCAAGGCAAATACGCTACCCAGGCCAACGGTGATGATGAAATACAGAAAATCATCGACCACTTGCATAGCCTGCTGCGCCCCCTGCGCGGCGAGACACCCACACGCCTGACTGACCCGCTGACTAACGTGGCACCACGCAATTATCGGATCAAACGCACTTGGCCGCTGTGGACACCTTGGGCCTTGGCCGTCGTTGTGCTGAGCGTGGCATACACAATCTACGCAATACGCCTGGATGCAATCACTCAAGAAGTGCTCGTATCCCTGGAGCGGGTGCTGGAGCTCTAACACCTTCCCCCCAGAGAACCGCCATGTCCCGTCACAGCGATCTGCGTTTCACTTTTGAGCCGCTCAAAGGCGATGCCTTAGAAGTTGTTTCATTCAAGCTCGAAGAAGGCCTGTCCCAACCGTTCAAGTTAACACTGGAGCTGGCAACCCATAATGCCGCCATCGATTTTAACCGGGTACTCGATTTGGCCGGGCTGTTCACGCTCTGGCGCGATGAAACCCCGGTGCGTCACGTCCACGGCTTGGTCAGCCTGTTCCAGCAGGGTGATACCGGCTTTCGCCGCACCCGCTACACCGCCGTGGTCGAGCCGACCCTGAAGCGTTTTGATCTGCGCTCCAACTGGCGCATCTTCCAGGCCCAGACCGTGCCCGACATCATCACCAGCATGCTGGCCGAGCATAAGCTGACCGATATCCGCAGCGAAATCTGCTTCGAGCACCAACCCCGCGAATACTGCGTACAAGCCGGTGAAACCGACCTCGATTTCATCGCCCGTCTCGCCGCCGAAGAGGGCTTGCTCTACACCTTCGAACACCGCGCCGACGGCCACACCCTCATCCTCACCGACCGCGTCGGCGGCCTGGGCACCATCGGCACCCATACCGATTGCCCGGTGATCTACCAACCCATGGGCGGCGGCGACGCCACGGAACCGGCACTGACCCGATTCCACTACACCGAACAGGTACGCACTGCGCGCCAGGTGCAGCGCGACTACACCTTCACCCATCCGCGCTACAACCAGCAGCACACCGCCACCGGCGACCAGGACCTGAACAACCAGCACAAGGACTACGAACGCTACGACTATCCCGGCCGCTACAAACGCGACATCGCCGGCAAGCCCTTTACCAAGACCCGCCTGACCGCCCTGCGCAATGACGCCAAGCTGGCGCACGTGGCCGGTGACGATGCGCGCCTGCAACCGGGGCTGGCGTTCGACCTCAACGAGCATCCGCGTGAAGACTTCAATGATCGCTGGCGCACCGTTACTGTCACACACGAAGGCAAACAGCACTGCAGCCTGGAGGAGGAAGCATTCGGCAGCGACAGCGGCACCTCCTACGAAATGACGGCCAGCGCGATCCACTGGATGTCCGACTGGAAAGCGCCGCTGTGTGACAAACCCTGCATCGACGGCCCGCAGATCGCCACGGTGGTCGGCCCGCCAGGGGAAGAGATTTATTGCGATGAATGGGGCCGGGTCAAGGTGCAGTTCCCGTGGGATCGCGCGGACAAAAACAACGACCACAGCTCGTGCTGGATCCGTGTCACCCAAAGCTGGGCCGGGGCGACCTGGGGCTCCATGGCCATTCCACGTGTGGGTCAGGAGCTAGTGATCAGCTATTTGGACGGTGATCCTGACCAGCCGATCGCCACTGGGGCGGCCTACAGACAGACCAATCTGCCGCTCTATCAACTGCCCAAACACAAGACACGAATGACCATCAAAAGCCGCACCCACAAGGGCTCTGGCTTCAATGAGCTGCGCTTCGAGGATGAGTTGGGCCAGGAAGAGGTGTTTATCCATGCTGAAAAAGACAAGAACATCCACATCAAGCACAACAACACCACTTTCGTGGGTAACGACCGAAGCGAAAAAGTCGAGCGTAACGAACAAATAGAAATAGGTCACGACCGTAACGAGCGAGTGGGCAACGATGAGCGCGTTGTTGTCGTTCAGGACCAGCATCTGGAAGTGGGCCGCGATCGAACACACAAACTGGGGCGTAACCATCACATCAGCATTGGTGGTGACCGAATCGAGGAAATTGCCAATGATCGATCTGACAATATTGCTGCTGACCACAACGTGCAGATTGGCGGCAACGTTGAGCAATCCGTGGGCAACCGTTTCCACCTCTCGGCAGGACAATGTATTGAGCAAAAAACTCGAGTGTTTGATCTTGCATCGGGCGAGCGCCTTGTTCTGAGAGCTCCCGGGGGCAGCATCACAATCGATGGCAACGGCATTACGCTCGATGGTCTGGCCATCAGGATCAAAGGTCCCGTAACCACAGACCCGCTCGGCACGGCTAACCCACTTGGCCTTCCACAGAATCCTGCACTACCGACGGGAGCGTTCCTGGGACGCTACACGTTGCTCAAAAACGATCAACGTGCTTTTGCAGGCTATCGATATCGCATCACGGACGGCACGGCGCTCCTTGCCGAAGGCCTGACCTGCCCTCGGGGTGGAACTGAGTGGACAGTGACTGAGACATCCACCTCCGTGCAGGCCCACAAGGCAATCATGCGCGACGACCAGCAAATTACCGAAACCTGGCAGCCCTATCTGATGGCCGTTGATGACCAAGGCTCCCCCGTTGAAGCCACCGCCATTTTCCCCGACGGTTTTCTGGATCAACACAAGGGAGAACGTGACTGATGCCAGGTCCTCTAGCCCCCGTTGTCGCTCGGATTATCGACGGTGCCTATCGCGCCTATCGTACTAATCAAGCATTTGAAAACACCAAAACCGCCGCCGAGCTCGCCCAGCTCGCCTTGGAGATTGCCGAGCGCAGGAAACAGATCAAGGACACGCTTCGGGCCACCATTGAAGCGATGACCCATGAAATCGAGGTCAAAAGCTCAACCTTTGCCGTGGTGGATCGCGGCGGCAACAGCACGGTTTCCCGGCGAGGCCAGGAGAACATTACGTTCAAGGAGTACATCGAACGCAAGGTGCCTTTTCGCCCGGCGATCAGCCAGGTCTGCACCGTTGCGTTGCAGATGCCAATCAAGGTGCCACGCCGGATTCGCAAGAAAATCGCCGGCGATACCGTGGAAACCACCATTGAAATCGCCCTGAAGCAATTCACCGCCTCACTGTTTTTTGAAGCCGTGGACGAGGCGCTGGGGTGGCGTAGCCCGCTCAAGGCAGAGCCCAACTACAACGGCAACAGCAAGAAGGCGTTGTTGGGTGACCCGGCTACGCGGCCCAAACGCTTTGGAAGTGCAGTACAGCCTTTTTGGCCACGGCCCAAGGGTTTGCTTGCGCCGGACCTGGTGGTGGTTGAGTACCGGCAGGAGCCTTTTGAAACCGAGAATGTGTTTGCGGCGGTGGAGATCAAGTTTCCGGGGGATTGGGTGAGAGACGAACAACTGAATGATTACGTCCGGCTCATGACACCGCAAACAGGCGTCAATCCACCCAAAGTCGGCAAGGAGAAAGTTGCGCTTTTGAGGGTGCCGGAGGATTGCGTTGGTTTCGCAGCAGATGAGAAGAACAACTCAACAACCAAAGGCAACAAAAACAGGAGATAGCCGTGAGTACCACTCATAGACTGTTTGACGAAGAAGAGCGTGATGAGTTTATTGCAGAGCTTAAAGAGTGGCCCAACACCGACTGGGGTACTGATGAGGTAGCCCGTCATAGCATCAGCCCTTTCCTAAGCTTCTATTTCCATCCCTCCCGTGACGACCATCGGGATGTCGCGCTATTGATGGTGGATATTCACGAAGCCTTCGAGCAACTGCTTGGCCACCCATACACCATGACAATTCATCCAGACGCAGATCGCCCTCATCCCTACCCCGAGGAGGAACCTGAGCTGCGCAAGCAGGCCATGGATGCCCATCCAAGCCTTACCTTCGCTTTCTGGTTCACAGACGAAGCAAACCATGCCTCCTCCCCGACGACGGCAGGTCATTTCTGGCGCAGTCCGCTCGAGGCAGAGGGAACCAGAACCAATTATTCCTCAATTTCATTCTACTACCGCTGGCAATGGTGGCTGGACAACCGCGATGCGTGGCGCCAGTTCGTGCTCAGGACCATTGACCTGCTCAAGGCTCATCAGGTCTACAGCGGTTTCGCCATGGCCAACCCAATGGAATATGGCACGCGGGCGGAAGTTACCACTTGGGAGCGCGCGCTGACCTCGGCTTTCTATGGGCTCGACATCGAATACCCTTTTGGCATGCGCGACGAACTACCCAACGGCATCCGCCCTCCCACCTGGGCCTTCCTGCTGGCCGACCACTGGCGCGAAAAACTCAACCTCACCCGTGAACAGGTACGCGACGCGCTGGCTCACCCACGTATCAGCATCACCGAACTGCACAGCGGCCAGTGGATCGAGCTGGGTGAACAACCCGAGCTTTATCCCGTCGAACACGGCGTGCCCGAGCTGCCCATGCTCTTGAACAAACTGCTCAAGCCTATCCGCTATGACGACTTGGGATTACTGGGCTTCGGCCAATGGGACGGTGACCCCAATGAGCGTTTTACCGACGCCGACAGTCGACGTTGGATGGCCCGTTTCGATGCCAACAGCGACTGGCCAACGACTGCATCCCGCCACATAGCACCTGCGCCCACCGCCCCAGCCAAAACGTCGGGAACGTCCGTGCCGTTGAGTATGGTTGCGGGTATGGCATGCAACCAAGCCGGATGGTGGTGGGTACCGGAGCTGGCTGATTCGCGGCGCGAATTCAAACAAGGGGATATTTTGCCAACGCTCGCAGACAATCTCGTGTTTTGGCAACGCGATCCAGACCAGACACCGCCAGAACCCGCCCGGCAGGCTCACAGCAACGAACCGGCACCTCGCGCCGGCCACTGGGAAATGGAGCTTGATCGCTGCGTGAATTGCACGGTCCAGCTGAATGAACACCTTCCACTGCATGAAGGCAGGAGCGTGCGCTGGTTGTGGGCCGTGAGCGGCATGCGTGCATGCAGCGGTGAAACCTGCCCTTATCCAGGACTGTGGGTCTGCGATTACAAAGCGGGAACCGAACAGGTATTCGAATACGGGGTCCGACTTCCCCAGGTTGATGATGAGAAAGTTGTCTGGCGTTGGCTGGGAATAGTGCAGGTTTGAGTGACACCTGCTGCGCCGCCATGACCCAATCTTCACATTAAAGGCTGAACATCCGCCCTGTTCAAACTGTCCTCTACTGATCAGCAGCCTTTAACCTCACTGACGATTGGAGTTCTTCATGGCGAAAATCAACCTGGCCCAGCAGTTGGCGACCACCCTTGAACAGGCGGGCATCAAGCGCATCTGGGGCCTGACCGGCGACAGCCTCAATGGCCTGACCGACGCCCTGCGCACCATGGACAGCATCGAGTGGATGCACGTGCGCCACGAAGAAGTGGCCGCCTTCGCCGCCGGCGCCGAGGCCGCTGCCACCGGCGAGTTGACGGTGTGTGCCGGCAGCTGCGGGCCGGGTAACCTGCATTTGATCAATGGCCTGTTCGACTGCCATCGCAACCATGTGCCGGTGCTGGCCATCGCCGCGCAAATCCCCTCCTCCGAGATCGGTCTGAACTACTTTCAGGAAACCCATCCGCAGGAACTGTTCAAAGAGTGCAGCCACTTTATCGAGCTGGTCACCAACCCGGCGCAGATGCCCCAGGTGCTGCACCGCGCCATGCGTTCGGCGATCCTCAATCGCGGCGTGGCGGTGGTGGTGATCCCAGGCGATATCTCGCTGCTCGAAGTGGAAGACAAACTCAAGCCCTGGCCGGCCCTGCACGCGCCGCGCACCTTGCCGGCGGAACAAGACCTGCAGCGCCTCAGCGAAATCCTGCACAGCAGCGAGAAAGTCACCCTGCTGTGCGGCAGCGGCTGTGCCGGCGCCCACGACCAGGTGGTAGCCCTGGCCGATGCCCTGGGCGCGCCGGTGGTGCATGCCTTGCGCGGCAAGGAGCATGTGGAGTGGGACAACCCGTTTGATGTGGGCATGACCGGCCTGATCGGCTTCAGCTCCGGTTACCACGCGATGCTCAACTGCGACACGCTGATCATGCTCGGCACCGACTTCCCCTATCGCCAGTTCTACCCGACCGATGCCAAGATCATTCAGGTCGACCGCAACCCGCAGGCGCTGGGCCGTCGCGCCACCCTGGACCTGGGCATCGCCGCCGACGTGAGCGAGACCATCGACGCACTGCTGCCACGCCTGACACGCAAGACCGACCGCAGCTTCCTCGACACCTCGCTCAAGCACTATGAGAAAGCCCGCCAAGGTCTGGATGACCTGGCGCAGCCATCGAAGGCCGACCGACCGATTCACCCGCAGTACGTGGCGCGCTTGCTCAGTGAGCTGGCCGATGACGATGCGATCTTCACCGCCGACGTCGGCTCGCCCACCGTGTGGGCGGCGCGGTATTTGAAGATGAACGGCAAACGTCGCCTGATCGGCTCGTTCAACCACGGTTCGATGGCCAATGCCATGCCCCAGTCCATCGGCGCGCAGGCCGCGTTCCCCGGGCGCCAGGTGATCTCGATGTCCGGCGACGGCGGCTTCGCCATGTTGATGGGCGACTTCATCTCGCTGGCGCAATTGAAATTGCCGGTGAAGGTCATCGTGTTTGATAACTCGTCACTCGGGTTTGTCGCCATGGAGATGAAGGCCGCCGGCTACCTGGACACCGGCACCGAGCTGAAAAACCCGGATTTTGCCGCCATGTCCAATGCCATGGGCATCCTCGGCATTCGCGTGGAACAGTCCGAAGACCTCGAACCGGCCTTGCGCCGCGCCCTGGCCCATGACGGCCCGGTGCTGGTGGACGTGGTCACCGCTACCCAGGAATTGGTGATGCCGCCGACCATCAAGCTGGAACAGGCCAAGGGTTTCAGCCTGTACATGCTCAAGGCGGTGATGAGCGGGCGTGGCGACGAAGTGCTCGAACTGGCGCGCACCAACTGGTTGCGCTGAGCGTCAGTGGCGACGCACAGCGCCGTAGCGGACCACCACCTGGGTGATTATCTCAACCAGGCGCGGGTCCGCCTCGGGCGCGCTGAACAGGCGGAATTCGGCATCCGGCAACGCGGGTAAACCGTGTTCGGCGCCGAGTACCGTCAAGCCCGGCCCGACTTGGCTCTGCGCCATGGGTGCAATCGCAAACCCGGCCAACGCGGCGGCATGCAGCGCCGCATAACTGCTGCACTGCATGGCGCTGCGCTGGGCGATGCCGGCCTGGGCCAGACGGGTCAGCGCCGCCTCGCGGTACGGGCATGGCTCAGGGAACAAGGCCAGTGGCAACGGGTTCGGCAAGGCCACCAGCGGCTGCCCGGACCAAGCCCAGACTAATGGCTCACGCCACAGCGCCAAACCTGGCTCACTGGATTCGCACAACGAGCCGACCACCACATCCAGCTCACCCTGCTTCATCAAACTCAGCAACGAACCGGGAATGCCCACCTGCACGCTGATATGCATGCCAGGGTATTGCGCCGCGACGTTTTGCAGCTCACGCAACAGGCGCGCGTCCGCGAACTCTTCCGACACGCCTACGCGCAGGTTTCCTTCAAACGCCGAACGCGTCAGCTCGGCCCAGGCGTCCCGGTTCAGGGCGAGGATGCCACGGGCATAGGCCATCAGCCGTTCACCATCGGGCGTCAATTGCTGTGAGCGCGTGGTGCGGGTGAGCAAGGGTTTGCCCACCTGCTCTTCCAGACGGCGCAAATGCCCGCTGACGGCCGATTGCGTCAGGTGCAGGCGCTCTGCGGCGCGGCTGAAACCGCCTTCATCGACCACAGCGACGAAGGTTTTGAGCAACAAGGCGTCGAACATATTCTGATTGGTGATCAATAGGTGATGAAAAGACGATTTATATTCCAATCAGCATTATGTTGCAATGCTCTGGTCAACTTACCCGAGGCCCCACCATGACCACGCTCCTGCACATCGAATGTTCGCCGCGCAAACAGCGCTCCGCGTCGCTGGAAATCGCTCGCCAGTTTATCGCCCGCTACCAGCAGAACGCCCCGGATACTCAAGTAGTGACCCTGGATTTATGGGCGCTGGACTTGCCGGAGTTTGCCGGGCCGGTGATGGACGCCAAATACGCGGGCATTGCGGGTACGCCATTAAGCGATGAGCAAAGCGCGGCGTGGACCACCCTCAAAGCGCTGGCGGCTCACCTGCATCGGGCAGATGTGTTGGTGTTCTCGGTGCCGTTGTGGAATTTCGCGATCCCCTACAAGCTCAAGCACTTTATCGACGTGGTGTCGCAGAAGGACGTGCTGTTTGAGTTCAGCCCGGAGCATGGGGTGCGGGGCTTGCTGCACAACAAAATCGCGGTGAATGTGTATGCGCGGGGGATGGATTTTTCGGCGCCTGGCGCGCAGGCGATGGACTTTCAGAAGCCCTATATGGAGGCTTGGCTGGGGTTTATCGGGGTGACCGATGTGCACTCGCTTTATGTGGAAAAAACTATTTTGGGGGCGGAGGTGGATCTGGTGTCGCGCCTTGAAAGTGCGGGGGTGGCGCTGAAGCTTGCTGACCGATTGGGGTTGGTTGGGGGTTAGGGTCTGCTGAGTGTATATCCGTTATTTAGGTAACGGCGGCTTATGGTTTCGCTCTTACAGCGACTCACTTTTCGAAGGACCGAAAAGTAAGCAAAAGGTCCTCGCCCCAACACTCGGTGCCTCGCTGTGGCTCGGCATGCCCGCAATCCGACACTGATTTGGGGGGCCGCCGCCACGCGCCATCCATGGCG
>NZ_CVTT01000036.1:0-66354 GCF_900006605.1 Pseudomonas sp. 58 R 3 | reverse complement strand
TGTCCCGTCCTGAATAAGGTTTACACCTTCTGACCCAATCTCAGGAAGGCGTAATGAATTCAGGAAAAAGGCGCAGTCAGCGTGACTACTCGCTGACCTTTAAATTGTCAGTCGTCGATCAGGTCGAAAAAGGCGAGTTGAGTTATAAAGAGGCTCAAGAGCGCTACGGCATCCAGGGCAAATCTACGGTGTTGAACTGGCTACGCAGGCATGGTCGACAGAACTGGAGTCAAAGCGCGTCCATTCGTACCAAGAGATCCCGTTCCATGGATGAGCCCGACAAGCCGCTGACGCCCGAACAGCGAATCAAAGAGCTTGAAGAGCAACTCGCTCAAGCCAATCAGAAAGCTCAGTTTTTCGAAGCCGTTGTTGATGTACTCAAGAATGACTTTGGTGTCTCTGTCGTAAAAAAGCGATCCGGCAAGCCCTCTCCCAAAGGAAAGTCCAAGACCTGAGTATCAGCCGGGCTTGCCAGTTCATCGGGATATCCCGCCAGGCATATTACAAACGCATTCGAGCATGTAATGCTCGAGCCCTCCAGGCTCAGAAGGTTATGGGGTTCGTGCACGAAAAGCGCCTCAGACAACCTAGGCTTGGAACCCGAAAGCTTCATAACCTCATGCATAGCGAGCCCGAAGCCCCGGTAAAGGTTGGTCGAGACTGCCTTTTCGACATTTTGCGGGATCGCAGAGAGTTGGTTCCTCGAAAGCGGGCCTATCACAAAACGACAAACAGTCATCATCGCTTTCACAGGCACCCCAACCTGCTCAAAGAAGGGCCATCACAGGTAGTTGCTACGGCGCCAGAACAAGTTTGGGTAGCCGATATCACCTACTTGCCCACTCAAACGGGCGTGGCCTATCTGAGCTTGGTGACTGACGCCTACTCTCGGAAGATCGTGGGGCATCATGTTCACGAAAGCTTGCACACGGAGTCTGTGATTCAGGCATTCAGTAAAGCCCTCAAGTGCAGAAAAACAGAGCAAAACCTTGTTCATCACTCAGATCGAGGCATCCAATACTGCTCCGAGCTTTATCAGCGGCTGCATGTAAAGCACGGTATCCGGTGTTCTATGACCGATGGTTACGACTGCTACCAAAATGCTTTGGCCGAACGAGTGAACGGGATTTTGAAAACCGAGTTTCTCTTGCATCGGCCCAAAGATGCGGCTGAAGCCGCGCGAATGGTGGATCAATCCGTGCATATCTATAACAGTGAGCGGCCACATCTATCGCTGAAATACAAAACGCCCGATGCGGTGCATCGGGCGTTTTGAGGCTGAAATAGGTGTAAACCTATGTCAGGACTGGACAGTGTAATTTCTTCAAGCCTTGAGGGTTTTCCACACCTTGCCGACCACGCTCACCACCGCCAAGACAACAGCCCCCGCGATAATCCCGGCCACCGCATTGAGCAACGTCGGCATCAGCCACGCCAGCCCGCCAACGCTCTGACTGACGCTCTCGATCCAGTGATGCACGGCTGGCACGCCATGGGTGAGAATGCCGCCGCCGACCATAAACATCGCCGCTGTGCCGATCACCGACAGGCTTTTCATCATGTAAGGCGCGGCGCGCAAGATCGCCCCACCGATACTGCGCGCCGCCTGGCCGGGCTTTTGCGTCAGCCACAGGCCCAGGTCATCGAGCTTGACGATACCGGCCACCAGCCCGTACACGCCGATGGTCATGACGATGGCAATGCCCGACAGCACCACCACCTGCTGCATCAAAGGCGCATCCGCGACGGTGCCCAGGGTGATGGCGATGATCTCGGCCGAGAGGATGAAATCGGTGCGAATTGCACCTTTGATCTTGTCCTTCTCAAATGCCACCAGGTCAGTTGCCGGATCAGCCACGGCTTCAACCAGGTGGGCCTGCTCTTCAGTGCGTTTATGCAAAAAGGTATGCGCAAGCTTCTCAAAGCCTTCAAAACACAAATAGGCGCCGCCGAGCATCAACAGCGGCGTGACCGCCCACGGCGCAAAGGCGCTGATCAGCAAGGCCGCCGGCACCAGGATCAGTTTGTTGACAAACGACCCCTTGGCCACCGCCCACACCACAGGGATTTCCCGCTCGGCGCGCACGCCGGAAACCTGCTGGGCGTTGAGTGCCAAGTCATCGCCCAGCACGCCGGCGGTCTTCTTGGCGGCCATTTTGGTCATCAGCGCAACGTCATCGAGTACGGCGGCGATATCGTCGATCAATACCAACAAGCTGCTTCCTGCCATCAATCGGGCTTCCATAAGAATGAGAAAGGCCGAGCATAGCGCGGCGCAAAGCTTTACGGGCGCATTCTTGAGGCTCGCGGATAGCCGGTGCTACCATGCACAACCGCCGATCTGGCAAGGAAACTCCTGGTTTATGAGCACCATTCGCGAGCGCAACAAAGAAAAGATCCTGCGGGCGGCAAGCGAGGAGTTTGCCGACAAGGGCTTCGCCGCGACCAAAACCAGCGACATCGCCGCCAAGGCCGGGCTGCCCAAGCCCAACGTCTATTACTACTTCAGGTCCAAGGACAACCTCTACCGCGAGGTGCTCGAGAGCATTATCGAGCCGATCCTGGCCGCCTCCACACCGTTCAACCCCGAGGGCGAGCCGGCGGTGGTGCTGAGCAATTACATCCGCTCGAAAATCCGCATCTCCCGCGACCTGCCCTTTGCTTCCAAGGTGTTTGCCAGCGAAATCATGCACGGCGCCCCGCACCTGAGCCCCGAGCAGATCGAACAGCTCAACGCCCAGGCCAAGCACAACATCAACTGCATCCAGAGCTGGGTAGATCGCGGCCTGATCGCCAACATTGACCCCAATCACCTGATGTTCAGCATCTGGGCGGCAACGCAGACGTATGCTGATTTTGACTGGCAGATATCGGCGGTCACCGGCAAGGCGAAGCTGGACGAGGCAGATTATGAGGCGGCGGCGCAGACGATTATTCGGTTGGTGTTGAAGGGGTGTGAGTTGGGCTGATGGACCGAGGTGCCTGTGCTATTCGCGAGCAAGCCCGCTCCCACACTTTGAACCGCGCCAGACATACATTGTATGAACATCGCAAAACCCATGTGGGAGCGGGCTTGCTCGCGAAAGCGCCCTCCCAGACACATCCTGCCAAAAGCCTGCCAATCAGCATCAGCTACCGAGATCTAGCCTCTCAGAACCCCATCTGAAGAGAGGCCATGGAATGCCTGATATAGCGACTTCACACCGCCTGCGCATCGAGCGGTTCAGCGAACCGAACCGCATCTACCTGATCACCACCAATACCCAAGAACGAGTCCCACTGTTCGGCGACTTTCACCTCGGGCGCCTGGTGGTCTGGCAGTTCAGACTGGCCCAATACCAAGGCCTGGCTAATTCACTGGCCTGGGTGGTGATGCCAGACCACTTCCACTGGCTGATCGAACTGCAAAAAGGCTCGTTGGGGGATTTAATGTGTCAGGTAAAATCCAAAAGTACCCGAACAGTGAATGGTGCAACCGGGCGCAAAGGCAGGCTTTGGCAAACCAGTTTTCATGATCGAGCACTGCGCAGGGAGGATGATTTGGTAAAAATGGCCAGGTATGTGGTGACCAATCCACTGCGAGCCGGGTTGGTAGAGCGGATTGGCGACTACCCGCTGTGGGATGCAGTTTGGGTTTAGGGCCAAGACCGAGTCGCCGCCTTCGCGAGCAAGCCCGCTCCCACACTTGACCGAGTTCCACCTGTGGAATGCAGTCAAGTGTGGGAGCGGGCTTGCTCGCGAAGAGGCCCTTGCAGTCACCACATGATCAAGCCGAAACCCCCGCATCCGCCAACAACCCCACCCCCTCAATCGCCGTAATCGCACACTGCTCATCGATATCCGAGGTATCGCCGCTGATGCCGATCGCCCCCAGCACCAGCCCGTCTTGGTTGCGAATCAACACCCCACCCGGTGCCGGCACCACGCTGCCCTGCCCCAGGCTGTTCAACGCCGCAATAAACGCCGGGCGCTGTTGGGCGTCCAGGGCCAACAAGCGTGAGCCCTTGCCCAGCGCAATCGCGCCCCAGGCCTTGCCGATGGCGATTTGCGGGCGCAACAGGCTGGCGCCGTCTTCGCGTTGCAGGGTGATCAAGTGGCCGCCGCTGTCGAGCACCGCAATGGTCAGCGGCGCAGACGAAATCGTGCGGCCTGCGGTGAGGGCCTGGCTGGCGAGTTGGGTGGCGAGTTTCAAGGTTAAAGCGCTCATGGTGCCGTCCTTCTTTTGTTATTGGGAATGCGGTGGAGGTCTGTTTGATCAGATGCTCGATCAAACAAATAGAACACAATGATATTTATTTTTGTATACAGTATTTTCGCACAAAGGCTCCATACGTCGAAAAAAGTGCTTCCGACGAACGCCAGGACCACTTTGCAAAATGCATTGACCTGCGGCGCTCGCCGTGAATACACTTTGTCCAGACACCACTTGTATACAATTACAAAACGCAAGAGGCACCAAAACCATGAGCAAAATGAGAGCAATCGAAGCCGCCGTCCTGGTCATGCGCCGTGAAGGCGTGGACACCGCCTTCGGTATCCCGGGCGCCGCGATCAACCCGCTGTATTCGGCCTTGCAGAAGGTCGGTGGCATCGATCACGTCCTTGCTCGCCACGTTGAAGGCGCCTCGCACATGGCCGAGGGCTACACCCGCACCAAGGCCGGCAATATCGGCGTGTGCATCGGCACCTCCGGCCCGGCGGGCACCGACATGGTCACCGGCCTGTACAGCGCCTCGGCCGACTCGATCCCGATTCTGTGCATCACCGGCCAGGCCCCGCGTGCGCGGATGCACAAGGAAGACTTCCAGGCCGTGGATATCACCAGCATCGTCAAGCCGGTGACCAAGTGGGCGACCACCGTGCTGGAGCCCGGCCAAGTGCCCTACGCGTTCCAGAAAGCCTTCTATGAAATGCGCTCCGGCCGCCCTGGCCCGGTGCTGATCGACCTGCCGTTCGACGTGCAGATGGCCGAGATCGAATTCGACATCGACGCCTACCAGCCACTGCCGCTGGCCAAGCCATTGGCCACGCGCATCCAGGTGGAAAAAGCCCTGGCCCTGCTGGATGCGGCCGAACGCCCCTTGCTGGTCAGCGGCGGCGGCGTGATCAATGCCGACGCCAGCGAGTTGCTGGTTGAATTTGCTGAACTCACCGGCATCCCGGTAATCCCGACCCTGATGGGCTGGGGCACGATCCCGGACGATCACCCGCTGATGGTGGGCATGGTCGGCCTGCAAACCTCGCACCGTTACGGCAACGCGACGATGCTCAAGTCGGACGTGGTGCTGGGCATCGGCAACCGCTGGGCCAACCGCCACACCGGCTCGGTGGAGGTGTACACCGAAGGCCGCAAGTTCATCCATGTCGACATCGAACCGACGCAGATTGGCCGCGTGTTCACGCCGGATCTGGGCATCGTTTCCGACGCCGGTTCCGCGCTGACCATGTTCATTGAAGTGGCCCGCGAGTGGAAAGCCGCCGGCAAGCTCAAGGACCGCAGCGCCTGGCTGCATGACTGCCAGCAGCGCAAGGCCACCCTGCACCGCAAGACCCACTTCGACAACGTGCCGGTCAAGCCGCAGCGCGTGTACGAAGAGATGAACCAGGTGTTCGGCAAAGACACCTGCTACGTCAGCACCATCGGCCTGTCGCAGATTGCCGGCGCGCAATTTCTGCACGTGTACAAGCCACGCCACTGGATCAACTGCGGCCAGGCCGGTCCCTTGGGCTGGACCATTCCGGCGGCACTCGGCGTGGTCAAGGCCGACCCGAGCCGCAAAGTGGTGGCGCTGTCGGGCGACTATGACTTCCAGTTCATGATCGAAGAGCTGGCGGTGGGCGCGCAGTTCAAGCTGCCGTACATCCATGTGGTGGTGAACAACTCCTACCTGGGCCTGATTCGCCAGGCCCAGCGCGGCTTTGAGATGGACTACTGCGTGCAGCTGTCCTTCGACAACCTCAACGCGCCGGAACTCAACGGGTATGGCGTCGACCACGTGGCTGTCGCCGAAGGCCTGGGTTGCAAGGCCCTGCGCGTATTCGAGCCGGGCCAGATCCAGCCGGCGTTGCGCAAGGCGCAGGAAATGATCGAAGAATTCAAGGTTCCGGTGATTGTTGAGATTATTCTGGAGCGCGTGACCAATATTTCCATGGGCACCGAGATCAACGCCGTCAACGAATTCGAAGATCTGGCCCTGGTCGGCAACGATGCGCCGACTGCCATTTCCCTGCTCGATTAAGGAGAACCCTATGCCGCGTTTTGCCGCCAACCTGTCCATGCTGTTTACCGAGCAGGACTTTCTCGCCCGTTTCAAAGCGGCCGCCGACGCCGGCTTCCAGGGTGTGGAATACCTGTTCCCGTACGAGTTCAGCTCCGCCGAGATCAAGGCGCAGCTGGATGCCAACGGCCTGACCCAAGTGCTGTTCAACCTGCCGGCCGGTGACTGGGCCAAGGGCGAGCGCGGCCTGGCGTGCCACCCGGACCGGGTCGAGGAGTTCCGCGCCGGGGTCAAGCTGGCCATCGCCTACGCCCAGGTGCTGGGCAACACCCAAGTCAACTGCCTGGCCGGGATTCGCCCTGCCGGTGTGGATGACGAAACCGTGGAAAAGACTTTTGTCGCCAACCTTAAGTACGCCGCCGACAAGCTGCAAGCGGCGGGCATCAAGCTGGTGATGGAGATGATCAATACCCGCGACATCCCGGGTTTCTACCTGAACAACACGGCGCAGGCCCTGTCGATTCGCGAGCAGGTGGGCAGCGCCAATCTGTTCCTGCAATACGACATCTACCACATGCAAATCATGGAAGGCGACCTGGCGCGGACCATGGCGGCGCACCTAGGTGAGATCAACCACATCCAACTGGCCGACAACCCTGGGCGTAACGAGCCGGGGACCGGGGAGATCAACTATCGCTTCCTGTTCGAGCATCTGGACCGGATTGGTTATGCCGGTTGGGTCGGCTGCGAATACAAGCCGCTGACCACCACCGAAGCGGGACTGGGTTGGCTCAAAACCCATAACGCCATCTAACTCAACACACAGGACCCAATGTGGGAGCGGGCTTGCTCGCGAAAGCGGTGAGTCAGTCGACGAAGATGTTGAATGAAAGACCTTCGCGAGCAAGCCCGCTCCCACAGTGGATCTTCAGTGTTTGGCGGACCCTGTCCGCACTGCACATAGAATAAAAAGAGGATTTTGATCATGGCTAAAATCGGATTTATCGGCACCGGCATCATGGGCCAACCCATGGCCGCCAACCTGCAAAAGGCCGGTCACCAACTGTTCCTGTCCGAGCATCACGGCAAGGCGCCCGAAGCCCTGATCGCGGCCGGTGCCGTGGCCCTGGCCAACCCGCAGCAAGTCGCCCAGGAAGCCGAGTTCATCATTGTGATGGTGCCCGACACCCCACAGGTGGATGACGTGCTGTTCCGCGCCGACGGCGTTGCCGCCGGCCTGTCACCCAACAAAGTGGTGATCGACATGAGTTCGATCTCCCCCACCGCCACCAAAGCCTTTGCCGCCAAGATCAACGCAACCGGCGCGCAATACCTCGACGCGCCGGTGTCCGGCGGTGAGGTCGGCGCCAAGGCCGGCACCCTGAGCATCATGATCGGCGGCGAGCCGCAGACGTTTGAACGCGCTCTGCCGCTGTTCCAGGCCATGGGCAAGAACATCACCCTGGTCGGCGGCAATGGCGATGGCCAGACCGCCAAGGTGGCGAATCAGATCATCGTCGCGCTGAACATCCAGGCGGTGGCCGAAGCGCTGCTGTTCGCCTCCAAAAACGGCGCCGACCCGGCCAAGGTGCGTGAAGCGCTGATGGGCGGGTTTGCTTCGTCGAAAATCCTGGAAGTGCATGGCGAGCGCATGATCAAGGGCACCTTTGATCCGGGCTTCCGTATCAACCTGCACCAGAAAGACCTCAACCTGGCGCTGGCCGGGGCCAAGGAACTGGGGATCAACCTGCCGAACACGGCCGGTACGCAGCAGGTGTTCAGTACCTGCACGGCGATTGGTGGCGGTAATTGGGACCACTCGGCGCTGATCAAAGGGTTGGAGCATATGGCGAATTTTTCGATTCGCGATAAGTAACACACACAACTGATCGTACTGATCGTTCCCACGCGGAGCGTGGGAACGATCGCTGCACCTCTAATAACAAGAATCCCCCGGGAGCCCGCTTATGTCGGTCGATCCGCAACACCTGCTTCGCGAGCTGTTTGCCACAGCCATCGACGCCGCCCACCCCCGGCAAGTCCTTGAACCTTATCTGCCCGCCGACCGCAGCGGCCGTGTGATCGTGATCGGCGCCGGCAAAGCCGCAGCCGCCATGGCGCTGGTGGTCGAAAACTGCTGGCAGGGCGAAGTCTCGGGCCTGGTGGTCACCCGTTACGGCCACGGCGCACCGTGCAAAAAAATCGAAGTGGTCGAAGCCGCGCACCCGGTGCCTGATGCGGCCGGGCTGGCCGTCGCCAAGCGTGTGCTGGAACTGATCAGCAACCTCGCCGAAGACGACCGCGTAATCTTCCTGCTCTCCGGCGGCGGCTCAGCCTTGCTGGCCCTGCCCGCCGAAGGCATTACCCTGGCCGACAAACAGACCATCAACAAGGCCCTGCTCAAATCCGGCGCGACCATTGGCGAGATGAATTGCGTGCGCAAGCACCTCTCGGCCATCAAGGGCGGCCGGCTGGCCAAGGCCGCATGGCCGGCGACGGTGTACACCTACGCCATCTCCGATGTGCCGGGCGACCAGGCCACCGTCATCGCCTCCGGCCCCACCGTCGGCGACCCGAGCACCTCGCAGCAAGCCCTGGCGATTCTCAAACGCTACGGCATTGACGCGCCGGCGTCAGTGCGCAACTGGTTGCAGAACCCGGCTTCGGAAACCGTCAAACCCGGTGACCCGGTACTCGCGCGCAGTCACTTCCAATTGATCGCCCGCCCGCAGCAGTCGCTGGAAGCGGTGGCGGTAAAAGTCCGCCAGGCCGGGTTCAGCCCGTTGATCCTTGGCGATCTTGAAGGCGAAGCACGGGACGTGGCCAAGGTGCACGCCGGTATCGCCCGGCAAATCGTGCAGCACGGCCAACCCTTGGCGGCGCCGTGCGTGATTCTCTCGGGCGGTGAAACCACCGTCACCGTGCGCGGCAATGGCCGTGGCGGGCGCAATGCCGAATTCCTGCTGAGCCTCACCGACAGCCTCAAGGGCTTGCCCGGCGTGTACGCACTGGCCGGTGACACCGACGGTATCGACGGCTCCGAAGACAACGCCGGCGCAATCATGACCCCGTGCAGCTACCGGCGCGCCGAAGCCCTGGGCCTTAGCGCCAGCGACGAGCTGGACAACAACAATGGCTATGGCTACTTCGCCGCGCTGGGCGGTTTGATCGTCACCGAGCCGACCCGCACCAACGTCAATGACTTTCGCGCCATCCTGATTCTTGAGACTGCCAAACATGACGCCTGACAAGAAAGTCAAAATCCTCGCCACCCTCGGCCCGGCCACCGACGGCATAGACGACATCCGCGAGCTGGTGGAAGCCGGGGTGAATATCTTCCGCCTCAACTTCAGCCACGGCGAGCATGCCGACCACGCCCAGCGTTACCAGTGGATTCGCCAGGTGGAGCGCCAGCTCAATTACCCGCTGGGCATCCTTATGGACCTGCAAGGGCCCAAACTGCGGGTCGGGCGTTTTGCCGAGGGTAAAGTGCAACTGGTGCGCGGCCAGGCGCTGCGCCTGGACCTGGACCCGACCCCGGGCGATCAGCGCCGGGTCAACCTGCCTCACCCGGAAATTATCGCAGCGCTTGAGCCGGGCATGGACCTGTTGCTGGACGACGGCAAACTGCGCCTGCGCGTGGTCACCAAACATAGCGATGCCATCGACACCACCGTGCTCAATGGTGGCGAGCTGTCCGACCGCAAAGGCGTGAATGTGCCGCAAGCGCTGCTGGAGCTCAGCCCGTTGACCGCCAAGGACCGCCGCGACCTGAGCTTCGGCCTGGAGCTGGGCGTGGACTGGGTGGCGCTGTCGTTTGTGCAACGCCCGGAAGATATTCGCGAAGCCCGCGAACTGATCGGTGACAAGGCCTTCCTGATGGCCAAGATCGAAAAGCCCTCAGCCGTGCTGCGCTTGCGGGAAATTGCCGAACTGAGCGACGCGATCATGGTGGCCAGAGGCGACCTGGGCGTGGAAGTGCCCGCCGAAAGCGTGCCGCAGATCCAGAAAGACATCATCAGCACCTGCCGTCAATTGGGTAAGCCGGTGGTGGTGGCCACTCAGATGCTCGAATCCATGCGCTTCTCGCCGGCGCCGACCCGCGCCGAAGTGACCGACGTGGCCAACGCCGTGGCCGAAGGCGCGGACGCGGTGATGCTCTCGGCCGAAACCGCCTCGGGCGAATACCCACTCGAAGCCGTGCAGATGATGAGCAAGATCATCCGCCAAGTGGAAAACGGCCCGGATTACCAGGCGCAACTGGACGTGAGCCGGCCCAAAGCGGATGCCACGGTGTCGGACGCCATCAGCTGCGCGATCCGGCGCATCAGCAGCATTTTGCCGGTGGCGGTGCTGGTGAACTACAGCGAGTCCGGCAGCTCCAGCCTGCGCGCGGCGCGGGAACGGCCGGTGGCGCCGATCCTCAACCTCACGCCGAACCTGTCCACGGCGCGGCGTTTGAGCGTGGCCTGGGGCGTGCATTCGGTGGTCAATGACCGGCTGCGCCAGGTCGATGAGGTGTGTTCCACGGCGCTGGAAATTGCCCAGGCGCAAGGCATGGCGCAGCGTGGGGACACCCTGGTGATTACGGCGGGAGTGCCGTTCGGGCAGCCGGGGTCGACGAACTCGTTGCGTATTGAGACGTTGATTTAGCGTCTGTAAGGGCCTTATCGCAGGCAAGCCAGCTCCCACAGTTGATTGGGTTCACAGTGAACACAGCCAAGTGTGGGAGCTGGCTTGCCTGCGATAAGGGCAACTCGGTCTCACTGACTAACCACCATGCACAACCCAACCTGCCCCGACTGGGCCGAAGCGCTGCTCAACGGCTTCAGCCAGATATTCCTGCAGCGCCAGCCGCTGTGTGGCCTGCTGTGCCTGCTGGCCATCCTGATCGGCGCCCCGGCCTTGCTCGGTGGGGCGTTGCTGGGTGGCCTCGCCGGCTTGCTCACGGCCCAGCGCCGGGGCTACCCCAAGGCCGAACGCCAGGCTGGCTTGTACAGCTACAACGGCGTGCTGCTGGGTGTATTGATCAGCCAGCACTTCGCCTGGTCGGCGTTGCTGCCGCCGCTGATTCTGGCGTGCGGCGGCCTGAGTGCGATGCTCACGCGGCAATGGTTGAAACATGCCCGCCAGCCGGATGACTTGTCTGCGTACACCGCACCCTTTGTCGGCCTGGGTTGGTTGCTGGTCGGCAGCGTGCCTCAGCCTGCGTTCGCCCTGGTGGAGCCCGACGTTCTGTCTATGGTCAGCGCGCCCTTTACCGGCCTTGCGCAAGTCATGCTGCTGGACCAGCCCCTGGCCGGCGTCTTGATTGCGCTCGGTCTGTTGCTGGCCAACCGTCGCGCCGCGCTGTGGGCGCTGATCGGCGCCGTGGCCGGCGTGCTGATGGCGTTCCTGATGGACGAACCCGCCAGCGCCCTGCTCGGCTTGCACAGCTACAACCCGGCGCTGGCGGCACTGGCTTTGAGCCAATCACGCCGCCAGCCGTGGCTGCCACTGCTGGGCATCCTGCTGGCGCTCATGCTCACGCCCGGTTTCGCCGCCCTGCACCTGCCTGCGCTGACGGCGCCGTTTATCCTCGCCTGTTGGCTGGTGCGCGCCACGCAGCGGATGTTCAAAGCCCGCGTGGACAGCCCGTTCGAATCCCCCTAGGCTTGCTCGATATTCGATTCAGGCAGGTTTTATGAACAGCAACAGTGACTGGCGTCAGCGCCTCTATGTGATGGTATTCCAAAGCGACACCGCAGCCGGGCGGCGCTTTGACGGCATCCTGCTACTGATCATCCTCGCCAGCATTGTGATCGTGATGCTCGACAGCATCGACGAAATCCACCAGAACTACGCCAATGTGCTGGCCTACATCGAATGGGGCTTCACGCTGATCTTCGCCATCGAGTACGGCTTGCGGCTGTACTGTTCGCCCAAACCCTTGCGCTACGCCTTCAGCTTTTATGGCTTGGTGGACTTGCTGGCCATCGTGCCCGGCATCCTCGCGCTGTATTACAGCGATGCCCAATACCTGCTGATTATCCGCATCATTCGGATGCTGCGGATTTTCCGCGTGCTCAAGCTCAGCCCGTACCTCAAGCAAGCCAACTACCTGATGGCGGCGCTGCGCGGCAGCAAGCAGAAGATCGTGGTGTTCCTGGTCAGCGTGTGCACCCTGGTCACGGTTTTCGGCACCCTGATGTACGTGATTGAAGGCCCGGAGCACGGGTTCACCAGCATTCCCAAGGGCATCTACTGGGCGATCGTGACCCTCACCACCGTAGGCTTTGGCGATATCGTGCCGAAGACGCCGCTGGGCCAGGTGATTTCGTCGCTGGTGATGATCACCGGTTACTCGATCATCGCCGTGCCCACCGGGATTTTTACCGCTGAACTGGCCAGCGCCATGCGCGGTGAACAGCTGGAACACGATTGCCCGGTGTGCAAGAAAAACAGCCACGAACCCAACGCGGCGTTTTGCTCGCGCTGCGGCAGTAACCTGTTTCATAAAGTGGAATAAGCACAGTACGTTTTAATCTTTAAACGCCTATGCAGGCCCGGCTATAGTTGCTGGCAAATTGCCCCCAGTCTTCTCTCGAACAACAAGGAATGAGCAGTGAAAAAAATCCTCAGCGCCTCTCTTCTGGCCGCGGGCCTGGCCCTGGCCGGTGCCGTGCAAGCGGCACCGGTCACACTGCTTAACGTCTCCTACGACGTGATGCGCGACTTCTACAAGGACTACAACGCCGCCTTCCAAAAGCACTGGGAAGCCGAGCACCCGAACGACAAGCTGACCCTGCAGATGTCGTTCGGCGGTTCCAGCAAACAAGCGCGCTCAGTGATCGACGGCCTGCCGGCGGATGTGATCACCATGAACATGGCCACCGACATCAACGCCCTGGCGGACAACGGCAAACTGGTACCGGACAACTGGGTGACCCGCCTGCCGAACAACAGCGCGCCGTTCACCTCCGCCACCGTGTTTATCGTGCGCAAGGGCAACCCCAAAGCCCTGAAGGACTGGCCCGACCTGCTTAAAGATGGCGTACAAGTGATCGTGCCCAACCCGAAAACCTCGGGTAATGGCCGCTACACCTACCTGTCGGCCTGGGGTTATGTGCTGAAAAACGGCGGTGATGAAGACAAGGCCAAGAAATTCGTCGGCGAATTGTTCAAACATGCGCCAGTGCTGGACACCGGCGGCCGTGCCGCCACCACCACCTTCATGACCAACCAGATCGGCGACGTGCTGGTGACCTTCGAGAACGAAGCCGAAATGATCGCCCGTGAATTCGGCCGTGATCAGTTCGAAGTGATCTACCCAAGCGTTTCCGCCGAAGCTGAGCCGCCGGTGTCGGTGGTCGACAAAGTGGTCGACAAGAAAGGCACCCGCGTCGCAGCCGAGGACTACCTGAAGTACCTGTGGTCGCCGCAAGGCCAGGAAATTGCCGCCAACAACTACCTGCGCCCACGGGATCCGAAAGTGCTGGCCAAGTACACCGACCGCTTCCCGAAAGTAGACTTCCTGTCGGTGGAGAAAACCTTTGGTGACTGGCGCACCGTGCAGAAGACCCACTTCAATGATGGTGGGGTTTTTGACCAGATCTATTCCGGTCAATAACTGAAGGTACGCGGTAAAAAAATGTGGGAGCTGGCTCCCACATTTGTTTTTGTGTTTGGCGGTTACATCGGCGGTGTCACCCCATCCTTGCCGGCCGAGATCGCCTGGGCCGTAATGGTCCCATCCGGCGCTTGCGCCGCAAACAACACCACCTTCACGCCCGCCTTGAGCAAGCTGCGATCGCCCGGCTCCAGGTTCACGATCGGCACATCCTCCGGCACCACAATCTTCTGCTCGCCGCCCTTGTACTTCACGGTCAGGGTGCGCCCGTTGCTCACCACCAGGTCGCCCACCGTGCCGTTGGTCATGCTGCTGCCTTCTTTCAAATCGAACGCGCGGTGCCCGTCGCCTGTGCCGGCCATGGCCGGTGGGAATACGTGGACTTCCAGCGCAGTCAGGGTGCCATCGGCGTTCGGCATGGCGGCGGAGCCAATGTAGCTGCCGGGCTTGATCTCATCGATCTTGGCCAGGGTGACGGCGCGTACCTGGGTGGCGGGCGTGAGACGCACCACAACCTCTTCACCACTGTTGACCTTGACGTGCATGGCGTCGCCGTCCATCGCGGTAATGGCGCCGCGTACGCCAACCCGTGGGGCCTCGGCGGCGTTGGCCAGCCCAATGGCCATGGCCGCAGCCAGGGTGGAGGCCAGGAGCATCTTGTTCAGCGTGATTTTCATCGCAATGGATTTCCTGTTTCGACAGTTATGTCTGAATGTATCATTGGCGCTCGCCCCAAAAGTTAACGATTCAGTCATTAATTTGCGGCATGAGTGATATCAATGCGCGCGCTCTACACCGGCGCTGGCGTTGTCTTTACTCTCGCACGCCACCTTCCTTCGCTTTAACGAGAAAACCATGACGGCTACCTCACACGCTTCAAGCACCATGACCCGAGGCATGGTGATGCTGTTTGCGTTCTGTTGCGGCGCCATTGTTGCCAACATCTACTACGCCCAGCCGATCATCGAGTTGATCGCGCCGGACATCGGCCTGACTCCGGCACTGGCGAGCCTGATCGTCTCACTCACGCAAATCGGCTATGCCCTGGGCCTGTTCTTTCTGGTGCCGCTGGGCGACCTGCTGGAAAACCGCAAGCTGATGATCATTACCAACCTGGTGGCCATCGCCAGCCTACTGGGTGCAGCGTTTGCCGAGCAGCCGAATGTGTTCCTGCTTGTGTCGCTGTTGATCGGATTCAGTTCCGTGTCGGTGCAGATTCTTATCCCGCTGGCCGCGCACCTGGCGCCCGCCGAGTCCCGGGGCCGCGTGGTCGGCAGCATCATGGGCGGCCTGTTGCTGGGCATCCTGCTGGCGCGGCCGGTGTCCAGCCTGGTAGCGGACCACTTTGGCTGGCGTGCAATGTTCATGGCGGCGGCCGCGGTGATGGTGTTTATCAGTGCGGTGCTGATGCTGACCATTCCCAAGCGCCAGCCCGACCACAACGCCAGCTATGGCCAACTGCTAGGGTCGCTGGGCACCTTGCTGCGCAAGCAACCGCTATTGCGCCAGCGCGCGTTCTACCAAGGTTGCATGTTCGCCACCTTCAGCCTGTTCTGGACCGCCGTCCCGTTGGAGCTGGCGCGTAACCATGGCCTGAGCCAAAGCGAAATAGCCCTGTTTGCCCTGGTCGGTGCCTTGGGCGCCATCGCTGCGCCTATCGCCGGGCGCCTGGCCGATGCCGGGCACACGCACCGCGCCTCGCTGCTGGCCATGGTGTTTGCCGCGTTGAGCTTCCTGCCGGCTTTTGTACACCCGTTGTACAGCGTGATCGCCCTGGCGTTGACCGGCGTGGTCCTGGACTTCTGCGTGCAGATGAACATGGTCCTCGGCCAACGCGCCATCTACGCCCTCGACGCCAACAGCCGCAGCCGCCTGAACGCGTTGTACATGACCAGCATTTTCATCGGCGGCGCCTTCGGCTCGGCGATTGCCAGCAGCGTGTATGAACACGGCGGCTGGCTGGGTGTGATGCTGGTGGGCAGTGCATTCCCGCTGGTGGCATTGGTACGGTTCCTGAGCGCTTCGCGCCAGGCTGCGGTGGCTACCGCTTAAGAACGCACCAACTTCTCCAACGCCGCATCCGCCAGAAATGACGAGCGGCTTTTGACCTTGTGCTCGCGCACATAACGGTCGATACGCTGAATGACATAACCGGGCAAGGTCACATTGACCTTCTCGGTCTTGCCCAGATAGGGCGAGATATCCAGCTCCAACATGCCCCAGCCCATGCCTGCGTAGTCTTCGTGGGCATGGTGGTTGGCCACCGATGTCGGCATCGGAATCACCCCGCCTTCGGCCGCGATTTCTTGCAGCATGATGTGGGCGATTTCTACCGCAGCGTTGTAGGCCTCTTCAAAACTGTCCCCGGCGGTAACCGCGCCTGGAATATCGGGGATCTGGATACCGGTGGCGGTGAAGTCATCGCCCCATTCGATACACATTGGGTATTGCATGCATGCTCTCCTTAAAACTGAAACAGCCCGGCGCGCTTTCTGATGCTGCGGACGGTGCCCTGAGGCAGGTCCTTTTTGGGATGAGGCACCGGGATCGTGTATGGGTTATAGCGGTGGGTAAAAATAGGATGACTGCCCGTGACTCGATCCAGCACCCAACCCGCCTCTTGCAGCTCCTTGATCAATAGCCTGCTTTGCACCCCTGCCTCCTTGGCTTGGCCTGAATAAAAGTAACCCTAGAGTTATCTTTACTCAAGCACAGTTTTTGTTAGTCGGACTGCCGGGTGTTTTGCTGAATATTGAAATGCAGAAGGGTTACTGGCTTAGCGTCGCAGCACTGAACCTGGGGATACGGCCGTTAAGCGAGGGCCAGTAGCAAAACCGGCCAGCGTCAGCCAGCAAATCGGGCTGATAACGCAGCAAGGCCAACAGCGCTTGCGCGGCGATCGTCAACGCCATCTGTTGGCCTGGGCACTGATGGCGCCCTATACCAAAGCTGAACAGCCGCCGTTGCGTGCGCGCCAGCACAAAACTGTCGGGATCGGTGTTGGCCTCAGCGTCGCGATTGGCCGACGCCAGCAGGACTAAAACACTTTCTCCCGCCGCCAACACCTGGTTGCCAATGGTGCAGCGCGCCGCCACGAATCGCCGTGTGTTTTGCACCGGTGAATCGTAACGCGCCACCTCCTCCACGAGTGCCGTGGCGAGGGCTGGCGTGCGCACAATCTGCGCAACCCGCTCAGGGTGCCGCGCGAGCATCACCAGCGAGTTGCCGATCAACCCGGCGCTGGCTTCACAGGTCTGCGACAACAGCCCGATCAGATTGGCCGCCAATACCTGCGTGTCCTCCCAGTTGCCGCTGCGGATATGGGCCAGCAGCGCGGTTTCCTCCAAGACATCACGGAACATCTGCTGCAACTGCGACGCACCGGACTGCGCATTGCACAACTGTGCTTCACTGCTCAGCGGTGAAAGGCCGGCGACCAACGCCCGCGTTAGCCCAGCGACACGCGCCAACTGTGGCGCCGGGCACCCCAGCAGCGACGCGACCACCGCGACTGGCAAGGTAAACATCAGCGCATCCAGGCTCTGCACGCTGTCGATCAACCGAGCGACCCGCTCGGCGATGGCCGACGCCTCCACCACCGCCAACGCCGGCTCAATCGCCGCCCGTGGGCATCGATGCGCCGGGCCTTCGTTCATGCGCATCCACCGCGCAAAAACCTGCCCCGTCGCGCCCTGTGCAATCGCCTTGGGCACCGGCTCGTGTAACGGGCGCACGTGACAGTCCGGGTGTGCCAGCACCGCCTCTACGGTCTTGGCGCGGCTGGCGATCCACAGGCCCAGCTCGGCATCGAACAGCAGTTCTTCATGGCGCCTCAGGCTGGCGTAATACGGGTAGGGATCAACATGAGTAGCAGCTTGCAGCGGTGTCATCCGGGACTTCCTGTGCTTGAAGAAGCGATACTATCGGCGCTCCCACGCGGCAATGATTCGTTCAGGAACGAAATATGAACGCCTTTGATGATGACGCAGCACTCTCACAAATCGCCGGTGCGATAGCAGAGCCTGCGCGCACAAAAATGCTCTGCGCGCTGATGGATGGCCATGCGCGCACCAGCACCGAGATGGCCGTGATCGCCGGCGTCAGCACCTCGACGGCCAGCGCCCACTTGGCCAGGCTCAAGGACGATGGCCTGCTGAAGCTGCACACCCAGGGCCGCCATCGTTACTACAGCCTCGCCGGCGCGCACGTGGCCCAGGCCATCGAAGGGTTGATGGTGATCAGCCGCAACACCGCCCAGGCATTTGTGCCCAACACGCCCAACCGCCTGCAGCTCGCACGCACCTGCTACGACCACATGGCCGGGACGCTGGCGGTGCAATTGCACGACCATTTCATCGCCTCTGGTTGGCTAGTTGGCGACGGCACCTACGCACTGACGGCCCCCGGCGAAACCGCGATGATCGCGTTGGGGCTGGATCTGCCTGCGGTGCGTGCGCAGCGTCGGCGTTTCGCCTGCGCCTGCCTGGACTGGAGCATGCGCCGCCCGCATTTGGCCGGGGCGTTGGGCGCAGCGGTTTTGCAGTGCGCGATCCATCGCGGATGGGTCACCCAGGATCTGGACAGCCGCGCGCTGGGTGTCACGGCCAACGGGCGCAAGGCGTTTGCAGCGCGCTTTGGAGTAGAGTGGTTGAAGCAAGAGCCAGATCAAGTGCAAAGCAAAAGCCTATCTACCTGATGCAACACAGTCTAAATGTGGGAGCGGGCTTGTCGGGTCGCCGCATCGCTGCGATGCAGGCACCTCGGTACATCAGGCACACCGAGTTGATGCCATCGCAGGCAAGCCAGCTCCCACAGGGTTATGCGCTGTTCAAATAATCCGGCCATCCCAGGCCACCGTCACATGCCGTGGCAACTCGCGTCGGTGCTCCAGCAGCCACGCATCCAACGTATGCCCTACATGGGTCAGCACACCCAACTGCGCGCCGGTTTCTTCGATGCTCTGCAACGCCAGCGTCAGGTCATTGTGATTACGCGGCGCTTGCGGCTGCGGCGGCATGGAGCAGTCGAGTACCAACACGTCCAACGGTTCACGTTGCAACCAGGCCCGCGTGGCCGGCGGCAAGCCCACCGTGTCGGTGAGGTAGGCGATGCGCCGCCCCTCGCCTTCCAGCAGATAACCCAAGGTCAGCTTTGAATGTTGCAGCGGCAATGCGGTGACGCGCAGTTCACCGAACGTGCGTGTTTCAAACTCGGCAAACGGCTGGCTGAAATCGAGAATGCCCGGATGTTTGTAAAGGTCGGACAAACCCTCCGGGTCGGCGGGGCCGTGTACCGGAATGATCAAGCCCTGGCCCCAGCGCAAGTGCAACAAACCCTGAGCGTGATCGGCGTGATAGTGGGTCTGCAAAATCCCATTGAAACTGCGCGGCGGGAAGCGTTCGCAGAGGTCGGGCAAGCCGCTGTCGATCAACCAGCGCTGGTCGCCGCACTCGATCAACGCGCTGCACGGGCGGCGGCGCAGGCTGGCATCGCGGCGCGCCAGACCGCACGCCGCGCACTCGCAGCCATACACCGGAACTTGCCGCGCGTCACCAGTGCCCAGCAAGGTCAGGCGCATGCGGTATGCCCGTGATCGAGGCAGCAGAGCAAGCGCTCGACGGTATTTTCCAGCGGGCCGGAATTGTCGAGCACGAACAAGCCGGCGCCATTGCCCGCGATCAAATCGGCGGTGAACCGCACATTGCGCGCCAGGCGTTCCTCGATATCGGCCTGGGACTCGCGCCCGCGCGCCATCAGGCGCTGGCGCAATACGGCCTGATCCACCGTCAACAGCAGCACCAGCAAGCTTGGATAGCACTCACGGGTTTGCGCCAGATACGCACGCGAGCCATTGACCAGCACATCGTCCCCCGCCGCCAGCCATTCGTCGATGGCCTTGGGAATGCCATACGACAAGCCATTGGCCTGCCAACTGAGGGCAAATGCGCCCTCGGCCAGCAGCACGGCGAACTGCTCGGGGCTCACCCCCTGCGCGGCCTCGCCCACCGCTTCCGGCGAGCGGGTGATGACGCGGCGCACAATGCGGCAACCGCGCTCGGCCAAGCGTGGGCGTGCGGCATCCAGCAGGCTGTCCTTGCCCGAACCGGATGGCCCGATGAGATAGATCAACCTGCCTGCCATCAAAACACCCTCTTCGCCTGTCGCCAGACTTGTTGCACTACAGGAAGCCCCTCGCAGCGACGGGCCTGCACCAAATCCGCTCGCAGGCCAATCGCAATTTCACCACGATCCGTCAGGCCCGCCGCGTGCGCAGGCGCCAGGCTGATCATCTTGACGGCCCGCGACAGGTCGCCGCCATCCTGTTGATCGGCCAGCACAAAGGCCGCCTGCAACAGGCTGGCCGGGTAGTAATCACTGGAAAGTATATCCAGCAATCCCTCGGCAGCCAGGCCGGCGGCGGCCACATTACCCGAGTGCGACCCGCCGCGCACCACGTTCGGCGCGCCCATCAGCACTTTCATGTTCAGCGCCTGGCAGCCCTTGGCCGCCTCCAGCGTGGTGGGGAATTCAGCGATGGTCATGCCGTAGCCCGCCGACTCCTCCACATGCGCCAGCGTCGCGTCGTCATGGCTGGCCACCGACAGGCCGCGTTCCAGGCAATGCGCAACAATGGCGGCGCGATAGCGGTCGCTGTACGCCTTGGAGTTGGCCATTTGCAGCACGATGAATGCATCCATGGTTTCGTCGTTGAGGTGGTACTTGCCCATGTAGTACTCACGGTACTTGGATTCGAGCACGAACTGGCGCTGGCCCGGCGAATGGTCCATCACCGACACCAGACGCACCAGCGGGTTTTCCACCAGGTCGCGGAATACGCTGAGGGTGTCCGGGTGGCACAGCTCGCAACGCAGGTGCAGGTGGTGTTCGGCGCGGGTCAAGCCGGCGCCTTCAGCCTGGGCGATGGCATCGAGCATCGCCGGCAGCTTTTTCATGCGGTTGCCCTTGGGGTTCACATCGCCGATCGACACCGCGTCGAACACCGTGGTGATCCCCGCCGCGATAATTTGCGCATCATGGCTGAGCACCGCCGAGATCGACGGCCAGTCCACGCCTGGGCGCGGGGTCATGTGTTTTTCCAGGTTGTCGGTGTGCAGCTCCACCAGGCCCGGCAGCAGGCAATCACCGCCCAGGTCCTGGGCCTGGGGCAACTGGCTGCGGCCTTCGGCGAGGTCGACAAGCTTGCCGTCGCGCAGCACCACCGTGCCCAGGAACATGCGCTCAGCCGTGACGACCTGGGCATTGGTGAGGATTTGTTCAGCGGGCATGGGCGTACTCCTCTTCGGCAACGGCTGCAGGGGTCATGTCGAAATGGCGGTCGGCGACCGCTTCACGGGCGGCGCGGTCGTGGAAGATGCCGATCAGCGCCGCGCCGGCGGCCTTGGCTTCGTTCATCAGTTCCAGCACCACCTGGCGGTTGTTGTCATCCAGGGACGCGGTAGGTTCGTCCAGCAACATCACCGGCCAGGCGACCATGAAGCCGCGGGCGATATTGACGCGCTGTTGTTCGCCACCGGAGAAGGTGCCGGGCGCCAATGGCCACAAGCGCTGCGGGATGTTCAGGCGCGTGAGCAACTGTTCGGCACGGGCTTGCGCATCGGCCTTGGCCCAGCCACGCGCCAGGGCCGGCTCCATCACCACGTCCAGGCAGGCCACGCGGGGGATCACGCGCAGAAACTGGCTGACGTAACCAAGGGTCTGCTGGCGCACCTGAAGAATGTCACGCGGCTCGGCGCCGACCAGCTCCAGCCACTCACCGGCATGCTGCACACGAATACTGCCGCCCGCCGGCAAGTAGTTGCCGTACAGCGTGCGCAGCAAGGTGCTTTTACCCGCGCCGGACTGGCCATGCAGCACCAGGCATTCACCGCCCCGCACGCTGAAATTCACACCGCGCAGCACGTTGAGCACCACGCCGTGTTGCTGATGCAGGGTGAAGGTTTTCGAGAGGTCACGGACCTCGATCAAGGCATTTGTCATGGCTGCAATACCGAGGACACCAGCAATTGAGAGTAAGGGTGCTGTGGATCGTCGAGGATCTGGTCGGTGAGCCCGGTTTCCACCACGCGGGAGCGGCGCATCACCATCAGGCGGTCGGCCAGCAAGCGCGCAACGGCCAGGTCGTGGGTGACGATCACCACCGCCAAATCCAGCTCACGTACCAGGCTGCGCAACAGGTCGAGCAGGCGCGCTTGCACCGACACGTCCAGGCCGCCGGTGGGTTCGTCCATAAACACCAGGCGCGGGCTGGAGACGAGGTTGCGGGCGATTTGCAGGCGCTGCTGCATGCCGCCCGAGAAGGTGCGCGGCAAATCGTCGATGCGCTGCGGGTCGATTTCCACCTGGCCGAGCCAATCCAGACCGGCACCGCGCAGTTGCGCATAGTTGCGCACGCCTTGGGCCATCAGGCGTTCGCCGATGTTGGCACCGGCCGACACGCCCATGCGCAGGCCGTCCCGTGGGTTCTGCTCGACAAAGCCCCACTCGGTGCGCAACAAGGTGCGGCGCTCGGCTTCGCTGGCGCTGTACAAATCCAGCCATTCGCCGTGCTTGCTGCGGTAGCCGATGCTCCCCGCTTGCGGCGGCAAACGTCCGCTCAGCAGCGAGAGCAAGGTGGATTTACCCGAGCCGGACTCGCCGACAATCCCCAGCACTTCGCCGGGGTACAGATCAAAGCTCACGCCCTGGCAGCCCTTCTCCGGGCCATACAAAAGCGACAGGTCACGCACTTGCAATAACGGCTGGCTCACTGGTTGTTCTCCTTGACCCGTTGGGCGCAGTACCAGGTGTCGGAACACACAAAACTCTGGGTTCCCGCGTCGTCGAGAATCAGCTCATCGAGGAAGGAATCGTGGCTGCCGCAGATGGCGCAGTTGTGTTGCCACTTCTGCACTTCGAACGGATGGTCTTCAAAGTCCAGGCTGGTGACCTGGGTGTACGGCGGCACCGCGTACAGGCGCTTTTCGCGACCGGCACCGAACAGCATCAGCGCCGGGCTCATGTCGAGTTTGGGGTTATCGAATTTGGGGATCGGCGACGGGTCCATCACGTAGCGCTCATCGACCATCACCGGGTAGGCGTAGCTGGTGGCGATATGGCCGAAAGTGGCGATATCCTCGTAGAGTTTGACGTGCATCACCCCGTAATCATTCAGGGCGTGCATGGTGCGGGTCTCGGTTTCCGAGGGTTCGATAAAGCGCAGCGGCTCGGGGATCGGCACCTGGTAAACCATGATCTGACCGGCCTGCAAGGGCGTTTCCGGGACGCGGTGGCGGGTCTGGATCACGCTGGCGTCGGGCGTGGCTTCGGTGGTGGCAACCCCCGCCGTGCGGGCGAAAAAGCGCCGGATCGACACGGCGTTGGTGGTGTCGTCGGCGCCCTGGTCGATCACCTTGAGCACGTCATCATCACCGAGGATCGCGGCGGTCAATTGCATGCCGCCGGTGCCCCAGCCATAGGGCAATGGCATTTCGCGGCCGCCAAACGGCACTTGGTAACCGGGGATCGCCACGGCCTTGAGCAAGGCGCGGCGGATCATGCGTTTGGTCTGTTCGTCGAGGTAGGCGAAGTTGTACGCCGGGTCGCGCACAGCCGCTTGGGTCAAGTCATTCATGGCGGTTGCCCTCGGCCGGTCGGCGCAGTTTGCGGATCAGTTCCAGCTCGGACTGGAAGTCCACGTAGTGAGGCAGTTTGAGGTGCGAGACAAACCCCGCCGCCTCGACGTTGTCGCAGTGGGCCAGCACAAACTCTTCGCGCTGGGCCGGTGAAACGACTTCCTCGTTGTATTCCCCGGCGCGCAGCGAGCGGTCGACCAGCGCCATGCCGATGGCCTTGCGCTCGGCATGCCCGAACGCCAGGCCGTAACCACGGGTGAACTGCGCCAGCTCAGTGGCCGAGCCGACGAATTGGTTGACCATCTCGCACTCGGTGACTTCGATGCTGCCCAGGCAGATGGGAAAGCCCAGCTCTTCGGGGTCGACCCACACCTCGACGTCGCCGATGCGAATCTCACCGGCAAACGGGTGATTGCGGCCGTAACCGCGTTGAGTCGAATAGCCCAGCGCCAACAGAAAACCCTCGTCGCCACGGGCCAGAGCTTGCAGGCGTTCGGCACGGCTGGCCGGGTATTCCAACGGGTCGCGGGTGATGTCGGCGACGCTGGCGTTGTCGTCGGCTTCGTTTTTGATCAAGCCTTCTTTGGCGAGCAAACCGAGCACCCGTGGGCAGGCGTCAATCTGCGCATCGGCCGTGGTCTGCGGGCCTGGGTATTCGCCTTCGGCCAGCAGCGAAAAATCCAGCAGGCGGTGGGTGTAGTCGAAGGTCGGGCCGAGCAGTTGGCCGCCGGGCACATCCTTGAACGTGGCCGACAGGCGCCGGCTCAAGGACATCTGCGCGGTATCAATCGGCAGGCTCGGGCTGAAGCGCGGCAGCGTGGTGCGGTAGGCGCGCAGCAGGAAGATCGCCTCGACCAAATCCCCTGCCGACTGCTTGATCGCCAGCGCCGCCAGCTCTTCGTCGAACAACGAGCCTTCGGTCATTACCCGTGCCACCGCCAGCGGCAATTGCTCGCGGATTTGCGTCACGCTCAACTCGGGAATCGCAGTATCGCCCCGACGTTTTTTCGCCAGCAGGCGGTGGGCATTGTCGATGGCCTGTTCGCCACCTTTGACGGCTACGTACATCAGGCGTGCTCCTGTGCTATGCGGCTGCTGCGCGGCAGGCCGATCAGGTGGTGGCCGGCGGTGAACAACAGGTCCAGGCCACGCGGGAAGGCTTCGCGGCGTTGGCGCTCCGGCCAGAAGGCTTGCGGCACCGGCAGGTTGACCAGGCGCTGGGTTTTGATTCCTGGGCCGCGCCAGTGCAGGCCGCGACCGGATTCCAGGTCGGTAAGCTGAACCAGCAAGGTGCAGGACTGATCCGGGTAACGGTCGTTGCCGTGGTCAAAGCCGCCGAGGTCGAGCAGGTCTTGCTCGCCCAGCAGCGCGAACACCGCGTCTTCGCGTTTATCGGTGAGCGGGCAACCGCAGTGGAAGGCCAGGTTGGCGCGGATCAGCGGCGTGTCGAAGCTCGGCGCCAGCCACAGCGGCGTGTCCCTATCCAGCAGGGCCAGGCACAGCGCGTAAGTAGCGGGCGCCAGGCCGTCGAGGCGTGGGGCCGAGGGCAGATGCTGGAGCAAACCGGGTTCGGCCAGCGCCTTGAGGGCCGCACGAAAACCGCGTTGGGCATCCAGCACCGGCTCGACAAACGCCGGTTGCAACAGGTGAGCGTTCATCAGTTTTCTCCTCGCACCAGGGTGAAGAACTCGACCTTGGTGGCAGCGGTGTCGGCTTGTTTTTCGGCGCGGCGTTTGGCTTGGGCAGTGGCCAATGCGGTGATCAAGTCGCTGAGCCACAGGTTCGGTTGCGTGCCTTGCAGATGCGCATCGGCCAATGCGGCCAGCTCGGCATGCAGCTTGTCGCGCCCGGCCAGGTAGCTGTAGCCGGTGCGGCCGTCGGCCAGGCGCACCACGCAGCGGGTCACGCTCATTTCGCCGACGTTGAAGGCCGCGCCGTCACCGCCCATGCGCCCGCGCACCAGGGTCATGCCGATTTCCGGGGCGCGGATCAGTTGGTACTCGGCGTCTTTCAAGGCCGCTGCGTGGGGTTGCAGTTCATTGAGCTGGGCGCGGGCTAATACGCCGATCCAATGTTGTCGCGGGGACACATTCATCATTCAAGTCACCACTTGGTACTGAAAGCGATCCGAACGGCTGGTGGACTGCGCCAGCTCCACCGGGCGGCCGTCGCGATCGCAGGAAAGGGTAAACACCGTGAGGGCCGGCAAGTGCCGAGGCATCATCAGCAGCGCGGCTTCATCACGGTTGGGCAACCGCGCACCGATCAGGCTTTGGGTGCGGGTCAGCGGCAGCGCTCGTTCACGCAGGTACTGGCGCAGGGAGCCGCCGGTGTAATCGGCCAGCAACGGCGCACGGCTGGCGCAGTAGCGATGGCGGATCAGGCTGACGGGCTGGTGGTCGAGCTTGCGCAGGGTTTGCAGTTCGATCATCGGCGCCATCTCGGCGATGCCCAAATGCTCGGCTTCGTCGCGGCTGGCGTAGCAGTAGCGGCGCTTGAGCAACACCGCCTCAACGCCCACGCCCTGGGCCGACAGCGATTGGCTGTAGGAGGTCTCGGCGCCCATCGAGTAAATCAGCGGGCGGTCGAGCACCTGGGTGCCCTTGCCCTGACGGCGCAACAGGCTGCCTTCGAACACCAGTTCGTCAATGGCACGGCGCAAGGTGTGGCGGTTGACGCCAAAGCGCTCGGCCATGTGCACCTCGCCGGGCAGGAAGTCACCGGCCTGGTAGCTGCTCAATTCGCGGCGCAGGATGTCCGCGAGTTCGCGGTACACCGGCTCATCTTGTCTAGACAACTGCATGCTTAAAAAAAGCGCCGCGCGGGCACCCCTCCGGCGTCAGATGAACTGCTTGCGCAGGCGTTGGGACAGCACGTCGATACCGCTCACCACCACGATGATCACCAGCAGCACCGCGCAGGTTTGTACGAACTGGAAGGCGCGAATGTTTTCCCAGAGGATCACGCCGATACCGCCCGCGCCGACCATGCCCACCACCGTCGCCGAGCGCACATTGGCTTCGAAGCGGTACAGCGCGTAGCTCACCCACAGCGGCATCACTTGCGGGATCACGCCGTAGATCACTTCCTGCAAGGCACTTGCGCCGGTGGCGCGCACGCCTTCTACCGGGCCTGGGTCGATGGCTTCGACGGCCTCGGCAAACAGCTTGGCAAGCACGCCAGTGGTGCTGATCCACAAGGCCAATACACCGGCAAATGGACCGAGGCCGACGGCGACCACGAACAACATGGCGAACACCATTTCGTTGATCGAACGGAAGGCGTCCATCACCCGGCGCAGCGGTTGGTGGACCCACCATGGGGTGATGTTGTCGGCGCACAGAATGCCCAGCGGCACCGAGCAGACGATGGCCAGCACCGTGCCCCACAGGGCGATTTGTACGGTGACGATCATCTCCTTGAGGTAGGCGCGCCATTCGTGGAAGTCGGGTGGGAAGAAGTCGGCGGCGAAGGTCGCCATGTTTCCGGAATCGCGGTACAGCGCCAGCGGGTTCATCTCGGCACCGTGCCAGGCCCAGGCCAGCAGGACCAGAAACAGGCCCCAGCCGAGGTATTGCGGCCAGGTTCTTTTACCCACTGCTTCAGCATGCAAGGTAGTCATGGGTCACTCTCGGTAAAGGTTGGAACTGGACCTAATGTGGGAGCGGGCTTGCTCGCTCCCACATTGACCCGGTTCCTACAGGGGGTTAGCCGTTTGCCGCAGTTTTCTTGTCCAGCTCGGAGATGCGCTGTTGCAGCTTGGCCAGGTCGGCGTCGATGTCGGCGAGCTTCTTGGCCTTGTCGGCCGCTTCCAGCTTGTCGTCTGCACTGATGGTGGTGCGCTGCTTGAACAGCTCCAGCTGGCGGATCGGCAGCAGTTGGTCGTCGTTGGAGGCGAGGAACTTGCCCAGTTGCATGTTCTTGAGCACCGCCTTCTCTTCATCGGTGTCGCCGTAGTGGGCGAAGAAGTCGCGGATCTTGGTTTTCTCGCTGTCCGTCAGCGCCTTGCTCCACACCATCGGGTCGGCCGGGATCAGCGGCGATTTCCAGATCACCTTGAGCATCGCGGCTTTGTCCGGCTGGGTGACTTCCAGGCGGTCCCAGCTTTCGGTGTTGAAGGTGGCCACGTCCAACTGCCCCTTGGCCACGCTGAGTGCGTTGACCTCATGGCTGGAGTTGAGCGTGCGTTTGAACGCGGTGGCGGCGTCCACATGGTTCTTGGCGAACACGTAGTAGCCCGGCACCAGATAACCCGAGGTGGAGTTCGGGTCACCGTTGCCGAAGGTCAGGTTCTTGGCGTTCTTGAGCATGTCGTCGACGTTGTTGATCGGGCTGTCCTTGCGCACGATCAGCACGCTCCAGTAACCGGCGGCGCCGTTGGCGGCGGCGGTCTGGGCGAAGATCTCGCCGTTGGAACGGTCCACCGCCTCCATCGCGGCCTTGTTGCCCAGCCACGCCACGTCGACCTTGTTAAAGCGCATGCCCTGGATCAACCCGGCGTAGTCGGAGGCGAAGGTGGCGTTGATGGTCAGGCCGGTCTTCTTGTGCATGTCATCCAAAAACGGCTGCCAGATGCTCTTGAGGTTCTGCGAAGACTCGGTGGACATGATGCCGAAGTTGATGGTTTTGTCGGCGGCCTGGGCAGTGCCCATGGCGGCGCCGGCCAGCAACACTGCAGACAGAAACACGTGGCCGATACGGTTCAACATGGACGGGATTCCTGTGGGTAGTGAGTAGGGTTTCAAGCGCGCGCCATGGCCAGCCGAGGCGTGGCGACGGCAGTGGGGGTCTGGTCGGAAAACATCAGGCTGGTGTCGACGTCGGCACCGTACAAATCGTTGAGGAACTGGCTGCTCATGGCGCTGCCCTGCCCGTCGAAATGAATGCGCCCACCTTTAAGGGCCACGGCACGCGGGCAATAACGCATGGCGTAGTCGACTTGATGCAGGGTCACCACCACGGTCTTGCCATCGCGGCGGTTGATGTCGGCGAGGATCTCCATGACTTTGCGCGCCGACTCCGGGTCCAGCGAGGCAATAGGCTCATCGGCGAGGATGACTTCGGCGCGCTGGGTCAATGCGCGGGCAATCGCCACACGCTGCTGCTGGCCGCCGGACAAGGTCGAAGCACGCTGCCCGGCGAGGTCGGCCAAGCCCACGCGGGCGAGGGATTCGAGGGCAAAGGCCTTTTCTTCGGCATTGAACAAACCGAGGTTGCCGCGCCAGCGCGGCATACGGCCCAGGCAGCCGAGCAGTACGTTGTCGATCACGCTCAGGCGGTTGACCAGGTTGAACTGCTGGAAGATGTAGCCGATGTCTGCGCGCAACCGCCGCACCTTGCCATTCAAGCGCCCACTGGCCTGAACCTCCCGGCCCAGCACCTTGACGCTGCCGCCGTTGCTCTTGTCACAACAGGCCAGGCCCGCCAAATGGCGCAACAAGGTGGACTTGCCGGAACCGGAAGCGCCAATCAGCGCGACCATCTCACCGGATGCAATGGTGAGTTCGAGGTCGACCAATGCGGATTTCTTCGCAAAGGTCTTGTTCAAGTGATCGACATGGATAGCGTGAGTCATGGGCTTCTCTGTCTGGTTTGAACAGCCACACAAGGGCTGCGGTTGAGTTCAAACGACAGTAGGCGCGGGAGGTGTCAGTGCTATTACTTGCACATGACTGGCGGGCGGCGGATTGATGAAGGTTTTGTGAAAGGTTGCAAAGCCACCTGACCGATCGCTCCCACGCTCTGCGTGGGAATGCCGCCTGGGACGCTCCGCGTCCCGAACCCTGCGCTGGGGTGACGCAGAGCGTCACGGGATGCATTCCCACGCAGAGCGTGGGAACGATCGGTAGCCTGCGTATGGCTCTCTCTTCTTAGCAGCCCTCTTGTTAGGACATGCCCTACACAGATTTCGGGTTGCGTCCGAGCAACCTCGCCGCTAACCTTCGCGGGTCGCTGCAAAATCAGCGAACGGGTGTGGTAGCCCGGTTCTTTCATAGATCCCCAAAACGCTTACGGGCGTTTTTTTGTGCGGGCTGCTTTGTGGCGGCTGTGCACGGGAGGCTTCGGCCTGCCGGGTTTCTATGACCGGTCTACCACCCCGTGTACAGTCGCCTCCTTACATCGTGTGGTAGCGAGATGGAGGTGCTCATTCATAGGAGCTTCACCATGAAAAAAGTCACACCCAATCCCCCGCCATCCGCCTCGGATGACACCCCACAAACCCCGCCCAACCTCATCTTCACCGTCCGCCCCGGCCTCAGCACTGAAGTAGCCTTGAGCAATGCCAGCGAGATGCTGGAATCGGCGACGGTGTGTGCCTACGACTGTGCCGAGCACTTGGATGGCTCAAGCCGCAAGCAGGTGCTGGCGGTGGTGCAGATGGTTGAGATTGCGCAGTTGTTGGTGGATCAAGCGCTGAATCGGGAGTGCCCCGTCGTTTGATAGCGCGGTGATCCCCTGTGGGAGCGGGCTTGCTCGCGAATGCGGTGCACCAGCCAACCTATTCAGTGACTGACACGCCGCTTTCGCGAGCAAGCCCGCTCCCACAGTTGATCTTCAGTGTTTGGAGGGATGTATTTCAAAGGTAAGAAAAAGGCGACCTTTCAAAGGTCGCCTTTTGTTATTGCGCGTACTGCTTGCTCAACCCCGGCGGCACGCCGTGCACATCGGTGTCTTCCCACGGCCCGTTCGGGCTGATGGAGCGGCTCCAGCCGTTGCTCCAGCGGTAGTAGGTGCGCTGGCGGTAGAAGGTGTCGGGCTGTTCGTCGAGCACATACACCTGCATCTTGCCGTCCCAGTGGCTGGCGGCGCCCGGTGGTGGGGCGAAGGTCGGCGACTTGCTTGGCACAGGTTTCGGCGGCGGTGTTACCGGGCCGGACGGTTTGGTGCCCGGCTGGGTCGCCGGGCCTGACGGCGGGATGGTCGGGCCGGTGGGCGCGGGAGGCCGGTGGACCGCACAAGCGCTCAAGCCGAGTACCAGGCTGAGCAGGGTGATGCGTGCAAATGCGGTCATAGGCGTTTCCTCGAATTATTTGTCCGGAGTGTCGATGGTCAGCTGCTGCAGTGCAGTGGTGGTGCTGGCCAAGGGTTGGCTGCGGCCGATCCACTCGCCAGTGGTCGGCTGACCGGCCCGGGATATGCGCGCAACCAGTTGGACTTCGGGGAAGTTCGACAGTTTCAACTGCGGCATCATTGCGTCCGCATCGCCCAGCTCGACGGTGACCGGCAGTTCAGCCACGGTGACACGCTTGGCCGCCAACGGTGCCGGAGGGCCATTCACGGCGCGGGCGAAGATGAACACGCTGTCGGTGGGCAGGGCTTTGGCCTTCACGTCGGCTGCCAGGTCCACGCGCACTTTCATCACGGTTTTTGCCGCAACGATACCGCCGCTTTCCTTGAGCTTCTCGGCCGCGCGGTCAATGCCACCTTGCAGCGCGACACGGGAGTTGTCTTGCGCCGGCAACTGCGCCAACAGGCGGTTCCAGTAGTCGATGGCTTCCTGATAACGCTGGCCTTCAAAGGCGGCGATACCCAGCAGGCCGAGGCTGGTGACTTCCTTGGGATCGAGTTTCAAGGCTTCATCGGTCAGCGCCTGCACCTTGGGCGACCATTGTTTGTTGTCGGCAAAGTACTGCGCTTGCGCCCATTGGCCGAGCAGTTCGGGCTGGCGACCGGCGAGTGCGACGGTGCGTTCGAAGATCTTGGCGGCATCGGCCGAACGGTCCTGAGCCATGTAGGCGCGGCCGAGGAAGTACAAGCCTTCCGCCGAGTCCGGCTGGGCGGCGGCGGCGCGCTCCAGGCGGCGGGTCATGTCTTGCATCGACACCGGCGGCTGGGAGAATTCGCGGGTCAGTTCGACCTTGTCGCTCGCCCCGTAATGCAGGTACAGCGCAACGCCCAGGACCGGCACAAGAAACGCCGCCAACAACGGCAGTGGTTTGCCCAGGCGCGACTCACGAGGTTTTTCTACGCCTTCGGTATCAGCCAGCAACTCACGCGCAGCTTCGGCGCGGCCGGTGTCGAGTTGCGCGGCATTGAGCACGCCTTCGTCCTGCTGCACTTGCAGCTCGGCCACGCGTTCTTGATAAAGCGCCACGTTCAGCGCGGTGCGATCCTCTTCACGTTGGGCACGGCGGCCGCGCAATACAGGGATCAACAAGAAACTCAGGGCAATCAGGAGCAGCAACCCTGCTGCGAGCCAAAAATCAATCATCAGTCTTGGTGTCCAGCAATTGGTCGAGGCGTTTGCGCTCATCCGGGGAGAGCGCATCGGAACCATCAGTCGGCGCGGCGCGGCGGCGGCGCACGATCACGGCCATCACCACCACACCGGCCAGCAACAGCCCGGCAGGGCCGAACCAGAGCAGCGCGGTCTTGCCGGTAAGGGCCGGTTTGTAGCGCACGAAATCACCGTAGCGGTCGACCATGAAGTCGATGATCTGCTGGTTGTCCTTGCCCTCCCCCAGCATGCGGAAGATCTCTTTGCGCAGGTCGGCGGCGATGGGGGCGTTGGAGTCGGCGATGTCCTGGTTCTGGCATTTGGGGCAGCGCAGTTCCTTGGTCAGTTCGCGGAAACGCTCGCGGTCACCGTCCTTGGCGAACTCGTAAGTGTCGATGGCCGCATGGGCAACGCCGACCAGTCCAAGTGCCAACACAGCAGCGGCTAACAGACGCTTCATGGCTTGGCCTCATCGACCAGTGCCTGGTACTTGGCGGCCAGTTGCTCGCGCCACACCACTTCGTCGATCACGCCGACATACTTGTCGCGGATCACGCCCTTGGCATCGATAAAGAAGGTTTCCGGGGCGCCGTACACGCCGAGGTTAAGGCCGAGGTTGCCGTCCTCATCGCGGATATCCAACTGGTACGGGTTGTGGAACTCGGCCAGCCACTTCAAGGCCGCCGCATTGTCGTCCTTGTAGTTGATGCCGTAGATCACCACGCCCTGCTCGGCCAGTTTGTTCAGCACCGGGTGCTCGACGCGGCAGGAGATGCACCAGGTGCCCCACACGTTGACCAGCGCCGGTTTGCCCAGCAGGTCGGCCTGGGTCAGGGTTTTATCGCCCTGTACCGTCGGCAGGCTGAACGCCGGAAATTGTTTGCCGATCATCGCCGAAGGCAACTCGGCTGGGTCCAGGTACAAGCCGCGATACAAAAACACGGCCATCACCAGAAAGGCCGCCAGCGGCAACACCATCAACCAACGCTTCATGCCGCCGCTCCTTGCAGGCCGAGGGCTTCACGCACCCGGGCTTTGACCTTGACCCGATAACGCCGGTCCAGCGCGGCGAGTAACCCGCCGAAACCGGTGAGCAAACCGCCGAACCAGATCCAGCGCACGAACGGTTTTACATGCACGCGCACCGCCCAGGCGCCGTCGCCCAAGGGTTCACCCAGCGCCACATACAGGTCGCGGGTGAAACCGGCGTCGATCCCGGCTTCGGTCATCATCGAGCTTTGCACGGTGTACAGGCGTTTTTCCGGGTGCAGCACCGCCACTTCCTTGCCGTTGCGCACCACACGCACAGTGCCTTTGTCGGACGTGAAGTTCGGGCCTTCGAAATGCTTGGCGCCTTCAAAGATAAAGTGGTAACCGGCCAGGTCCATGGACTCACCCGGCGCCAGGCGCAGGTCGCGCTCGGCGCTGTTCTGGCTGGACAGCACCACGCCGAGGGCGCACACGGCGATGCCGATATGGGCGACCTGCATACCCCAGTAGCTGCGGGTCAATGTTGGCAGACCTTTGATCAGGCCTTTGTGGCGGGTCTTGTCGAAGATATCGCGCACGCCGGCCAGCAATACCCAGGCAGCCAGCAGGAAGGTGGCGAGCACCGCCCAGTTGAAGTCGCCATAGGCGAAACCAGCGATCACCGCCAAAGCCACACTGCCGAGCAGCACCGGCATCAACATGCCGGCCAGCCATTTGACCGGCGTGTCTTTCCAGCGCACCAGCACGCCGACCGCCATCACCACCATCAACAGGCCCATCAACGGTATAAACAACGCGTTGAAGTACGGCGGGCCGACGGACAGCTTGGCGCCGCTCAAAGCGTCCAGCACCAAGGGGTAAAGGGTGCCGAGCAGGATCATCGACGCGGCCACCACCAATACCAGGTTATTGCCCAGCAGCAGTGTTTCTCGCGACCACAGGTTAAAGCCGACCTGGCTCTTGACCACCGGCGCACGCAACGCAAACAGGGTCAGCGAGCCGCCAACCACAAACAGCAGGAAGATCAGGATGAATACGCCGCGCTCCGGGTCGGACGCAAACGCATGCACCGAGGTCAGCACGCCCGAACGCACCAGGAAAGTACCCAGCAGGCTGAGGGAAAACGCGGCGATGGCCAGCAACACCGTCCAGCTTTTGAACACGCCGCGTTTTTCGGTGACGGCCAGCGAGTGAATCAGCGCGGTGCCGACCAGCCAAGGCATGAAGGAAGCATTTTCCACCGGGTCCCAGAACCACCAGCCGCCCCAGCCGAGCTCGTAATAGGCCCACCACGAACCGAGGGTGATACCGATACCGAGAAACGCCCAGGCGACGATGGTCCACGGCCGCGACCAGCGCGCCCAGGCTGCATCGAGGCGCCCGCCGAGCAAGGCGGCGATGGCAAACGCAAAGGCCACGGAGAAACCGACGTAGCCCATATAAAGCATCGGCGGGTGCACGATCAGGCCGATGTCTTGCAACAACGGGTTGAGGTCATGCCCATCCATCGGGATCTGCGGCAGGATGCGCGTGAACGGGTTGGAGGTCATGATCAAAAACAGCAGGAAGCCGATGCTGATCATGCCCATCACCGCCAGCACGCGGGCCAGCATGACCTGCGGCAGTTGGCGCGAGAACACCGATACGGCAAAGGTCCAGCCGCCGAGGATCAAGGCCCACAGCAGCAACGAACCTTCGTGGGCGCCCCACACGGCGCTGAACTTGTAGTACCACGGCAAGGCGCTGTTGGAGTTATTGGCGACATAGGCGACGGAAAAGTCGTCGGTCATAAAGGCGTAGGTCAGGCAGCCGAATGCGAACACCAGGAACGCGAACTGGCCCCAGGCAGCCGGCTGCGCCAGGCTCATCCACAGGCGGTCGCCGCGCCAGGCGCCGAGCAACGGCACCACGGCCTGGACGATGGCGAAGCACAGGGCGAGGATCATCGCCAGCTGGCCCAGCTCCGGAATAAACAGTGCGGACGTCATGGCTTAGCCCTCCTTGGCAGGTGCTGGGGCCGATTGGCCGCTGTCTTTCAACGCCTTGGTCACTTCCGGCGGCATGTATTTCTCATCGTGCTTGGCGAGTACTTCATCGGCTACCACCACACCGTCGGCGTTGAGCTTGCCCAAGGCGACGATGCCCTGGCCTTCACGGAACAGGTCCGGGAGGATACCGCGATAGGTGATGGTCACGGCTTTGTTGAAGTCGGTGACCACAAAGGTCACGTCAAGGGAATCGCCGGAACGCTTCAAGGAGCCCTTCTCGACCATGCCACCAGCACGAATGCGCGTGTCGACAGGCGCTTCGCCATTGGCGATCTGGGTCGGGGTGTAGAACAGGTTGATGTTCTGCTGCAAGGCGCTCAGGGCCAGGGTCACGGCAATGCCGACGCCGGCCATGATGGCGAGGATGATCAACAGACGCTTTCTACGCAGCGGATTCACTTATCGGTCTCCCGGCGCAAACGACGCGCCTCTTGTTGCAGGTAACGCTTGCGGGCCAGGATCGGCGCGGCGACGTTGAGGGCCAGCACCGCCAGGCAGATGCCATAGGCCGTCCAGACATACAGGCCGTGATGGCCCATGGCGAGAAATTCACCGAATGAGTTGAAGTTCATCCGCGCGCTCCCAGGCTGTTTTGCACTTCGGCCTTGACCCAACTGGTGCGGGCTTCACGCTTGAGCACTTCGAGGCGCATGCGCATCAGCAGCACGGCGCCGAAGAAACAGTAGAACCCCAGCACCATCAGCAGCAGCGGCGCCCACATTTCCACGGGCATCGCCGGTTTTTCGGTGAGGGTGAAGGTGGCGCCCTGGTGCAGAGTGTTCCACCACTCCACCGAGTATTTGATGATCGGGATGTTGATCACGCCGACAATCGCCAGCACCGCGCAGGCCTTGGCGGCGCTGTCGCGGTTGCTGATGGCATTGCCCAGGGCGATAAGGCCGAAGTACAGGAACAGCAGGATCAGCATGGAGGTGAGCCGCGCATCCCACACCCACCACGAACCCCAAGTGGGTTTGCCCCAGATCGCGCCGGTGACCAGCGCCACGGCGGTCATCCACGCGCCGATGGGCGCGGCGCATTGCAGGGCGACATCGGCCAGTTTCATCTTCCACACCAGGCCGACGATGCCGCACACGGCCAGCATCACGTAGCAGGACTGCGCCAGCATGGCGGCGGGCACGTGGATATAGATGATGCGAAAGCTGTTGCCTTGCTGGTAGTCCGGCGGCGCGAAGGCCAGGCCCCAGACCAGGCCGATGCCGATCAGCAAAATGGCGGCGACGCTCAACCACGGCAGCAACTTGCCGCTGATGCCGTAAAACCATTTGGGCGAGCCGAGCTTGTGAAACCAGGTCCAGTTCATTGCTGTTTCCATCACGGTGGCTGTGCGTCATTGCGCAAAGCTCAGGGTCTTTCTTATGTTGAAGAGCTGATTATGTCGCTTAACCAGACCTCATTATTCGCCGACGCTGATCTTCAGGCCAGCCGCTATAGCAAAGGGTGTCAGGGTTACCGCCAGGGCGGTCAGGCTGCCAAGCCACAGCAGGTAACCGGTCGCCGGCATGCCCATGAGCGCGGCCTGCAAGGCGCCGCTGCCCAGGATCAACACCGGGATATACAAAGGCAGAATCAGCAGGGCCAGCAACAGGCCACCCCGCTTCAAACCGACGGTCAACGCTGCGCCCACCGCCCCCAACAGGCTGAGCACCGGCGTACCGAGTAACAAGGACAGGAGCAACACCGGCAGGCACTCAACGGGCAAGCCGAGCATCATCGCCAGCAGCGGCGAGAGCAATACTAGCGCCAAGCCGGAAAAAACCCAGTGTGCCAGCACCTTGGCCAGTACCAGAAGTGGCAAGGGGTGCGACGAAAGGACCCACTGTTCGAGGGAACCGTCTTCAAAATCGCTGCGAAACAGCCCGTCCAGCGAGAGCAGCACCGATAAAAGCGCGGCCACCCACACCAATCCTGGGGACAAGGTTTGCAACAGTTTAGTCTCCGGGCCGACCGCCAGCGGGAACAGTGCGATGACGATGGCGAAGAACACCAAGGGGTTGGCTAATTCGGCCGGGCGGCGGCACAGCAGGCGGGCTTCACGGGTGACTAACAGCGCGAACACACTCATGCCGACCACCGCCCTAAATCCAGGTCGCGGTAACCGGCGGGCCTGCGCACCAGCGTGTGGTGGGTGGTGAGCAGCACCAGGCCGCCCTGCTCGCAGTGCTGGGCCAAGTGTTCTTCGAGTTGGGCGACGCCTTGCTTGTCGAGGGCGGTGAAAGGCTCATCGAGAATCCACAGCGGCGGGCCAGGCAGATACAAACGCGCCAGCGCCACGCGGCGCTGCTGGCCAGCGGACAAGGTGTGACAAGGCACGTCTTCAAAGCCCTTGAGGCCGACCGCGGCCAGTGCCTGCCAGATGGCATCGCGGGACGCCCGATGATGCAGGGCGCTGAGCCAGCTGAGGTTTTCTTCCGGCGTGAGCACGTCCTTGATGCCGGCGGCGTGGCCGATCCAGATCAGGTTGCGCGCAAGCTCGGTGCGTTGCTCGTTAAGGGGCTTGCCGTTAAGTCGAACCTCACCGGCCGTCGGCTGCATCAACCCGGCCAGCAGGCGCAGCAAACTGGTCTTGCCGCTGCCGTTGGGGCCGCTGATCTGCACCATGTCGCCGCCCGCCAGCCGCAGTTCGAGGTGCTCGAACAGCAGGCGCAGGTCGCGTTCACAGGCAAGCGCTACGGCTTCTAGAAGAGGGCTGGTCAAAAGATCGCGGGCCTTTACGGTTCAAGTCGGCGGTGCAGCGGCCGTTATAGAGAAATGCACAATAACGGCTTTGGCGACCGATTTTAGAGAGCTGGATCAAATAGTTGTGAGGTTTTTACCGCTCTCTTTGCAGACGGGCGGCATTATACATGTGATGCCCTACTCTAAAGAGGGCAATTTCCCCAGAGACGACGCGCACGATGACCGGTGAGATCAACCTTCCTACGCTGCCGCCAGCACCGACGCCCGGGCCTGCCCCGCTGCCGCCGACCGGCGAGTTGTTGAAACTGCTGGAGCCGCAGACCGGCCTGATCGACCCTGGAAAAACCGCCAACGCCGAGGTGATTGCGCTTAAACAAGGCGGTGACGCGTTTCAGCTGTTGCTCAAGTTGACCCTCGAAGGCGGCCGCCAGACCTTGGTGCAGGCCAGCAGCGCCCAGCCGTTGCCGTTGGGCAGCAACGTGGCGGTGAGCCAGACGCCGACCGGCAACCTGAGCATCACTTTGCAGCAAGCCTTGAGCGCCAATGTGGCTGCGCTGACGCGCATCGACACCACGCAAATGCCGGTGGGCACGCTGTTGCAGGCCAAGGTGCTGACCACCCAGATGCTGCCGCAAGGCAGCGCACAACCGGCGATTTATCGCTCACTGGTCAGCGTGCTCAATAACGCCCTGGCCGGCACCACGTTGAGCCTGGAAAGCCCGCAGCCGTTGCGGGTCGGCAGCTTGCTCAGCGCCGTGGTGCAGAATGCGCAAACCCTGAATTTCGTGCCGTTGAGCGGGCTCAAGGATCAGTTGGCCGTGGCGCAACAGCTGTCGACCCAGCAAAGTCGCCAAGGCTCGCTGGATGTGCTGTTCACCGCGCTGCAAAGCCTGCCTGCCGACGACACCACCTCCAGCGACCTGCGCGCCGCCGCCGCGCGCTTGCTCAACGCCCTGCCCGATCTGGCGCAAGTCAGCAATCCCAAGGTGCTGGCGCAGTTGGTACAAAACAGCGGTGTGTTTCTTGAAGCCAAATTGCTCGCCGGGCAAAACCCGCAGGTGCCACCACTGGATATGAAAGGCAGCCTGTTGCGGCTGGTCGCCGAACTGCTGCCCGCCGCGACGAATCTGAACGCCATCCTCGCCGCCAATACGCTGGCCCAGGTACTGCCCAATTTCGTGCGTAACCCGCTCAGCACCCTCGGCCAGATCGGCGCACGGCAAGCCCCGGCCGGCTTTCCGCTGCCGGACCGGCTGATGGCCAAGCTTTCAGGCGAAGGCGACCTGGAAAACCTGCTGCGCCTGGCCGCCGGGGCGATTTCCCGGCTGCAAAGCCACCAGCTGTCGAGCCTGGAGCAAACCGGCACCACCGCCGATGGCCGGCAGCAAACCACCTGGCAGCTGGAAATCCCCATGCGCACCTTGCAGGACATTGTGCCGTTGCAGGTCAAGTTCCAGCGTGAAGAGCCGCCGCCGGACAAGGACCAACCGGAGCGCAAGGACAAGAAAGACCCCAAGCAAATGCTCTGGCGCGTCGAGCTGGCCTTCGACATGGAACCACTGGGCCCGTTGCAGGTGCAGGCGCAACTGACCCAGGGCAAATTGTCCAGTCAGCTGTGGGCCTCACGCCCGTTCACCGCCAGCCTGATCGAAAGCCATTTGGGCAGCTTGCGCGAGCGCCTGGTGACCTCGGGTATCAATGTCGGCGACCTGGACTGCCACCTCGGCACGCCGCCACGCGGGCCTCGAACCGGATTGGAGCAACGCTGGGTGGATGAAACCGCATGAAAAACCCTACCCCGCCGCGCCAGGCGATTGCCCTCAAGTACGACGGCCAGCAAGCGCCAACCCTGACGGCCAAAGGCGACGATGCCTTGGCCGAAGCCATTTTGAAGTTGGCGCGGGAACATGAAGTGCCGATCTATGAGAATGCCGAGCTGGTGAAACTGCTGGCGCGCATGGAATTGGGCGACAGCATCCCGGAGGAGCTGTACCGCACGGTGGCCGAGATCATTGCGTTCGCGTGGACGCTCAAGGGTAAATTCCCGGTGGGCTATGACCCGAATGCCGAGCCGTTGGAGCGGGATGTGACTGAGCGTGGGGATGATTACTGAGTTATCAGATGTACACAAATCAACTGTGGGAGCGGGCTTGCTCGCGAAGGCGGTGTGTCAGTCAACTCAGGTGTGACTGATGTACCGCCTTCGCGAGCAAGCCCGCTCCCACATTTTTGAACGGTGTCTAGTTCAGGACTTCACTCAAGGGAATGAAATTAACGCGGTCGCCAATATCGAGTGTCGTCCCCTCCAACACCTCCACAAACCCTTCGGCCCACGCCGCGCTGCGCAGCACGCCGGAGCTCTGGTTGCGGTAGATAATCGCCCGGCCCTGCTCGATACGCCCGCGCAGGTACTCGCGACGGTTGCCCGGCTGAGGCCATACGAACCCCACCGGCACTTCGAAACGCAGCGGCGCCACGTCCCGCACGCCTTGGCGGCGCAGCAGATAAGGCCGGGCCAGCAGTGCAAAGGTCACCAGGGTCGAGGCCGGGTTGCCGGGCAGGCCGATCACCGGCACACCGCGAAAGTGCCCGAAGGTCAGCGGTTTGCCCGGTTTGATCGCAAGTTTCCACAGGGCCAGTTCGCCCTCTTCACGCAGGGCGATGCCGAGAAAGTCCGCCTCGCCGACCGAGACACCGCCGGTGGACAGGATCAGGTCGACACTGCCCAGGCTGGCCAGGCGTGTGCGGGTCTTTTCCAGGTCATCCGGAAGAATCCCGGCATCAATCACTTCACAGCCCATGCGCACAAGCCAGCTGCACAACACACGCCGGTTACTGTTGTAGATCTGCCCCGGCCCCAGCGGCAGGCCGGGTTCGATCAATTCGTCGCCGGTGGACAGCACGGCCACGCGCACCCGGCGCACCACACTCAAACAGTCATGCCCGAGGGAGGCGGCCAGGCCCAGTTCAATCGGGCCCAGGCGAGTGCCGGCGTTTAACACCAACTCACCGACCGTGGTTTCCTGGCCTTGGGCGCGGATGTTCTGGCCGGCCCGCAAACGCTCGGTGAAGCCCACGCGGTCGTCGGCGTGGACCACGGCGTTTTCCTGCATCTCCACGCAATCGGCGCCTGCGGGCACCGGCGCGCCGGTAAAGATGCGCGCGCAGGTGCCGACGGCGAGTGGCTGCGGCGCCTGGCCGGCGAAGATGCGCTGGCTCACGGGCAGCGGCTCGCCGGTCCAGTCGGCCAGGCGCAGGGCGTAACCGTCCATGGCGCTATTCGGCCAGGGCGGCAGGTCGAGCGTGGAGATCAGGTCCTGCGCCAATACGCGACCATCACAGTCGGCCAGGGGCAGCACCTGCTGCTCTCGAATCGGCGCCGCTTCGGCCATGTCCAGCAATTGCTGCAGCGCTTGTTCCACCGGCATCAGGGCACCGGTCTTGCCTGGCTTATCCACGGGATACGCAGGGTTCAGCCTGCTTCAGGTGGGGAACGAAATTGCATGGGCGGTGACGGTTATCCAGCTGCTCGGCGAGGATGCCGTCCCAACCGGTGCGCACGGCATTGGTCGAGCCTGGCAGGCAGCAGACCAGCGTGCCATTGGCCAGGCCGGCCAGGGCGCGTGATTGCACGGTGGAGGTGCCGATGTCGGCCACGGAGATCTGGCGGAACAGCTCGCCAAAACCGTCGACCTGCTTGTCCAGCAGGCAGCTGACGGCTTCGGGCGTGCTGTCGCGGCCGGTGAAGCCGGTGCCGCCGGTGATCAGCACCACTTGCACCACGTCTTCGGCGATCCAGTGGGCGACCTGGGCGCGGATTTTGTACAGGTCATCCTTGAGCAGCACACGCTCGGCCAGGTTGTGGCCGGCGGCGGTCAGGCGATCGACGAAGACCTGGCCGGAGGTGTCGGTGTCCAGGGTGCGGGTGTCGCTGACGGTCAGCACTGCGATATTGAGGGGTACGAAAGGCGCATCAGCCTTGGCTTTCATGGCTCGGTCCGGTTGTCGAATGAACAGCCCGATGTTATATCACAGGCCCCCATTTGCCTGCCGCAGCGGAACCACCATGTCGCTTGATTCTTTGCCCCCGCCCTGTTCGATCCTGCTGCTGGCCGGCGGCCGTGGCCAACGCATGGGCGGCCAGGACAAAGGCCTGCTGCCCTGGCACGGCCAGCCGTTGGTTGCCCATTTGCAGCGCCTGACCCGCCCGCTCACCGATGACCTGATCATCTCGTGCAACCGCAACCATGAGCAGTACGCGCCGTATGCCGACCAGTTGGTGAGCGACGACAGCCCGGACTTCCCCGGCCCGCTGGCGGGCATCCGCGCGGGGCTGGCCGCCGCGCGGCATGCGCATGTGCTGATACTGCCGTGTGACGTCCCCAACATCGACGTAGGACTGTTGGGCGATTTGTGTGAGGCGGCACGCCGCAACCCGCAGCTGCCGGTGATGGTGCGTCATGATGAATTCTGGGAACCCTTGATCTGCATCATCCCCACCCACCTCAAAACCCAGGTAGAACAGGCATGGGATGCCGGTGAGCGCAGCCCGCGCAAGATCTTCCTGCAGCTGGGCGCAGTGGGCCTGGAATGCCCCGCCGATGACCCACGCCTGGCCAACCTGAATACACCCGAGCTGTTGCACCCTGGGTCCGGCGTGTCAGAATGAACCTCGCACAAGGAACTTTGTCGACGCCCTGCGCGTCACAAGGTCAGCAATTTAAAAGAATTCTCTTGGAGACAAACTCATGACTCAACGGACCATCGCCGCTCTCATGCTTGCACTGGGCCTCGCCACTCTCGCCGGTTGCGCTTCGCCTACAGTGATCACCCTGAATGACGGTCGCGAAATCCAGGCCGTCGACACCCCTAAATACGACAAGGCTTCTGGCTTCTACGAGTTCGAACAACTTGACGGCAAGCAGACCCGCATCAACAAGGATCAGGTTCGCACCGTTAAAGACCTGTAAGTCTTAAGCGTTTGCCCACAAGGCCCGCCATGTGCGGGCCTTGTCGTTTCCGGCGGTTACCAGTCGAGGGTGATGCGGCTGCGAAACTCACGTTGTTCACCGGTCACAGGGTCGATAAAGCGCACGCCCTGGGCCAGCAATTTGAGCGGGTTGGCATAGTCGTCCTCAGCATCCTTGAGCACGTCGGGGTAGAACGGGTCGTTGCAGATACTCGCCCCCAACGCGGTCATGTGTACACGCAACTGGTGTTTCTTGCCGGTCACGGGGAACAGGCCATAGCGCCACAGATCACCATTTTTCTCGCGCACCTCCACCGCCGTTTCGGTGTTGCTGGCGCCCGGCCCTTCCTGCATGCGAAAGAACGGTTCGCCATCGACCAAGCGGCTTTTATGCACCAGCGGGAAGGTCAGGTCGGGTAAGGCCGGGGCAATGGCTTCGTAGAATTTATCGATGCGCCGCGTGGGGAACAGCTGTTGATACGCCGACCGGGTTTGCGGGTTGGCCGAGAACAGCACCAGCCCCGCCGTGTGCCGATCAATGCGATGCAAAGGCACCAGCGCGGGGTTGTCCAGGCGGCGTATCAGGCGGCGCAACAAGGTTTGCTCGACGTATTCGCCGGCCGGCGTGACCGGCAGAAAGTGCGGTTTGTCGGCCACCACCAAGTGCTCATCGGCGTACAGGATGGATTCCTGAACCGGGATCACCTTCTCATTCAGTACTTCGCGGAAATAATAAATGCACAGGCCTTCCTTGTAGGCGAGGTCCAGGCTGATTGGCTGGCCATTGATGTCCAAGACACGGCCACGGGCGACGCGGTCCAGCCACTGCTCACGGCCAATCGCCGGGAAGTGCTCGCACAGGCAATCGAGCACCGTCGCCCAGGGGCCGGGCGGCAGGTACAAGGTGCTGGCTTGATGCTGGGACGCAGAGAAAGCGGATGTGGACATGCAATGCTCGAAACCTGGATAAACCGGCTGGCATTATCCCGCATGGAGCACGATTGAGCCTAGGGCGGATCTCAGGCCTTGGCCAATTGCGCTCGCAACACCGGCGAGGCGCTGGCCGCCTCGGTAAATTCCTTGAGCCAGCGCAACACGTCCACCGCTTCCCAGCGGCCGGGATCGTAGAGCGCGTACAACAAGCCCTGATAACCCACCACATCCAGCTGCTTGTGATAACCGGCGCGCTGGAACAAAGCCTCGATTTCAGCAAAGCAGGTATTGAAATGCACTTTGTTAAACGGCGTCTTGCCTTCCGTGACCAGGCCGTCGAGGCGCAGCTCGTTCACCGCGTCGCGCACGACGTCGGCGGACATGCGATTGACGCTGCTTTTCAGTTGTTCAACATTCACCACGGGCGTTCCCTCTATTCAATCGCTGTACAAACATACAGTAACGCAATATTTGGAAACTCGCCATCGCGAAAACGCGCCCGTGCGATCAAGACCCCCCGTACACGACCAGTGGGTCTGCTCAGAGGTTCTGCAACTGAGCACTGATGCGCTGGCAATTGCTGCGCAGCACCTCCACAAAGTGGAGGACGCTGGACGATTCGGGGCGGTGCAACGGCCGTACGACACTCACACAGTAAGAGATCGAATGGGAAAAACGCCGGATCTGCAAACCTCTGCCCACATAGTCCAGCGCAGTGAGTGGATTGACGATTGCAACGCCGACACCCAGGTTGACGGTCGCACACACAGCGCTGGCGTTATGCGTTTCCACCACCAGCCGTCTCTCAATACCGGCCTGGTGAAAGATCGCGTCGGTTTTGATCCTGTAGGGATCATCCGCCGCCAGGTAAACAAAATTCTGCCCATTGAAGTCCTCTGGTGTGAGAACTGCTTTTGCATTGAGCGCATGGTGAGAGGGCAAGACACACACCACATCAAGGTTTAACAAGGTTTCGCTGTGGGTTCCAGGTGGCGTCTCAAGGGTTTCAGTCAGCCCCAAATGGTAACGCTGAGCCGTCAGTGACTCTTCCAGAGCGGGAGACTCCTGCGGCGTGACATTGATGCTGACACCCGGGAATTTAATACAAAAATCCTGGCACACCTGCGGCAGCAAGGCATTCGAAAACGCCGGCTGGCAGGTCAGCGAAATTTGCCCATGGCGAAAGTACCGGATCGCCTCAGCGGCGTTCTTGACGCGCGCCAGGCCTACATAGCTGCGCTGAACTTCATCGAAGAGCATCAGGCCATGCTCGGTGGGTATCAGTTTTGCGCCCGCGCGTTTGAACAAGGTCAACTGAGTCAAGGTTTCAAACCGACTCAGCTCGCGGCTGATAGTGGGCTGCGAGGTATTCAGGAGAGCAGCGGCAGCGGTTGCACTGCCGGTGGTCATCACCGCCCAGAACACTTCCACATGGCGAAAACTGAAATTCATGAGCAAACCCACGCACTGAATTGAATGGGTGAAACCATATCAGAAATGAATAGATGGCCATCATTTTGATATTTTTTCTTTATTTTTTCGCCATGCACACTTGCATCGTCTGCGCTGAGAAAGTTGTCAGTGCGTTTAGTTGGCCTCATCCAATCGAGGTAGGAAGATGGATCATTTTCATTTTATCAACGGCCATTTACATGCAGAACAAGTGGATGTACGTGCCATTGTCGAACAGCACGGTAGCCCTGTTTATCTCTATTCAGCACAGTCGCTGAAAAATCACTATGCCGTAGTCCAAAAAGCATTTTCTGCACTGTCGCCTTTGATTTGCTTCTCGGTAAAAAGCTGCAGCAATCTCAGCGTCCTCAAGCTGCTGGTCGATCAAGGTTCCGGCCTTGACGTGGTCAGTGGCGGTGAACTGTACCGGGCACTGATGGCAGGCGTGACCGCAGACAAGATAGTGTTCGCGGGTGTCGGCAAGTCCCGTGAAGAAATCAGCTATGCCGTTGACGTGGGCGTGTTCCTTTTTAATGCGGAGTCCGAGGCAGAGCTGCTGCGCCTGGATGCGATCGCGTCGGCGGCCGGCAAGCGGGTAAAGGTGGCCATTCGGGTCAATCCCGATGTGGCGGATGCCGGCACCCATGAGAAAACAGCCACCGGCGGCCGCCAGACAAAATTTGGCATACCGATTGAACGCGCCTATGAACTGTTTGCCCCAAAGCGTTACGCGAGCGTCGATGTCGTTGGCATTCATATTCATCTCGGGTCCCCGATCCCGTCGGCCCACACCTACGTGTCTGCCATCGACAAGATTGAAGACATGGTCAACCGGCTTCAGGCCGCTGACTGCTCGATTGAGTTCATCAATATCGGCGGAGGTTTTCCAGCGCAATACGGCAACGAAAGTAATCCCGTCTGTTCATTGACTGAAACGGGCGCGCTTATTTGCGAGCGTCTGCAAGAACTGAAACGTCGTGGTCTGCGCTTCATCATTGAGCCGGGCCGTTCGATCAGCGCGAACGCGGGCGTTTTACTCACCACGGTCGAGTACATCAAACAAGGCTGGGACCGCAAGATTGCGATTGTTGATGCGGGTATGAATGTTCTGCTGCGCCCCACTTTATACGGTGCGAATCACGTCATCTGGCCAACCCGATTTGGCGACTTTTCCGGCCATTGGACGGCGTTGAGCGAGAGCGTCCGTATCGCGGGAGGCGCGCCCCTGGAAGAAATCGACATTGTTGGCCCCATTTGTGAAACCGGCGATCACTTCGCATTAGGTCGGCCTTTGCCCGTCCTGGAAGACGCAAGCTTATTGGCGATTTTCTCATGTGGCGCTTATGGGATGAGCATGGCCAGCCAATACAACTCCCGAGGGCGCCCGCCAGAAGTGCTGGTGGAGGGAGCACACGCCACACTGATACGGCGGCGCGAATCACACGATGACTTGATCGCGCATGAGCGCTGCGGTCTGGAGAACACTTAAGGCGCTTGAACAACCAAAACCTGGTGGTCAGCAAGCCACCGGGCTCACGCTATTTAAGGAAGTTGACCACCTGCTCGGTCTCGAACGGCCAATCCAGCTCCGCCGCGGTATCCAGGCGCCGAAGCACCGGGATGCGCAGCCCGTAGACGTCGGTGAGGTCGGCAGGGTCGGTGATATCCACCAACTCCACCAGCAACCCGTGTTCGACGAGCGGCATGATTTCGGCTTCAGCAAGCTCACAAAGATGGCAACCCAGGGTGCCGAACAACTGGCATTCAGGCAGCATGGCAAATGGACCCGATCAAAAACAGGCCTCCATTCTAAGCCCACCCACCTGACGGTGGCGAGCGAGCCAGCCGGTTGCCAGGCGGCCGATCAATCCTGGCTGACCGCGCCAATCTTGTGGATCGACAAATCCGCGCCGTAATACTCCTGCTCCTGACTCAGGCGTAGCCCATGCACACGCTTGATCACGCCGTACACCAGCAAACCACCGACCAGCGCCACGGCCACGCCCAGTGCGGTGCCGATCAACTGACTGATCAGGCTGACGCCGCCCAGGCCACCGAGTGCGGTCTGGCCAAAGATGCCGCAGGCAATGCCGCCCCACACGCCGCACAGGCCATGCAGCGGCCATACGCCCAGCACGTCGTCGATCTTCCAGCGATCCTGGGCGGCGATAAAGCACCACACGAACAAACCACCGGCGATCACACCGGTGAGCAGCGCGCCCACCGGGTGCATCAGGTCGGAGCCGGCGCAAATCGCCACCAGTCCGGCCAGCGGGCCGTTGTGCAAGAAGCCTGGGTCGTTGCGGCCGATCACCAAGGCTGCGACCGTGCCGCCGACCATCGCCATCAATGAGTTGACCGCCACGAGGCCGCTGACACCATTGAGGGTTTGCGCACTCATCACGTTAAAGCCGAACCAGCCGACGATTAGAATCCACGAACCCAACGCCAGGAACGGAATGCTCGAAGGCGCAAACGCGACCAGCCGCCCTTCTCTGTAGCGCCCATTACGCGGGCCCAACAGCAGCACCGCCGCCAGCGCCAGCCAGCCGCCCATGGCGTGCACCACCACCGAGCCGGCAAAGTCATGGAAGCTGGCGCCAAAGCGCGCGAGCAACCAGGCTTGCAGGCCGAAATTGCCGTTCCACACCATGCCTTCGAAAAACGGGTAGATAAACGCCACGATCAGCGCGGTGGCACACAATTGCGGGGCGAACTTGGCGCGCTCGGCAATGCCGCCGGAAATGATCGCAGGGATCGCTGCTGCGAAGGTCAACAGAAAGAAGAACTTCACCAGGCCATAGCCGTGGTCGGCGCTGATCACCGCGGCCGGCTGCATAAAGCTCACACCGTAGGAGATCCAATAGCCTATAAAGAAATAAGCCAGGGTCGAGATGGCGAAGTCACTGAGGATTTTCGACAGGGCGTTGACCTGGTTTTTCTGGCGCACGGTGCCGACTTCCAAGAATGCGAAGCCGGCGTGCATGGCCAGGACCATGACCGCACCAATCAGGATAAACAGGGTGTTGGAGCTGTGGACGAGGGTGTCCACTGCGCTTTGCAAATTTTCCATGGAGGTTGGCAGGCCTGCATTCAAGGCAAAAAGCACCAAAGCGGTTCAAGCCGGGGTTACGCGCACTAAATTGGCACCCGCGGCCCCACCCCTCTTGAGGAGGCGTGAACCGCTTTAGCGCAGCGATCAACACAACGGGCCGTTGCCGACAGGGTTTTTCCGCGAGTTTGTGTGATTTAGGGTAAGGTTTTTCCAGGCATTGGCCTCGATCCGCCCTGACTCGGCGCAAGCCTCAGGGCCTGCGCACCAAGGCAAAGCAAAAGCTGTACCAGACAATTGAAGTGAACCTTCACCGAAGCCGGTGACTCGAAAACTCATCTACACAAACTACGCACACTCAGACATACAGAATCAGCCAATCACGGAGATACCCATGGCCAGAAGAACTGCTAAGACTGCTCAAGAAATACTGATGGCGGATTTCCAAACCCTGGTCAGTGACACCGAAAAGTTGCTCGACGACACCGCCGTACTCGCTGGTGACCAGGCCGATGAGCTGCGCAGCAAGATTCACGAAAGCCTGCTCAAAGCCCGTGAAACCCTGCAACTGACCGAAGATTCCCTGCGTGAACGCGGCCAGGCGGCGGTCACGGCCACCGAAGATTACGTGCAGGCCAACCCTTGGCAGTCGGTGGGCATTGCCGCCGGCGTGGGCTTCCTGATTGGTCTGCTGGCTACAAGGCGCTAACTATCATGTCTATCGGCGAAACCGGCTCGTCCACGGGCACAAGTTCCACTTCACGACGCCTGGGCGCAGCCGTTCTGGGCTTGCTGCACAGCCACGTCGAATTATTTGGCATCGAGTTGCAGGAACAGAAGGCCCGCACCGTTAGCCTGCTGTTGTTTGCAGGGTTGGCGCTGGTGTTTGCCCTGTTATTGCTGGTGGGGCTGTCGACGCTGGTGATGATCCTGGTGTGGGACACCGGTTACCGCCTGACCGGGATCATTTGCCTCTGCGTGTTCTACAGCCTGGCTGCGGCCTTCTGTGGGGTGCGTTTGAAAGCGGCGGTGTTCGATGAGTCCACGCCCTTCCATGCCACCCTCGAAGAGCTGGCCAATGATCGGGAGCGCCTGCTGCCATGAGCATGACTGAAATCCCGCAAAACACCTCGCGCCGGGAAATGCGCAAGGCGTTGATTCGCCTGCGCATGGAAATGCATCGCCAGGAGATCCGTCACGAGTCCCAGCAACTGATGGCGCCGCTGAACAAAATGCGCGACATGCGCCACAACTGGCAAGACAGCCTGGGCATCAAGCACGCGCCGCTGTGGGGCGTGGCGGCGGTGACCCTGATGGGCTTTTTTACCGGCAAGGGCGCCAAGGGCGGCGGCATCAGCAGCCTGACGCGCCTGGTGCGGCTGGGTGCCGGTTTGATCCCGCTGATCAAATTGGCCATGCAGCGTAAAGGCTGAAGCTGGCTGGCTGCATTCTTGCAAACAGAATCGGCCCGGCCCTCGTGATTGAGGTCCGGGCCTTTTTCGCCAGCTCTGTTAAGGAGGCCCCGTGATCGACGGGCAACCGCTCGCCTGCTTCCAACCCTTCATCGACACCGCCACCGGACGCATTGCCGGCGTCGAAGCCCTGGGCCGCCTGCGTCAGGCCGATGGTCACTTGCAGTCGGTGGGCCCGCTGTTTGCCGACCCGCGCACACCGGGCGTGGCCCTGCGCCGCCTGGACCGGCAGATCCGCGAAAACGCCTTGAGCCGCCTGCATGAAGCACCCGTCGACTGGTTTCTGAGCCTGAATATCTCACCCCGCTGGATCAACCGCCTGCGCCCTGGCCAAGCCTTGCCCAGCCTGAAACAAGTGCAGGCGCACAACGTCGATCCGCGGCGCATTGTGTTTGAAATCACCGAACTGGGCGGCGACATCCAGCGCCTGGCCGAGGTGGTCGCACGCTATCGAGAGGCCGGCGCACGCATCGCCATCGATGACTTCGGCGCCGGCTATTCGCAACTCGACCGCGTACTGGCGCTGCAGCCGGATATTCTCAAGCTCGACATGCGCCTGTTCCAGGAAGCCGCTAAAGGCGGGCCGAGCAGTGACGTGGTGCGGGCACTGGCGCAAATGGCCGAAAAAACCGGCTGCTGGATCATCGCCGAGGGCGTGGAAACCGAGGCGCAACTGAATTTTGCCCTGGAGTGCGGCGCGCGTTATGTGCAGGGTTTTCTGTTCGCCCAGGCCCAGTTGGACTGGTTTGCCACTGATGCATTCGTAGCGCGCTTTGCCCAACTGCGCAGGGTTTACGTACAGCACAAACTCGCCGAGCGTGGCCGTGTGATGCAGTTGCGCGTGCAATTGGCCGAGCTGATGAGCATCCTGCAACGCTGGGCACAGGCCCGCGCGCCGCTCGATCAGTTGCCCCAATTGCCGGACTTTCCATGGCTGCTGCGCTTTTACCAGTGCGACCGCCATGGCACCCAGTTGACGCCCAACTTCGAGTGGCGCCAGGATGCCTGGCAGGCCGACAGCCGCTACCTGGGCCACAACTGGTCATGGCGGCCGTATTTCTATTACCTGCTCGCCGAAGGCTGGGAGGAGCGGCGCCTGACCCTGTCGTCGACCTACCGCGACGCCACCACCAACCAGTATTGCCTCACTGCCGGACAGTTCTTCGATAACGGTCAGCGCTTGCTGTTAATCGATATCGATGCGGCCGGCCTGTAGATTTTTGCTTGCCGATGCCGCGCTGAACCGGGAAGCTGGGAGGGTCATTCACCGCACGGAGAGTAACCGCCTTGGATTGGCCCACCCTGCTTACCCGCGAACGTCTTGGAAAACCCCTGCACAGCCCGGAAGAACTCGGCCGTAGCCCGTTTCACAAAGACCACGATCGGATTATTTTCTCCGGCGCGTTCCGCCGCCTGGGCCGCAAGACCCAGGTGCACCCGGTGTCCAGTAACGACCATATCCATACACGCCTGACCCACTCCCTGGAAGTCAGCTGCGTCGGCCGCTCCCTTGGTATGCGCGTCGGCGAAACCCTGCGCAGCGCCCTGCCCGACTGGTGCGAGCCAAGCGACCTGGGCATGGTGGTGCAATCGGCTTGCCTGGCCCATGACATCGGCAACCCGCCGTTCGGTCACTCGGGTGAAGATGCCATTCGCCACTGGTTCCAACAGGCGGCCGGACGCGGCTGGCTGGATGACATGAGCACGGCCGAGCGCAATGACTTCCTCAATTTCGAAGGTAACGCCCAAGGTTTCCGGGTGCTCACTCAGCTGGAATACCATCAGTTCGACGGCGGCACACGCCTGACCTACGCCACCCTCGGCACTTACCTGAAGTACCCCTGGACCGCCCGCCACGCGGATTCGTTGGGCTACAAGAAGCACAAGTTCGGCTGTTACCAGAGCGAGTTGCCGATCCTTGAGCAGATCGCCCACAAGCTCGGCTTGCCGCAATTGGAAGAGCAACGCTGGGCGCGGCATCCGCTGGTCTACCTGATGGAGGCGGCCGACGATATCTGCTACGCCTTGATCGACCTCGAAGACGGCCTGGAAATGGAGCTGCTCGACTATGCCGAAGTCGAGTCGCTGCTGCTCGACCTGGTGGGTGACGATTTGCCCCAGACCTACCGGCAACTGGGCCCGCTGGATTCACGTCGGCGCAAGCTGGCGATTTTGCGCGGCAAGGCCATCGAACACCTGACCAATGCGGCGGCACGCGCCTTTGTCGAGCAGCAGGACGCCTTGCTCGCCGGCACGCTGCCAGGCGACCTGGTGGAACACATGCACGGCCCGGCCAAGCGCTGTGTACTGGACGCCAAGGACATGGCACGCAAGAAAATCTTCCAGGACAAGCGCAAGACCCTGCACGAAATCGGCGCCTACACCACCCTGGAAATCCTGCTGAACGCCTTTTGCGGTGCCGCCCTGGAGCAGCATGGCGGGCGCACGCCGTCGTTCAAGAACCGGCGCATCCTTGACTTGCTGGGTAACAGTGCGCCGAACCCGGCGTGGTCGCTGCACGCTTCGTTTCTGCGCATGATCGACTTTATCGCCGGCATGACCGACAGCTACGCCACCGAAATGGCACGGGAGATGACCGGGCGCTCCAGCCCACAATAAAACGTTGATCTCGCCGCCTGCGTCTCGTACAGACTTTACCTACGACGGGAACAGAGCGGCCTGATCGAATTCGCACATCGGCTCGAGGAATAATCGCGCAGGCTTCTTGCGAACCTGACACACAATTCCTACGTCACGCCCCTCTGACTGAGCCATGTGCCTTCTATGCCCATACCCTGTCTTCGAATCCTATTGGTGGAGGATCATCCCTTTCAGCTCCTGGCCACTCAGTGCCTGCTCAAGAGTTTCGGTTTCGAGCAACTGACCCTTGCGGAAAATGCCGAACAGGCGATCCGCTCGATGTCCTGCGCCGCCCGCCCCTTTGACTTGATGCTGTGCGATCAATGCCTGCCTGACCTGCCTGGGCTGGAACTGGTAGACATTGCCCATCGCGGACACTTCATCACCGGCGCCATCTTATTGAGCAGCCTGCCGGCAACAGAGTTGTCCAACCTGACACTCCAGGCCCTGCAGCGCGGCTTGCCACTGCTGGGTTACTTATTGAAGCCGCTGAATAAAGAGGCGCTGGCCGAATTGATTGCGCCACTGTCCTCGATATAAATGTAGGACTGTAAACACTGTTCACGGGTCAATAATCGCTGCAATACCCTCGTTGAACCCCTGACACCGTTCCAGGGCTGACTGATTCAACTATTGCTTACATCCGACGACGCAAAGCCTTATCGAACGGTAGGTCGTTACCTTTTATTATGTAGGAATTCTCCTGTTTTATATCTACTCCCCCCAACGCTCATCCTCCTGCCTCATCTTCTGAGCTAATGTGCCCGCTTTATTTGCACTTGCATGGAATATGATTATGAACACGGTTTTTATCATTGATGACCATCCGGTTATCCGGCTGGCCATTCGCATGTTGCTGGAACACGAGGGTTATAAAATCGTTGGCGAAACGGACAACGGGTGTGATGCGATACAGATGGTTCGCGAATGCCAGCCCGACCTGATCATTCTGGACATCAGTATTCCCAAACTCGACGGCCTCGAAGTGCTCTGCCGATTCAACGCAATGAACACCTCGATGAAAACCCTGATCCTGACGGCCCAGAGCCCGACGTTGTTTGCCACGCGCTGCATGCGCTCGGGTGCAGACGGCTATGTGTGCAAGGAAGGCGACCTGAGCGAATTGCTGAGCGCCATTCGTGCGGTGCTGTCGGGTTACAACTACTTCCCCAGCCAGGCACTCAGTTCCAATGGCGTCGACAGCAAGGACGCACTGGAACTTGAACTGTTCAAGGCCGTGAATGACCGCGAACTGATGGTGTTGCAACTTTTCGCACAAGGTCGCACGAACAAAGAAATCGCCAAAGGTATGTTTCTAAGTAACAAGACAGTAAGCACTTACAAAAAAAGGCTGATGCAAAAACTTAAAGCCAAGTCCTTGGTAGAACTTATCGAGATGGCAAAACGAAACGCGCTAGTGTGAGAAAGCGGATGCCCAGGCGTATAAAGGACTATCTGATTATATTATTGGCCGGCCTGTGCTTGAGCACGACCGTGCCCGCAGCCCTTCAAATCGGACCGGAACACTTCACCTTATTGAGCCGCGCGGGTACCGTTCAACTCGATACTCAACTGGATAAGGCCCAGCGCCAGTGGCTACTGTACAAACGCGAGCTGGTACTGGGCACCTCGGCCCCCGACTATCCACCCTTCGACCTCACCTCCAGCGGTCGCGACTATGAGGGCCTGACCGCCGATTACGCAGGGCTGCTGGCCAAAGCCATGGCCTTGCCCGTCAAGGTGTTGCGCTATCCGACACGAGACGCTGCGATCCATGCGCTTGAAACCGGGGAGATCGACCTGCTGGGCTCTTCCAACGGCTTTGAGGCTGCCAACCCCAAGCTCATGCTGTCGCAGCCGTATGCGGTGGACCAGCCCGTACTGGTGACCCGCGAAGGTGAAACCCGCAGTTTGAGCGATGGCCTGGCCGGCCTGCGCTTGAGCCTTGTCTATCACTACCTGCCGTTAAGCGAAGTGGAAAAGTTGTACCCGCAGGCGGATATCCGCGCGTTTCCCTCTTATCAGAACGCGCTCAATGCCGTGGCTTTCGATCAGGCGGACGTGTTCCTGGGGGACACTATTTCCACCCATTACATGATCAACAAGGGCTACCTGAAAAACGTCCACATGGCCAACTTCGGCAAGCATGAAGCTTATGGGTTCAGCTTCGCCTTGCGCCACGACCAGGACGTTCTACTGAGCATCGTCGATGCGGTGCTGGCGGCCGTCCCCATTAACGAGCGCGACAGCATCGCCAAGCGTTGGAGCGCCGGCAGCGACATCCTGCTGACCGACAAGAAACTGCAATTGACCCAGCGTGAAGAGCGTTGGCTCAAAGAACACCCGGTGGTCAAAGTCGTGGTCAATGAGACGTTCGCGCCGTTGACGTTCTTCGATGCCGACGGCAACTTTCGCGGTATTACCGCCGACCTGCTGGAACTGATCCGCCTGCGCACCGGCCTGCGTTTTGAAGTCCAGCGCAGTCGCGAACTCAGCACCATGATCGAGCAGCTCACCACGGGTAAAGCTGATGTCATCGGGGCCATCGTCCCCAGCGCCGAACGCGAGACTCAGCTCAGCTTCAGCCGCCCTTACCTGGAAAACTCCTACGTCCTGCTGACCCGCAAGGAGCCCGACGCGGCCGCAAACCTGGAGCAGATGGCAGGCAAGCGCCTGGCAATCACCCTGGGCAACCCGCTGGAGAAAACCTTGGAGGATAACTTCCCACAGATTCGCCTGGTGGAAGTCAGCGATACCTTCAAGGCTTCGGAAATGCTGGCCCAAGGCAGTGTGGACGGCGCGGTGAACTCGTTGGTCATCGCCAACTATTTCCTGGCGTCCCAGGTGTTCCAGGACAAACTGCAGATCAGCGCCAGCATCGGCACACTGCCCGCGACCTTCGCGCTGGCCACGCCACGCGGAGCCGTTGAACTGAGCTCAATCCTGGACAAAGCGCTGCTGAGCATTGCCCCGGACGAAATGGGCGTGATCAACAGCCGCTGGCGCGGTTACACGCCGGCCTCCGACAGTTACTGGCGCAATTACCATCAACTGATTGCGCAAATCATCGTTGGCACCGGGTTGCTGCTGCTGATTTCCCTGACCTGGAACGCCTACATGCGCCGCCAGATCAAGCATCGCAAAATGGCCGAGCGCGCCCTCAATGACCAGTTCGAGTTCATGCGCGCATTGGTCAATGAAACACCGCACCCGATCTACGTACGCGACCGCAAGGGCCTGTTGCAGACCTGCAATGACAGCTACCTGCAAGTGTTCGGGGTCAAACGCGAAGAGGTGATCGGCAAGAGTGTGGTGCAAATGGACATGGCACTGGCCCCTGAGGCCGCGCAGTACCATGCCGACTATCAGCGGGTGGTGGTGGAAGGCACTCCGCTGATCCTCGATCGCACCCTGCACATTCACGGCAAAAAACTCACGATCTACCACTGGATCCTGCCCTATCGCGACTCGGACGGCGAAGTGCAGGGCATCATCGGCGGCTGGATCGATATCAGTGACCGGCGCCAACTGTTCGATGAGTTGCGCACCGCCAAGGAACGCGCCGACGAGGCCAACCGCGCCAAAAGCACCTTCCTCGCCACCATGAGCCATGAAATCCGCACGCCGATGAATGCCGTGATCGGGATGCTCGAGCTGACCCTCAAGCGCGCCGATCAGGGCCATCTCGACCGCCCGGCGATCGAAGTGGCCTACAACTCGGCCAAGGACCTGCTGGAGCTGATCGGCGATATCCTCGACATTGCACGCATCGAATCCGGCCGCCTGAGCCTGGCACCCGAACGCGTGAACCTGCGCGAAGTGATCGAGTCGGTGGTACGCGTCTTCGACGGCCTGGCCCGCCAGAAAACCCTCAGCCTGCTGCTCGAATTCGACACCCACCTCGACAACACCGCCGTGCTGATAGACCCGTTGCGCTTCAAGCAGGTGCTGTCCAATCTGGTCAGCAACGCGATCAAGTTCACCGAGCGTGGGCAGGTGAAGATCAAGGTGCAGGTGCAAGCCACCGAACAGCCCCACGAGGTGCAAATGAAGCTGGTGGTCGAGGACACGGGCATCGGCATCAGCCGGGAGGATCAATTGCGCCTGTTCGAACCCTTTGCCCAGGCGGACAACTCCGGGCACCTGGCCAGGAGTGGAGCGGGCCTGGGGCTGGTGATCTGTCGCAGCCTGTGCGAGATGATGGGCGGGCAACTGAGCCTGAGCAGCGTGCCCATGGTGGGCACTCAAGTACAGGTCAGTCTGAGGATGACCTGCCTCAAGCCCATTGAAGCGCTGGACGAGCTCAAGTCCCAGGCGCCGACAGCCGCGGCGGTGCTCAATGTGCTGGTGGTGGACGACCACCCGGCGAACCGTTTGCTGATGTGCCAGCAATTGGGTTACCTGGGGCACCAGTTCACGGCGGCCCAACATGGCGCCGCCGGGTTTCAGGCCTGGCGCCAGGAGCACTTCGATCTGGTGATTGCCGACTGCAACATGCCCGTGATGAATGGCTATGAGTTGAGCCGTTCGATCCGTGAATACGAGCAGCGAGAGCAACAGGTGCCCTGCGTGATCCTCGGTTTCACCGCCAATGCCCAACCCGAGGAAAAACTTCGTTGTGCGCAAGCGGGCATGAATGACTGCCTGTTCAAGCCCATCAGCCTTACGGCACTGGAGCAGCATCTGGCGCAGATCAAACCGCAATCCGGCGGCCAGCGGCTGGAACTTGAGTGCCTGGACGCACTGACCGGCGGCGACCCGCAATTGAGCCGACGTTTGCTGGCGGAACTGTTGAGCAGCAGCCGTCAGGACCGCGAGGACCTGGTGGCCTTGATGGCCCGCCAAGCGGCGCCCCAGGCCATCATTGAGCAAGCCCACAAGATCAAGGGCGCCGCGCGCATCGTCCAGGCAACTGCATTGGCCGCGCAATGCGAAGCACTGGAACAGGCTTGTGCCCGCAACGAAGCGCGCCCCACGCTGGACGTGGGGGTCAAGGCCCTGGAAAAACTCATGCTGGAGCTGGAGAGGACGCTGCAGGTGCAGCTCCATAAGCTGGGCAGTCAATAACGGCGACTCGCCCTCTCCTGCTGGATCAGCAGTCGGTCAACCGCAGGAAAATCGCCGCCAACTGCTCGATGCCTGCCTGGTCCTGCTCGCTGAAACGGGCCAGCGACGGGCTGTCCAGATCCAGCACACCCACCAGCCGGCCATCCTTGACCAATGGCACCACCAGTTCGCTGTTGGAAGCGCTGTCACAGGCAATATGGCCCGCGAATGCATGCACATCTTCCACCCGCTGGGTTTGGCGCGATGCCGCCGCCGCGCCGCAGACGCCACGCCCGAAGGGGATACGCACGCAAGCGATCTGGCCCTGGAACGGTCCAAGCACCAGTTCTTCATTGCGATTGAGGTAGAAGCCCGCCCAGTTCAAGTCGTCCAACTGGTTGAACAGGAACGCCGAGAACTGCGCACTGTTGGCGATAAAGTCACGCTCATCGGCGAGCAGCGATTCCAGCTGCGCGCAGAGCATGGCATAACCGTCCAGGCCGGTGCCGGCCTGTTGTAAATCGATCATGGTTGACGCTCCAACAACTTGAGACCTACCCAGTAACGGGCGAATTGATACGCGCACCGGCCGTTGCGGTTGCCACGCCCGGTGGCCCAGCGCACGGCCAGGATGTCGAGAGCTTCATCACGCTGCCACTGCAAGCCGGCCTTGTTGGCCAGTTCGCCGATCCAGTGTTCGACCACGTCCAGGAAGTGTTCCTGGCTGAACGGGTAGAACGACAGCCACAAACCAAAACGGTCGGACAAGGCAATCTTGTCTTCCACTGCCTCACTGGGGTGCAACTCACCGTCCACGCGCTTCCAGTTGTCATTATCGCTCTGGTTTTCCGGCACCAGGTGACGACGGTTGGAAGTGGCATAGAGCAAGACGTTTTCCGGCGCTTGCTCAAGGGAGCCGTCCAGCACGCTCTTGAGTACGCGATAATCACCCTCACCCGCTTCAAAAGACAGGTCGTCACAGAACAGGATGAACCGCTGCGGCAGCTTGAGCAGTTGCTCGACCACGCGCGGCAGGTCAGCCAGGTGGTCGCGCTCGATTTCAATCAGGCGCAAACCGGCCTTGGCATGCTGGGCCAGCAAGGCGCGCACCATGGAGGATTTGCCGGTGCCGCGCGAGCCCCACAGCAACGCATGGTTGGCGGGCAGGCCATCAAGAAATTGCTGAGTGTTGCGAGCCAGTTGCTCACGTTGCTTGTCCACGCCGATAAGGTCGGACAGGCGCATGTCCAGGCTCACTTCCAACGGCAGCAAAAAGCCGCTGCGGCCTTCGCGCTGCCAACGGGCGGCGAGACAATTATTCCAGTCGATGGCTTGACGCGGTGCTGGTAACAGCGGTTCCAGGCGAGCCAGAACCGCATCGGCCCGCTCAAGAAAGGCATTCAATCGAGAGTCCACGATTATTCCTCTGGCAAGTTGTCGCAAAAGATGGCGTATTGGCAACCCTGTGGCAGACCCCACGAGGCTGCGTATAAAACGATTCATGCCGACCAAGCGATAGCCTGTGGATGTTCAGCTATGCTTGCCGGGCGAAGGGAAACGTGAAGTGGTTCAACACCCGATGGATATCAAGTTCGCCCACCGCTTGTCTTATAAACAAGCTCGATTGACTGTGCTAGTCGGATTTGTCTTGGGAACCTTGCTCAGCCTGATCCAAATCGGCATTGATTATGTCAGCGAAGACGCCTCGATCAACCGTGAAATACGCTCACTGATCGAAATCAGTCATAACCCTGCTTCACGTATCGCCTACAACATTGACGCCGAACTCGCCCAGGAACTGGCCCTGGGCCTGTTGCACTCGCCGGCCGTCACCCACGCGCAACTGGTCGATAACAATGGCGTGGTGCTGGCCGACGTGAACCGGCCGCGCAAAGAGAGCGCGTACCGGCCCATCAGTGACTTCCTGTTTGGCGCCAACCGCCTGTTTGAAGACCGACTGTTCCTGAGCCACATGCCCAATGACTCCCTCGGCGTGCTGCGCCTGGACGTCGACACCTATGCCTTTGGCAGCCGTTTCCTGCACCGTGCCGAGATTACCCTGCTCAACGGGTTCGCCCGCAGCCTGCTGCTCACAGGCATTCTGCTGGGCCTGTTCTACGTGATGCTGACCCAGCCGCTGGTGCGCATTATTCGTGCGCTGAGCACCAGCAAGCAGGCCCGCCTGGATTGCCCGCCGGGTCACGAAAACGATGAAATCGGCGTGCTGGTGAACGTCGCCAACCAGCAATTCGAAAACATGCAGACCGAAATCCAGCAACGGCGCCATGCCGAGGACCGCCTTACCGAATACCTGGGCCAACTGGAAGATATCGTCTCGGCACGCACCCTTGAGCTCAAGGCCAGCAACCAGCGCTTGAGCCAATCCAACGATGAGCTCGAAGCCGCCAAACTGACCGCCCTGGCCATGGCCCAGGCGCGCGCCGCGTTCCTGGCCAATATGAGCCATGAGATCCGCACGCCGCTCAATGGTTTGCTGGGCATGATCGCGCTGTCGCTGGACAGCCCGCTGAACGCCGAACAACGCCAGCAACTGTCCATCGCCCACGATTCGGGCAAGGTGCTGGTGGAACTGCTCAACGACATCCTCGACCTGTCGAAATTCGACGCCGGCCAGTTGGAGCTCGAACGCATCCCGTTCGACCTCGGCTCATTGGTGGAGGACACCGCCAACCTGCTGTCGCAGAACGCGGCGCCGAGTGTCGAGTTGACCTGCCTGATCGACCCGCTGTTTGCGGCGCAGGTGATTGGCGACCCGACACGGGTACGGCAAATCGTCAGCAACCTGCTGTCCAATGCCTTGAAGTTCACCCGCTTCGGCCGCGTGGACGTGCGCCTCAGTGCCGAGAATGGCCGGGTAAAAATCGAAGTCTGTGACACCGGCATCGGCATTGCCCAGGAAGCGCAGGTGAAGATATTCCAGCCGTTTACCCAGGCAGGTGCGGGTATCACGCGCCAGTTCGGCGGCACCGGGCTGGGGCTGGCGTTGACGCATAACCTGTGTGAAGCGATGAAGGGCCGCTTGAGCATCAGCTCGGAAGTCGGCTTCGGCAGCCAGTTCTGCGCCGACCTGCCGCTGCCCACACATTTACCGGCCGCACGCCAAGCGCCACTCGCGGGCGAAGTCATCGCCATCACCAACGCCGGCAGCGGCCTGGCGGAATTGCTCGGCACCTTGCTGCCGGCTTGGGGGTTGGCGCTGCGCTGCTATTCCCAGGACGATGACTTGACCGGGCTGCGCCCCGACCTGCTGATCACCGATTGCCCGGAGTGCCTGTTCCGCCTGCGCCCAGGTATCAGCGCACCGATTCTGCTGGTGACCGCCTACGGCAACTTCATGCCCAGCGAAGAAGTCGCGGCCCTGATGCCGCTGCAGCAACAGGCACGCCCGCTGAGTCGCAATGCGCTGTACCAGATTCTGCAACGCAACCTGCGCAGCGAGGCGCAACTGATCCTCGACCCTGTCCAGATGGAGGCCGCGCCCCAGGCGCATCGCGCGCGCATCCTGCTGGTGGAGGACAACCCGGTCAATCAACTGGTGGCCAAGGGCATGCTCAGCAAGCTCGGCTGCGAAGTGATCGTGGCGGCCCATGGCGGCGAAGCGCTCAAATTGCTGGAAGAACAGCGCTTCGACATGGTGTTGATGGACTGCAATATGCCGGTGATGGACGGCTACGAGGCCAGTCGGCAGATTCGTCGCAGCGGGCGCTGGCCGGAACTGCCTATCGTCGCCTTGACCGCCAACGCCCTGGCGGAGGAGCGCGAGCGCTGCCGGGCGGCGGGAATGGATGACTACCTGGCCAAACCGTTTCGCCGCGAAGAGCTCAAGGCCCTGCTGGACCTGTGGGTGCGGAACTCGACAAGCCTTTGATCTGCGCCAGCAACTCGTCCAGCCCCTTGCGCAACACGTCGGCCTGGTTCAGGTCGACGCCGCTGTCGCACAGCAGCCGGGTTTTCAAGGCATGGGCCTGGTCGCGCAACTGCACGCCCGCGGGGCTCAGGCTCAGATGCACCTCGCGCTCATCCAGCGCGCTGCGCCGACGCTGCACCAACGCCAACTGTTCCAGGCGCTTGAGCAACGGCGTCAGCGTGCCCGAGTCGAGCATCAGGCGCTCGCCCAGGGCTTTGACTGTGGGTTGCGCCGGGGCGGCGGCGTGCCACTCCCACAACACCAGCATTGCCACATATTGCGGGTAGGTCAGGCCCAACGGGTCGAGCATCGGCTTGTACGCCCGCGTTACCGCGCGGGACGCGGCATAGAGCTTGAAGCACAGCTGGTCGTCCAGGGCCAGGGACACACGGGGCACGTCGGTCATTTGAGCAGGGCTTCGATCTCTTGGGTCAGGGCTTCGGGCTTGGTGGTCGGGGCAAAACGCTTAACCAACTTGCCATCACGGCCAATCAGGAACTTGGTGAAGTTCCACTTGATGCGTTGGGAGCCCAGCAGCCCCGGCGCTTGTTTTTTCAGTTGCACGAACAGGGGGTGGGCGTCGCTGCCATTCACGTCGATCTTCTTGAACAGCGGGAAGCTGACGCCGAAGTTCAGCTCGCAGAACTCGGAAATCGCCCCCTCGTTGCCAGGTTCCTGTTTGCCGAACTGATTGCAGGGAAAGCCCAGCACCACCAGACCTTGATCCTTGTACTGCTGCCAAACCTGCTCCAGGCCCTTGTACTGCGGGGTGAAGCCACATTTGCTGGCGGTGTTGACCACCAAAATGGCCTTGCCGGCAAAATCGGCCAAGGTCTTTTGCTCACCCTTGATGGTGGTGCACGGGATGCTCAGCAGGTTGTCGCTCATGGCAGCGCCTCGAATACGGGGAAAGAACTGCAAAGATAGTAGGCAATTCAATTGTGTGCAATTTAATTGACCGCAGGGATGCTTTTACATAGATCGTTCCCACGCTCTGCGTGGGAATGCAGCCCAGAACGCTCTGCGTTCGCTTCTGAAGTCGTGATGCGGAGCGTCACAGGAGGCATTCCCACGCGGAGCGCGGGAACGATCAGTCAGCGTGGAACCAGGTCCAGGCACACCGAGTTGATGCAGTAACGCAGGCCGGTGGGCGGCGGGCCGTCCGGGAACACATGCCCCAGGTGCGCGTCGCACTTGGCGCAGGTGACTTCGGTGCGGATCATGCCGTGGCTGACGTCACGGATCTCGATCATCGCGCTGTCGGCAATCGGTGCGTAGAAGCTCGGCCAGCCGCAGCCGGAATCGAACTTGGTGGTGGAATCGAACAGCGGCTCATTGCAGCAAATGCAGTGGTACACGCCATCGGTCTTGGTGGCATTGTATTTGCCGCTGAAAGGTCGCTCGGTGCCTTTGAGACGGCACACGTTGTACTGCTCCGGATCAAGCATCGCCTTCCATTCATCAACGGTTTTCTGCAACTTATCCATCGGTACACCTCGGCAACTGAAAAACCCTGATCTGTGTCTTTTCCATGGATCAGGCGGCACGTATGATTGCGCCTCTTCAAAACGCCAGTCTGGCACCCGCGCTACCGGCATTCAAACGTATTTATGGGTGCGGGCCCCGCAGGTTTCGCAGTACGGTAGTGTCCACGCCGTCTGGATCGTTCATTTTCAGGATCACATCGCCATGCAGGTCAGCAAATCGAACAAGCTCGCCAACGTCTGCTACGACATTCGCGGCCCAGTGCTCAAGCACGCCAAACGCCTGGAAGAGGAAGGCCATCGCATCCTCAAGCTGAACATTGGCAACCCGGCGCCCTTTGGTTTCGAAGCGCCGGACGAAATCCTCCAGGACGTGATCCGCAACCTGCCGACCGCCCAGGGCTACAGCGACTCCAAAGGCCTGTTCAGCGCCCGTAAAGCCGTGATGCAGTACTACCAGCAAAAGCAGGTGGAAGGTGTCGGCATCGAAGACATCTACCTGGGCAACGGCGTGTCCGAGCTGATCGTGATGTCCATGCAGGCCTTGCTCAACAATGGCGATGAAGTGCTGGTGCCGGCGCCCGACTACCCGCTGTGGACCGCCGCCGTGACCCTGGCCGGCGGCCACCCGGTGCACTACCTGTGCGATGAAGGCGCGGACTGGTTCCCGGACCTGGCCGACATCAAGGCCAAGATCACCCCGAACACCAAGGCCCTGGTGATCATCAACCCGAACAACCCCACCGGCGCGGTCTATTCCAAAGAAGTGTTGCTGGGCATGCTCGAACTGGCGCGCCAGCACAATCTGGTGGTGTTCTCCGACGAGATCTACGACAAGATCCTCTACGACGACGCCGTGCACATCTGCACCGGCTCCCTCGCGCCGGACCTGCTGTGCCTGACCTTCAACGGCCTGTCCAAGTCCTATCGGGTGGCGGGTTTCCGTTCCGGCTGGATCGCCATCTCGGGCCCCAAGCACAATGCCCAGAGCTACATCGAAGGCATCGACATGCTGGCCAATATGCGCCTGTGCGCCAACGTGCCGAGCCAGCATGCGATCCAGACCGCCCTCGGCGGCTACCAGAGCATCAACGACCTGATCTTGCCCCAGGGCCGTCTATTGGAACAACGCAACCGCACCTGGGAACTGCTCAACGCGATCCCGGGCGTCAGCTGCGTGAAACCCATGGGCGCGCTGTATGCCTTCCCGCGCATCGACCCGAAAGTCTGCCCGATTCTCAACGACGAGAAATTCGTGCTCGACCTGCTGCTGTCGGAAAAGCTGCTGGTGGTGCAGGGAACGGCGTTCAACTGGCCGTGGCCGGATCACTTCCGCGTGGTGACTTTGCCGCGCGTGGATGACCTGGACATGGCCATTGGTCGCATCGGCAACTTCCTCAAGTCCTATCGCCAGTAATGTAAAAGTCGCTGTACGACCGCCATTCGGTCGTACAGCGAGTATCTGGCAACACTTCTCTAGCCTGCCTCCCCTCCTCGCTTGCCACTGCACCCCACGCACCGGTCAGCCCCTTGTAATTACAGGGCGCCAAGGCATGAGCGTGGTGATCAGCGGTCACTTTTCAGGTCAGAATTTCCCTTCAAGGCTCTACATTGATGCTGTAGGACACAGTTTGAAATAGTCGCTCGGTTGAATCACCCCAGGCCGCACCTTATATACCCCGCAGTACGCGACATATTAAGCATGAGGAGAACTCTACAACCATGATGCGCATCCTGCTGTTCTTGGCCACTAACCTGGCGGTCGTGCTGATTGCCAGCATCACCCTGAGCCTTTTCGGCTTCAACGGGTTCATGGCGGCCAACGGGGTTGATCTGAACCTCAATCAGCTGCTGGTTTTCTGTGCGGTCTTTGGTTTTGCCGGCTCGCTGTTTTCGCTGTTCATCTCCAAATGGATGGCGAAGATGAGCACCAGCACCCAGGTCATCACCCAGCCACGCACCCGGCATGAGCAATGGTTGCTGCAAACCGTTGAGCAACTGTCCCGCGAGGCCGGCATCAAGATGCCTGAGGTCGGGATCTTCCCCGCCTATGAAGCCAACGCCTTCGCCACCGGCTGGAACAAGAACGACGCGCTCGTTGCGGTGAGCCAGGGCATGCTCGAACGCTTCTCCTACGACGAAGTGAAGGCCGTGCTGGCCCACGAGATCGGCCATGTGGCCAATGGCGACATGGTCACCCTGGCGCTGGTACAAGGCGTGGTGAACACCTTTGTGATGTTCTTCGCACGGATCATCGGCAACTTTGTCGACAAGGTGATCTTCAAGAACGAAGAAGGCCGTGGCATCGCCTACTTCGTGGCGACTATCTTTGCCGAAGTGGTACTGGGCTTCCTGGCCAGCGCGATCACCATGTGGTTCTCGCGCAGACGCGAATTCCGCGCAGACGAAGCCGGTGCCCGCCTGGCCGGCACCGGGGCGATGATCGCAGCGCTGCAACACTTGCGCTCGGAACAAGGCCTGCCGGTGCACATGCCCGACAGCCTGACCGCATTTGGCATCAACGGTGGCATCAAGCAAGGCTTTGCCCGCTTCTTCATGAGCCACCCGCCGCTGGAGGAGCGTATCGATGCGCTGCGTCGCCGGGGCTGATAACTCAGCGATGATGGCTTTGCAGTGACGGCTTTGCAGTTGTCCAGTCCTGACATAGGTTTACACCTATTTCAGCCTCAAAACGCCCGATGCACCGCATCGGGCGTTTTGTATTTCAGCGATAGATGTGGCCGCTCACTGTTATAGATATGCACGGATTGATCCACCATTCGCGCGGCTTCAGCCGCATCTTTGGGCCGATGCAAGAGAAACTCGGTTTTCAAAATCCCGTTCACTCGTTCGGCCAAAGCATTTTGGTAGCAGTCGTAACCATCGGTCATAGAACACCGGATACCGTGCTTTACATGCAGCCGCTGATAAAGCTCGGAGCAGTATTGGATGCCTCGATCTGAGTGATGAACAAGGTTTTGCTCTGTTTTTCTGCACTTGAGGGCTTTACTGAATGCCTGAATCACAGACTCCGTGTGCAAGCTTTCGTGAACATGATGCCCCACGATCTTCCGAGAGTAGGCGTCAGTCACCAAGCTCAGATAGGCCACGCCCGTTTGAGTGGGCAAGTAGGTGATATCGGCTACCCAAACTTGTTCTGGCGCCGTAGCAACTACCTGTGATGGCCCTTCTTTGAGCAGGTTGGGGTGCCTGTGAAAGCGATGATGACTGTTTGTCGTTTTGTGATAGGCCCGCTTTCGAGGAACCAACTCTCTGCGATCCCGCAAAATGTCGAAAAGGCAGTCTCGACCAACCTTTACCGGGGCTTCGGGCTCGCTATGCATGAGGTTATGAAGCTTTCGGGTTCCAAGCCTAGGTTGTCTGAGGCGCTTTTCGTGCACGAACCCCATAACCTTCTGAGCCTGGAGGGCTCGAGCATTACATGCTCGAATGCGTTTGTAATATGCCTGGCGGGATATCCCGATGAACTGGCAAGCCCGGCTGATACTCAGGTCTTGGACTTTCCTTTGGGAGAGGGCTTGCCGGATCGCTTTTTTACGACAGAGACACCAAAGTCATTCTTGAGTACATCAACAACGGCTTCGAAAAACTGAGCTTTCTGATTGGCTTGAGCGAGTTGCTCTTCAAGCTCTTTGATTCGCTGTTCGGGCGTCAGCGGCTTGTCGGGCTCATCCATGGAACGGGATCTCTTGGTACGAATGGACGCGCTTTGACTCCAGTTCTGTCGACCATGCCTGCGTAGCCAGTTCAACACCGTAGATTTGCCCTGGATGCCGTAGCGCTCTTGAGCCTCTTTATAACTCAACTCGCCTTTTTCGACCTGATCGACGACTGACAATTTAAAGGTCAGCGAGTAGTCACGCTGACTGCGCCTTTTTCCTGAATTCATTACGCCTTCCTGAGATTGGGTCAGAAGGTGTAAACCTTATTCAGGACGGGACA
>NZ_CVTT01000033.1:0-1098 GCF_900006605.1 Pseudomonas sp. 58 R 3 | reverse complement strand
CCATCACGATCAAGGCCGGTGAAACTGTCGGCTCGACGGTTTTCCATACCCCGGCTAACGACGTCTACAACAACGGTTCCACCGTCAGCACCACGATCGCCAAAACTGCGGGCGGTAACTTTGAGAATCTGGTCACTGATCCGAAAGCGGCCGTCACTTCGATTACCGACTCGATCGACAACACCACGGTTTCTCTGAGTGCTGATAAAGCCTCCGTGGTTGAAGGCGGTGACATCACTTACACCGCGACCTTGACTAACAAGGCGCAGACCGACGTTACCGTGACGCTTTCGAACGGTCAGACGATCACCATCAAAGCCGGCGACTCCGCAGGCTCGACGGTTTTCCACACCCCAGCTAACGACGTCTACAACAACGGTTCCACCGTCAGCACCACCATCGCCAAAACTGCGGGCGGCAACTTCGAGAACCTGGTCACTGATCCGAAAGCGGCCGTCACTTCGATTACCGACTCGATCGACAACACCACGGTTTCTCTGAGTGCAGATAAAGCCTCTGTAGTTGAAGGCGGCGACATCACCTACACCGCGACCTTGACTAACAAGGCGCAGACCGACGTCACCGTAACGCTTTCGAACGGTCAGACGATCACCATCAAAGCCGGTGAGACCACAGGCTCGACTGTGTTCAACACCCCAGCCAACGACGTCTATAACAACGGCAGCACGGTCAGCACCACTATCGCCAAAACTGAAGGCGGTAACTTCGAGAACCTGGTCACCGATCCGAAGGCAGCTGAAACAGCCATCACTGACTCGATCGACAACACCACAGTTTCGCTGACTGCAGATAAAGCCTCCGTGGTTGAAGGCGGTGACATCACTTACACCGCGACCTTGACTAACAAAGCGCAAACAGACGTTACCGTTACGCTTTCGAATGGCCAGACCATCACGATCAAGGCCGGTGAAACTGTCGGCTCGACGGTTTTCCACACTCCAGCTAACGACGTCTACAACAACGGTTCCACCGTCAGCACCACGATCGCCAAAACTGCGGGCGGCAACTTCGAGAACCTGGTTACCGATCCAAAAGCGGCCGTCACTTCGATTACCGACTCGATCGACAACACCACGG
>NZ_CVTT01000032.1:0-106584 GCF_900006605.1 Pseudomonas sp. 58 R 3 | reverse complement strand
TGTCCAGTCCTGACATAGGTTTACACCTATTTCAGCCTCAAAACGCCCGATGCACCGCATCGGGCGTTTTGTATTTCAGCGATAGATGTGGCCGCTCACTGTTATAGATATGCACGGATTGATCCACCATTCGCGCGGCTTCAGCCGCATCTTTGGGCCGATGCAAGAGAAACTCGGTTTTCAAAATCCCGTTCACTCGTTCGGCCAAAGCATTTTGGTAGCAGTCGTAACCATCGGTCATAGAACACCGGATACCGTGCTTTACATGCAGCCGCTGATAAAGCTCGGAGCAGTATTGGATGCCTCGATCTGAGTGATGAACAAGGTTTTGCTCTGTTTTTCTGCACTTGAGGGCTTTACTGAATGCCTGAATCACAGACTCCGTGTGCAAGCTTTCGTGAACATGATGCCCCACGATCTTCCGAGAGTAGGCGTCAGTCACCAAGCTCAGATAGGCCACGCCCGTTTGAGTGGGCAAGTAGGTGATATCGGCTACCCAAACTTGTTCTGGCGCCGTAGCAACTACCTGTGATGGCCCTTCTTTGAGCAGGTTGGGGTGCCTGTGAAAGCGATGATGACTGTTTGTCGTTTTGTGATAGGCCCGCTTTCGAGGAACCAACTCTCTGCGATCCCGCAAAATGTCGAAAAGGCAGTCTCGACCAACCTTTACCGGGGCTTCGGGCTCGCTATGCATGAGGTTATGAAGCTTTCGGGTTCCAAGCCTAGGTTGTCTGAGGCGCTTTTCGTGCACGAACCCCATAACCTTCTGAGCCTGGAGGGCTCGAGCATTACATGCTCGAATGCGTTTGTAATATGCCTGGCGGGATATCCCGATGAACTGGCAAGCCCGGCTGATACTCAGGTCTTGGACTTTCCTTTGGGAGAGGGCTTGCCGGATCGCTTTTTTACGACAGAGACACCAAAGTCATTCTTGAGTACATCAACAACGGCTTCGAAAAACTGAGCTTTCTGATTGGCTTGAGCGAGTTGCTCTTCAAGCTCTTTGATTCGCTGTTCGGGCGTCAGCGGCTTGTCGGGCTCATCCATGGAACGGGATCTCTTGGTACGAATGGACGCGCTTTGACTCCAGTTCTGTCGACCATGCCTGCGTAGCCAGTTCAACACCGTAGATTTGCCCTGGATGCCGTAGCGCTCTTGAGCCTCTTTATAACTCAACTCGCCTTTTTCGACCTGATCGACGACTGACAATTTAAAGGTCAGCGAGTAGTCACGCTGACTGCGCCTTTTTCCTGAATTCATTACGCCTTCCTGAGATTGGGTCAGAAGGTGTAAACCTTATTCAGGACGGGACAGTTCAGACAAAAAAAGGGAGCCCCGAAAGGCTCCCTTTTTTGTGCAGCGTTCAAAGCGTTAGAACAACACGCGGCTACGAATGGTGCCGTTGATGTGCTGCAGCTTCTCTTGCGCCAGGTCCGAGTACTCGGCGTCGACGTCGATCACCACGTAGCCGACCTTTTCGTTGGTCTGCAGGAACTGACCGGAGATGTTGATGCCGTTTTCCGCGAAGACCTTGTTGATCTCCATCATCACGCCAGGAATGTTCTGGTGGATGTGCAGCAGACGGTGCTTGCCAGGGTGAGCCGGCAGCGCCACTTCGGGGAAGTTGACCGAAGACACCGAGGTACCGTTGTCGCTGTACTTGACCAGCTTTTCCGACACTTCCAGGCCGATGTTGGCTTGGGCTTCAGCGGTGGAGCCGCCGATGTGCGGGGTCAGGATCACGTTGTCCAGGCCACGCAGCGGGCTTTCGAAGATGTCGTCGTTAGAGCGGGGCTCTACCGGGAACACGTCGATAGCGGCGCCGATCAGGTGCTTGTCCTTGATCGCGTCAGCCAGGGCGTCCAGCTCAACCACAGTGCCGCGTGCCGCGTTGATCAGGATGCCGCCTTTCTTGATGGCGCGGATTTCCTTCTCGCCGATCATCCACTGGGTCTCAGCGGTTTCCGGTACGTGCAGGGTGACGATGTCGGACATGCCCAGCAGCTCGGTCAGGCTCGCCACCTGGGTGGCGTTGCCCAATGGCAGCTTGGTCAAGGTGTCGTAGAAGAACACCTGCATGCCTAAGCCTTCGGCCAATACCGACAGCTGCGTGCCGATCGAGCCGTAACCGACGATACCCAGCTTCTTGCCACGGATTTCGAAGGAGTTGGCCGCACTTTTGATCCAGCCGCCACGGTGGCAGGAAGCGTTTTTCTCAGGAATGCCGCGCAGCAGCAGGATCGCCTCGGCCAGCACCAGTTCCGCAACGGAACGGGTGTTGGAGTACGGTGCGTTGAACACCGCGATGCCGCGCTCGCGCGCAGCGTTAAGGTCGACCTGGTTGGTGCCGATGCAGAAACAGCCGACGGCCACGAGTTTCTTGGCGTGGTCGAAGATCTCTTCGGTCAGCTGAGTGCGGGAGCGAATGCCGATAAAGTGCGCGTCGGCGATCTTTTCCTTTAACTGGGCTTCCGGCAGAGAACTGGTGATGTACTCAATGCTGGAGTACCCAGCGGCTTTCAGTACGTCGACAGCCGATGGGTGGACGCCTTCCAGAAGAAGGAACTTGATCTTGCTCTTATCGAGAGAAGTCTTGCTCATCTGCGTAAACCTGTATCCCGGAGAAAAATGGCAGGGAATCGAGCAGTTAGTGCCTTGAATCAGTGCACAAGAGCTGACCCGGACGGCAGGAAAGCCGTCACCGCAGAAACGCCCTTGGGCTCTGTCCTGCGGGGGCGGTATGCTAGCATACGTGCCCCGCTAAACACCCATTCCTGCGACGTGAAGCGTTCTCAGGATGACCATGAATTGTTCGAGAGTTCCGTCGATGACCCATCCTGCCCTGATTGATGAGCTGAAGACCCTGGTTGAGCCCGGCAAAGTGCTGACCGATGCAGACTCCCTGGAGGCTTACGGCAAGGATTGGACCAAGCACTTCGCCCCCGCGCCGACCGCTATCGTGTTCCCCAAGACCATCGAGCAGGTGCAGGCCATCGTCCGTTGGGCCAATGAACACAAGGTGGCGCTGGTGCCATCGGGCGGGCGTACCGGCCTGTCGGCTGCTGCGGTGGCGGCCAATGGCGAAGTGGTCGTCTCGTTCGACTACATGAACCAGATCCTCGACGTGAACCTCACCGACCGCACCGCCGTGTGCCAGCCGGGCGTGGTCACCAAGCAACTGCAGAACGTCGCCGAAGAAAAAGGCCTATACTACCCGGTGGACTTCGCTTCCTCGGGTTCGAGCCAGATTGGCGGCAACATCGGCACCAATGCCGGCGGGATCAAGGTGATTCGCTACGGCATGACCCGCAACTGGGTGGCCGGCATGAAAGTGGTCACCGGCAAGGGTGACGTGCTGGAACTGAACCGCGACCTGATCAAGAACGCCACCGGCTACGACATGCGCCAGCTGTTTATAGGCGCCGAAGGCACCCTGGGCTTTGTGGTCGAAGCCACCATGCGCCTGGACCGTGCGCCGAAAAACCTCACTGCGATGGTGCTCGGTACCACCGATTTCGACTCGATCATGCCGGTATTGCACGCGTTCCAGAGCAAACTGGACCTGACCGCCTTCGAATTCTTCTCCGACAAAGCCCTGGCCAAGGTCATGGGCCGTGGCGACGTGCCGGCGCCGTTTGAAACCGACTGCCCGTTCTACGCGCTGCTGGAGTTCGAAGCCACCACCGAAGAAGTTGCCAACCACGCCCTGGAAACCTTCGAGCACTGCGTGGAGCAGGGCTGGGTGCTGGACGGCGTGATGAGCCAGAGCGAAACCCAACTGCACAACCTGTGGAAACTGCGCGAGTACATCTCCGAGACCATTTCCCACTGGACGCCGTACAAGAACGACATTTCGGTCACTGTCTCCAAAGTGCCGGCGTTCTTGAAGGAAATTGATGCGATCGTCGGCGAACACTACCCGGACTTCGAAATCGTCTGGTTCGGCCACATCGGCGACGGCAACCTGCACCTGAACATCCTCAAGCCGGAAAACCTGAGCAAGGACGAGTTCTTCGCCAAGTGCGCTACCGTCAACAAGTGGGTGTTCGAGACCGTCCAGAAGTACAACGGCTCGATCTCCGCTGAACACGGCGTGGGCATGACCAAGCGCGATTACCTGACTTACAGCCGTTCCCCGGTTGAAATCGAATACATGAAAGCAGTGAAAGCGGTGTTCGACCCGAACGGGATCATGAACCCTGGCAAGATCTTCGCTGTTTAACCGCCCTGAAGGAGTCGTTTCATGAGCTACCAGCACAAGTATGTCGACGGCACCAACATCCACTTTCCCCTGGGCAAAGTGGTGTGCATCGGGCGTAACTACGCCGAACACGCCAAGGAACTGGACAACCCGGTGCCGACCGAGCCGTTGCTGTTCATCAAGCCGGGCAGTTGCGTGGTTGCGCTGGAAGGCGGTTTCGCCATTCCAACCGAACGCGGATCGGTCCACTACGAAGCGGAAATCGCGGTGCTGATCGGCAAACCCTTGTCGACCAAACCCAGCCGTGAAGAAGTGCTGGATGCCATTTCCGGTTTCGCTCCGGCGCTGGATTTGACCCTGCGCGACAAGCAGGCCGAGCTGAAGGCCAAGGGCCTGCCGTGGGAAATCGCCAAGTCCTTCGATGGCGCCGCCGTGATTGCCCCCTTTGTGGTCAGCAGCACCTTTGCCGACGTGACCGACATCGGCATTCGCCTGACCATCAATGGCGAAGTGCGCCAGGACGGCAACAGCTCGCAGATGCTCAACCCGATCGTCCCGATGATCCAGCACATGGCCGGCTGCTTTTCGCTGCAGGCGGGTGATGTGATCCTCACCGGCACCCCGGCGGGTGTAGGTCCGTTGAATGTGGGCGATGAGCTGGTGCTGGAATTGGGTGGCGGTAGCCGCTTCGAAAGCGTCGTTCGCTAACAGATCGTTCCCACGCTCTGCGTGGGAATGCAGCCCTGGACGCTCTGCGTCTGCTCTTGAGGTCGTGACGCGGAGCGTCACAAGAGGCATTCCCACGCGGAGCGTGGGAACGATCATTTGACAGCTGTGGTTTTGCATTTTTTTCACACGCCATCCGGATAATCACCAGCCTCCTGCGCGCGGGCTTGTTGATCCTGTGCTATCACCTAAAGCTGACTCTGCGGAAAAGCGCTCAATGGCCGTGTCCCTGCCTACCCTGACTTCCAAGCCCCGTTCACGTTTTGCCCTGCGTTGGTATTCCTGGCTGTTTCTGGTCGGGGCCATTGTTTACGGCATTGCCTGGGCGATGCACTGGGACGACCGTGGGGTGCTGTGGATCGCTGAGCGCTTCGAAACCCCGGCCGAACGCCAGGCCAGCGTCTGGCTGCCGGATTACCAGGCGGCGATCGATGGCAAATTGCTTCCGGGCATGGAAAAGGATGAGGCTTCGGACCTGTCCTACAACCCGCAGACCAAAACCCTGTTTTCCGTGATGGGCAAAAACCCCTTCCTGGTTGAGCTGAACCTGCAAGGCGATGTGCTGCGCAAGATGCCGCTCAACGGCTGGAGCAACCCGGAAGGCGTCACCGTGATGGAAAACGGCCTGATGGCCATTGTCGACGAGCGCATGCACACCCTGAGTGTGGTGAACGTCGACGCCAGCACTCAGCAACTGAACTATGCCGACGTCAAGCACTATGACCTGGGCCCCTCCAAGGACCAGAACAAGGCGTTTGAAGGTGTGACCTGGGACAAGCGCAACCAGCAGATCGTGCTTGGCGAAGAGCGCCCACCGGCGTTGTTCACCTGGAAAAGCGATGGCGCCACGCTGAACGGAGATAAGCAGAAGATCGCCAGCACCGAGCTGGACATGCGCAATCTCTCGGCCCTGGCCGTCGACCCGCGCACCGGGCATTTGCTGGTGTTGTCGGCCGATTCCCACCTGCTGCTGGAGCTGGACGAGCACGGCGAGCAAGTCAGCTTCATGACCCTGCTCGGCGGCTTCAATGGCCTGAAAAACACCATCCCGCGTGCGGAAGGCGTGACCATGGACGAAGCCGGCACCTTGTACATGGTCAGTGAGCCGAACCTGTTCTATCGTTTCGAGAAGCAGAAATAGCCGACGATTACGTCGGATACTTCGCTATCAGCGGCATTCGCCAGACAGTCGACTGCGTTTAAGTTTAAATTCAGACGGGCGTGATACTTATTCGCCACTTTTTGACTTTGAGCTTGCCTGATGCGTCGACTCGCCCGCCCCAAACCCGCGTTTTTTATCCTGTTGCTGCTCGCCCTGGTGATTGCCGGGGCGGTCGCTCAGAACTTTCGCTTGTTCGAGCGGGCCTGGTTCAACCTTCAAAACTGGCGCCATCCCGCCGATGAGCGCTCCATTGGCTTGAATGATTACCGGGTCAGCCTGGAAGCCAAGGTCATCGAAGGGCTCGACGATGATGTCTCGGCCCTCACGTACGACCCGATACGCAAAAGCCTGTTTACGGTGACCAACAAAAACGCCGAGCTGATCGAGCTGTCGCTGGACGGCAGGATTCTGCGGCGTATCCCGTTGGTGGGCTTTGGCGATGCCGAGGCGGTGGAGTTCATCAGTGACAACATTTATGTGATCAGCGATGAAGCCCAGCAGCGGCTGATCAAGGTACACGTGAATGACGACACCCAATTTCTCGATGCTGCCGATGCGGAGCAAATGACCTTGGGCGTGCATATCGGGGGCAACAAAGGTTTCGAGGGGCTGGCTTACGACTCGGTGGGCAAGCGCCTGTTCGTGGCCAAGGAGCGCGACCCGATGCTGATTTACGAGGTGCACGGGTTTCCCCATTTCAAACCGGAAAAAACCTACTCGGTGCATGTGATCAACAACCCCAAGCGCGATGCCGGGCTGTTTGTGCGTGACCTGTCGAGCCTGCAGTACGACGAGCGCAGCGGGCATTTGCTGGCGCTGTCGGATGAGTCGTTCCTGGTGCTGGAGCTGGACATCGACGGTCGCCCGTTGAGCAGTCTTTCCCTGCTTAATGGGCGCCATGGCCTGAAAAAACGCGTGCCTCAGGCCGAAGGGATCGCCATGGATGACGAGGGCTCGCTGTACCTGGTCAGCGAGCCGAACCTGTTTTACGTGTTCAAAAAGCCCTGATCAAAACATCCATTGCACGCCCAGGGAGTAGCCGGTCTGGCTGCCCTCGGCATGCCCAAGGCGGCTGTTGACCTCGGCGTACACACCCAACTGCGGGGTGATCGCCAACTGGCTGCCGATTTGTGCGCGGCCAAAGCTTTTGTCCACGGAACCCAGCTTGGCGGTGCGCGCCTGGCCATCGGCGCGGGCGGTCAATTGCAGGTCATCGAGGCGCCCGTCAGCCAGTTCCTTGACCCAGACGATGTCGCCGTAAGGCAGCAGGCTCAAGCCATAGGGCAGGGCGACGGCGCCGCGCACGCGCCAGCCGAGGCTGGCTTCCAGAGAGTCGAAAGACTGTTCTTCGTACTCCAGCGCCGTGCGCAGGTTCTGTTTCTCGTGGAACTTGTCGATGCGCGAGTGGCTGTAATCCACTCCGGCAAACGGCCCGCTCTTGATCGCGCCGAAGTCGAAGTCATAACCGCCGAGTACGCGCGCGCCCAAGGACAGCGCGTCGGTGTTGCCGCTCAGTTGCTGATTGAGCAGCACCGGCCCGCCGTTGGCCTGGATCAGCAGGTTGCGCTTGGCCTCGAAACGCGTATGGCCGACGCTCAGGTCACCCGCCAGCCAGCTTGGCCCGCCATCGTTGAGCAAGGCATAGACCGCGGCCTGCCAGGTGTCGCTGTCGAGTTTGCCGCGTTGCTCCAGCTTGTCACGACCATTGAGGTAGCTGAGGCTGGCGCCGATGTTCAGGCTGGAGGTGAGCTGATAGTCACCCAAGGCGTGCACGCCCAGGCGTCGGGCGTCACGGTTGAGCGAGCTGTCGAAGCCGCTGTCCGGGGTGTATTCGCCGTCCATGCCGATTTCGCCGTCGAAGCTTCCGACCTCACGGCTGGCCGCTTGCAAGGTCAACCAACGGCGATCATGCAGGCGCACCATGGCCTGATGCTGGCGTTGCAGGTTGTCCTGCATATTGCGCGCAACGGCGCCGCCCGAGGCGGTCGAGGCCAGCAGGTCGGCGTTGGTCAGCTCCAGCACCAGGCGGCTGAGCAGGCGCGAGTAGTCGCGCAGGCGCTGGTCGATGCGTGCCTGGCCGAAAGCGTTGGTGAGCACGGTCTTGTTGTCTTCTGCCGGGTCGTGCCAGGTGGAACCGCCGGGGATTTTCGGGTTGTTGGTCTGGGTGTAGCCGTCCAGATCGCCCAGCTCCCAGTTGGTGGCTTCGACGTACAAAATCGGGATCTTCAGCGGTTCGAACGGCTCGCCATCACTGCAGCAGCCGGTGCCTTTGGGGTATTGCGGGTCCAGGCCGGGGTTGGTGAACAATGGGATGTTCAATTCCCTGGCGATCTGGAAGGTGTGTTCGCGCAGCGATGTCAGCGCGGGGTTGGCGGTGCTGTTCTGGCCGGCGTGGGCGTACATCATGTCGCCGGTGATCAGGCTGTCGAGGTTGATCATCGCCAGCATATTCGCGCGTTGGCTGGCGCTGAGTGAGTCGACAAAGGCCTTGGAGCCGCGCAGGCCTTCTTCTTCGGCGCCGAAGGCGACCACTTGCAGGCCGTTTTCCAGCTGCAAACCGCCAAGGTTCTTCGCCACTTCGGTCAGCACGCTGGCGCCGGAGCCGTTGTCGTCCAGGCCTTGCAAGGTCGGGCGGCCAAAGTAGGTGTCGAAGTGCGCGCCAATCACCACGTATTGCGCTTTAGTGCCGGCAGCATAGGCCACCACGTTTTGCGAGGCGCGGGTGCCGTTGTTCCAGGTGAAGTTCTGGCGACTGAGGCTGTAGGCCGACCCCATCCGGCTTTGCATCCAATCCGCCGCGCCGGCGAAATTGGCCGTGCCGCGATACCGGCCGGGGTAATCGTTGATCAGCTTTTCCAGGGTGGTATTGGCGTGCTGGCCGTAATCATAGGCCTGGGTTTGCGCCGACAGCAGGCTGCCGACCACGCTGATCGCGAGGACTAGGGGCTTTATCACAAGGTCTTCCTTGAGGTGATTGAGGTTTTCCAGCCCAGACCCTTTGCACAATGCGCGCCTCATTCCCTGGGCGAGCGCGAAGTGGCGCATTGTTAAACGCGTGGGTCGCCTGGCTGTAATTTGTAACGGATTTGATACCAATAAAGGCGTGGGATGCCGTGACGTGGCGCACGGTTTTGGCGAGGGGTGCTGCGAAAAGTAGCGGTTTTGTTACATGGAGTCCGAGTCGAGCACAAATCAAAATGTGGGAGCGGGCTTGCTCCCACACAAGCCCTGTCTTCACAGGAAATTAGCGCTGAGTTTTAGGCCTTGAGGGTTTTGACGCCTTCAGAAGTACCCAACAGCAACACATCCGCCGGACGCGCCGCGAACAGGCCATTGGTCACCACGCCAACGATCGCATTGATCCGCGTCTCCAGCTCCACCGGGTTGGTGATCTGCATGTTGAACACATCAATGATGATATTGCCGTTGTCGGTCAGCACGCCTTCGCGGTACACCGGGTCGCCGCCCAGTTTCACCAGCTCGCGGGCCACGTGGCTGCGGGCCATCGGGATCACTTCCACCGGCAGCGGGAAGGCGCCGAGTACCGGCACCAGCTTGCTGGCGTCGGCGATGCAGATAAAGGTCTTGGCCACGGCCGCGACGATTTTCTCGCGGGTCAGGGCTGCGCCGCCGCCTTTGATCAGGTTCAAGTGCTCATCGCTTTCATCGGCGCCGTCGACGTAGAACTCCAGGTCGCTCACGGTATTGAGCTCGTACACTGGAATGCCATGGCCTTTGAGGCGCGCGGCGGTGGCTTCGGAGCTGGCCACGGCGCCATCGAATGCACCCTTGTGCTGGGCCAGCGCGTCGATAAAGCAGTTGGCGGTGGAGCCGGTGCCGACACCGACGATGCTTTTATCGTCGAGTTTAGGAAGGATTAAATCGACGGCGGCTTGGGCCACTGCCTGTTTGAGTTGATCCTGGGTCATGCGGGCTCCGGAACGGGCGGGGAGTTATCGAGGGCGGCGAGTATAACCCAACAAAACCTCGGGATTCGTGTGGTCGCCCGGCCAAAAGCCGGGTTAGACTCCTTGGCCCCGCCCAACTCGCCCAGTGATTCCCGCCGATGCTTGAACAGTACGTCAAAAAGATCCTTACCTCGCGCGTTTACGACGTTGCCGTAGAAACCCCCTTGCAGACCGCTCGCCAGCTCTCCGAGCGGCTGGGCAACAAGGTCTGGCTCAAGCGTGAAGACTTGCAGCCGGTGTTCTCGTTCAAGATTCGCGGCGCCTACAACAAGCTCACCCAGCTGAGCGCCGAAGAACGCGCGCGCGGTGTGGTCACGGCTTCTGCGGGCAACCACGCCCAGGGCTTGGCCCTGGCGGCCAAGGTGCTGGGGGTCAAGGCCACCATCGTGATGCCCAAGACCACCCCGGAGATCAAGGTTGAAGGCGTGCGCTCCAGGGGCGGCAAAGTGGTGCTGCACGGTGATTCCTTCCCGGAAGCCCTGGCCTACTCGCTCAAACTGGTCGACGAAAAAGGCTACGTTTACATTCACCCTTACGATGATCCACACACCATTGCCGGGCAGGGCACCGTGGCGATGGAGATTCTGCGCCAGCACCCTGGGCCTTTGGACGCGATTTTCGTACCCGTGGGCGGCGGCGGCCTGATCGCCGGGATTGCGGCGTACGTGAAATACCTGCGCCCGGAAATCAAGATCATCGGCGTCGAGCCGGACGACTCCAACTGCCTGCAAGCCGCCATGGCCGCAGGCGAGCGCGTGGTGCTACCGGCCGTCGGCATCTTTGCTGATGGCGTGGCGGTAGCGCAGATCGGCCAGCACACCTTTGATATCTGCAAAGACTATGTAGACGAAGTGATCACCGTCAGCACCGACGAAATCTGCGCGGCCATCAAGGACATCTACGACGACACCCGCTCCATCACCGAGCCTGCGGGCGCGCTGGGCGTGGCGGGCATCAAGAAATACGTGGAAACCCGTGGCGTGACCGGGCAGACCCTGGTGGCCATCGACTCCGGCGCCAACGTCAACTTCGACCGCCTGCGCCATGTGGCCGAGCGCGCCGAGCTGGGTGAAGGCCGCGAAGCCATCATCGCCGTGACCATCCCCGAGCAGCCCGGCAGCTTCAAGGCGTTCTGCGAGGCCGTGGGCAAGCGCCAGATCACCGAATTCAATTACCGCTACCACTCTGGCCGCGAGGCGCACATCTTCGTGGGTGTGCAGACTCATCCGGAAAACGACCCGCGCAGCGCCTTGATCGCCAGCCTCACCAGCCAGGGCTTCCCGGTGCTGGACCTGACCGAAAACGAGCTGGCCAAGTTGCACATTCGCCATATGGTGGGCGGGCATGCGGCCAAAGTCAGCGACGAGCTGGTGTTTCGCTTCGAATTCCCCGAGCGTCCCGGCGCGCTGTTCAACTTTCTTAACAAATTAGGCGGGCGCTGGAACATCTCGATGTTTCACTATCGCAACCACGGCGCGGCCGACGGCCGTGTGGTTGCAGGCCTGCAAGTGCCGGCGGACGAGCGCCACCTGGTGCCGGCCGCGTTGGCAGAAATCGGCTACCCGTACTGGGATGAGAGCGAAAACCCGGCTTACCAGCTGTTCCTCGGTTGAGCGACTACGCTGACTGGGCGGCCTTTAAGGAATCAAGACCATGGAAACACTGACCACCCTCAAGGTTATCCACATCACCGCCACCGTGTTGCTGTTGCTCAGCGGCCTCGGGCTGGCGGTACTGGCCTGGCGCAAACGCAGCGCCGGCCCGACGGTTACCGTGCAGCGCCCGTGGGCGTTCGTGTGGTTGCTGATGGGGGTTTGCGTGGTCAGCATGCCGTTCACCGGCTGGTGGCTGTTGCACCTGCTCGGCTGGCCGCTGGGGCAAACCTGGATTTTGGGTTCCAGCATTCTCTACACCGTGGCGGCACTGGCGTGGTGCTGGCTGGTGGCGCGGCTTAATCGCCTGCGTAAGGGCGAGGGCGGTAGCCTGAATTTCACCCTGGTGCTGGCGGTGGTCAGCCTGGTGGGGTTTGTGGCGATTGCCGGGTTGATGGGCGCCAAGCCGGTTTAAGGCTTTAGACCGCGTCGGCTTCATCGCAGGCAAGCCAGCTCCCACATTTTGACCACATTCTCATGTTGGAACTCGGTCAAATGTGGGAGCTGGCTTGCCTGCGAAGGCTTTATCAGCCGCGCAGGGTAATCACCGGCCAGCCACGCTTCACGGCTTCGGCACGCAAATTCGGGTCCGGGTCCACCGCCACCGCATGCGTCACCTGCTCCAGCAACGGCAAGTCATTCATCGAATCGCTATAGAAGTAGCTGTCTTCCAGGCTGTACCCGGTTTCTTCCAGCCAGCGGTTCAAGCGCGTCACTTTGCCTTCGCGAAAGCACGGGATATCAGTGCTGCGCCCGGTATACCGGCCGTTTTCCATCTCGCACTCGGTGGCGATCAGGGTTTCAACCCCCAGCAACTCGGCAATTGGCGCGGTCACGAAGCGGTTGGTGGCGGTGATGATCACCAGCTTGTCGCCGGCGGCGCGGTGTTTGGCCAGCAGTTCCACGGCGAGCGGCAGCATCAGTGGGGTGATGCAGTCGCGCATGAAGTCGCGGTGCCATTCGTCCAGTTGGGCCATCTCGGTGCGGCCGAGTATTTCCAGGCTGAAGTTCAGGTAGGCGGCGTTGTCGAGTTTGCCGGCCAGGTAATCCTGGTAGAACTCGTCGTTGCGGGCTTTGTAGGCCACCGGGTCAAGAATCCCACGCTCACAGAGGTAATCGCCCCACGCGTGATCGCTGTCACCGCCGAGAAGCGTGTTGTCCAAGTCGAATAAAGCCAGGCGCATTGCAGTTACTCGCTGAAAAGTCTGTAAAAAGGCGTCCAGAATACGGTCTTTTCACAAGAGTGCACATAAGGTAAGAAGCCTCGTTGCCGCTGGAACAACCTTTGTGGAACAATGCGGCGACATGCGTTTGCGAGGTTGTTGCCGTGATCGACCCCGATGGTTTCCGTCCTAATGTCGGGATTATTCTTACGAATGATGCCGGACAGGTGCTATGGGCTCGCCGAATCAACCAAGATGCCTGGCAGTTTCCTCAAGGTGGAATCAACCCCGACGAAACCCCTGAAGACGCCTTGTACCGTGAGTTGAATGAAGAAGTCGGCCTTGAGCGCGAAGATGTGCAAATTCTGGCCTGTACCCGTGGCTGGTTGCGCTATCGTTTGCCGCAACGCCTGGTGCGTACCCACAGCCAACCGCTGTGCATCGGCCAGAAGCAGAAATGGTTTCTTTTGCGCCTGATCTCCAACGAGCAGCGGGTGCGGATGGATTTGACCGGTAAACCGGAGTTCGATGGCTGGCGCTGGGTCAGCTATTGGTACCCGTTGGGCCAGGTGGTGACATTCAAGCGCGAGGTTTATCGTCGCGCTCTCAAAGAGCTTGCCCCGCGCCTTTTAGCGCGCGACTGACGACGGAGTTCGACCCCGAGCCATGCTCAATACGCTGCGCAAGATCGTCCAGGAAGTTAACTCCGCCAAGGATCTCAAGGCGGCGTTGGGGATTATTGTGTTGCGCGTCAAGGAAGCCATGGGCAGCCAGGTCTGCTCGGTTTACCTGCTGGACCCAGATACCAACCGTTTTGTGCTGATGGCCACCGAGGGCTTGAACAAGCGCTCCATCGGCAAGGTCAGCATGGCGCCCAATGAAGGTCTGGTGGGCCTGGTGGGGACGCGTGAAGAACCCCTGAACCTTGAAAACGCGGCCGATCACCCGCGTTATCGCTACTTTGCCGAAACCGGCGAAGAGCGCTACGCCTCGTTCCTCGGCGCGCCGATTATTCACCACCGCCGCGTTGTTGGCGTGTTGGTCATCCAGCAAAAAGAGCGTCGCCAGTTCGACGAAGGTGAAGAAGCCTTCCTCGTGACCATGAGCGCGCAGCTTGCCGGGGTTATTGCCCACGCCGAAGCGACGGGTTCGATCCGTGGCCTGGGCCGTCAGGGCAAGGGCATCCAGGAAGCCAAGTTCGTCGGCGTGCCAGGTTCGCCGGGCGCTGCGGTCGGTACGGCCGTGGTCATGCTGCCACCGGCCGACCTCGATGTGGTGCCGGACAAGACCGTCGATGACATCGACGCTGAAATCAAACTGTTCAAGACCGCCCTGGAAGGCGTGCGCGCCGACATGCGCAACCTGTCGACCAAGCTGGCCACGCAACTGCGCCCCGAAGAGCGCGCGCTGTTCGACGTGTACCAGATGATGCTCGACGACGCGTCCCTGGGTAACGAAGTCAAAACCGTGATCAAGACCGGCCAGTGGGCCCAGGGCGCGCTGCGCCAGGTGGTCACCGATCACGTCAACCGTTTCGAACTGATGGACGACGCCTACCTGCGTGAGCGCGCCTCGGATGTGCGCGACCTCGGCCGCCGCCTGCTGGCCTACCTGCAGGAAGACCGCACCACCAACCTGGTCTACCCGGACAACACCATCCTGATCAGTGAAGAACTGACTGCCACCATGCTCGGCGAAGTGCCCGAAGGCAAACTGGTGGGTTTGGTGTCGGTACTGGGTTCGGGTAACTCCCACGTCGCGATCCTGGCTCGAGCCATGGGTATTCCGACGGTGATGGGCCTGGTGGACCTGCCGTATTCCAAGGTCGACGGCATCGACATGATCGTCGACGGCCATCGTGGCGAAGTCTTTACCAACCCCAGCGAGCTGCTGCGCAAGCAATACGCCGAGGTGGTGGAAGAAGAGAAACAACTGGCGCTGGGCCTCGACTCGCTGCGCGAGCTGCCGTGCGTCACCCTCGATGGCCACCGTGTGCCGCTGCTGGTCAACACCGGCTTGCTGGCCGATGTGGCCCGTGCGCAACAGCGCGGCGCTGAAGGCGTGGGCCTGTACCGCACCGAAGTGCCGTTCATGATCAACCAACGGTTCCCGAGCGAGAAGGAGCAGCTGGCGATTTATCGCGAGCAATTGTCCGCCTTCCACCCGTTGCCGGTGACGATGCGCAGCCTGGACATCGGCGGCGACAAGTCACTGTCGTATTTCCCGATCAAGGAAGACAACCCCTTCCTTGGCTGGCGCGGTATTCGTGTAACCCTCGACCATCCTGAAATTTTCCTCGTCCAGACCCGCGCCATGCTCAAGGCCAGCGAAGGCCTGAACAACCTGCGCATCCTGCTGCCGATGATCTCCGGCACGCACGAGCTGGAAGAAGCGCTGCATCTTATCCACCGCGCCTGGGGCGAAGTGCGCGACGAAGGCGCCGACGTGCCGATGCCACCGATTGGCGTGATGATCGAAATCCCGGCGGCGGTGTACCAGGCCAAAGAACTGGCGCGGCAGGTGGACTTCCTGTCGGTCGGCTCCAATGACTTGACCCAGTACCTGCTGGCCGTGGACCGCAACAACCCACGTGTGGCTGATCTCTACGATTACCTGCACCCCGCCGTGCTGCAAGCCTTGCAGCATGTGGTGCGCGACGCCCATGCCGAAGGCAAGCCGGTGAGCATCTGCGGCGAAATGGCCGGTGACCCGGCGGCGGCGGTGCTGTTGATGGCAATGGGCTTTGACAGCTTGTCGATGAACGCCACCAACTTGCCGAAGGTGAAGTGGATGCTGCGCCAGGTGGAACTGAGCATGGCCAAGGACTTGCTGGCGGAGTTGATGACCATCGACAACCCGCAGGTTATCCACAGCTCGCTGCAACTGGCGCTGAAGAACCTGGGGCTGACGCGGATGATCAACCCGGCTTCGGCGAAAACCCTCTAACTGATCGTTCCCACGCTCTGCGTGGGAATGCATCCAGTGACGCTCCGCGTCACGCCCTCAAGAGCGGACGCAGAGCGTCCAGGGCGGCATTCCCACGCAGAGCGTGGGAACGATCAATAAGCGCCATCAAATGTTCAGTTCGACCTCACCCAGCCGCCCACCCAGTGGCCCAAAACTACGCTCCACCATCTGCCGCGTCCCATCGGCATTCACAATCAGCGCCGTACTCGCCCGCGTCCCATAACTGGGGCTGGCGATAAACACGCTGGAGAGCAGGCTCTCGGTCGCCAACCCCACGCCGGTATCCGGCAAGTCGGCAAACGGCGCAGTCTGCGGGTCGCTCAAGATTTCCAGCAAGGCCTGCGGCTGTGGGTTCTCCAACAAGTCACTCAACGCCGCCCTGGCCTTGAGCAATTTGGGCCAGGGCGTATTCAGCCCGGCATTCGACAGCCCATAAACCCCAGCCTCCAACCGCGTAGCCCTGGTCTCGTTGGCGTTGTAATGCCACAGCTCATCCCGTGTGCCTACCAGCAGGTTAAAGCCGGAATATTCGATCGAACGGCCGTTAACATCGGCCAGATAGTCGTCAATTGGCAGCGATCCACTGAGAAAGCGCGCCACCAACTCCCCGCGGGATTTGCGGGCAGGCGGTTGGTGCGGGTCACGAATATTGGTCAGCGCGGCAAAGCGCCCGTCGGCGTTTACGCCAAGCCAGGTGCCCCCGGCTTCCTGGTCGCGACCGGCGTAGACGTGCGGCGCATCCGGCCACTGAGCCAGCGGCAGGCTGGGGCGGGCATAGAATTCATCACGGTTGGCCGCGACGATCAGCGGCTGGGCGTGGCCCGGCCGCCAGGCGAAAACAATCAGGCACATAGGCGTTCCCTTTGTGTTTTGCTCACTCTACCCATACAACGGATGGCTATCCATCGTATCGAAGTTGGGCCGAGCGCCTTCCATCCGTTAACATGCCGGGCTATTGGGCGCGTGTTGACTTTTTAATTTTGAAACGTCGGCTTAATTTGAAATTGCGGCTGTAACGCAGGCTTAATCCCACACCGGCATGGTCCGGTGCGCCATGACTAATGATTTAACGAGGAGTCGCAATGCTGCCTTACCCGCAGATCAACCCGGTGGCCGTGGCCATCGGTCCGCTGCAAATCCATTGGTACGGGTTGATGTACCTGATCGGCATCGGCGGTGCCTGGCTGCTGGCTTCCCGGCGCCTGAACCGGTTTGACCCGACCTGGACCAAGGAGAAGCTCTCCGACATGGTGTTCTGGATGTCGATGGGCGTCATCGTCGGCGGACGCCTCGGGTATGTGCTGTTCTACGATCTTCCGGCCTATATCGCCAACCCGACACTGATTTTCGAGGTGTGGAAGGGCGGCATGGCGTTCCATGGCGGCTTTGTCGGCGTGATGATCGCCGCGTGGTGGTTCGGCCGCCGCAACGGCAAGTCGTTCTTCCAGTTGATGGACTTCGTCGCACCGTTCGTGCCGATCGGCCTGGGTGCCGGGCGTATCGGTAACTTCATCAACGCCGAGTTGTGGGGCAAGCCGACCGACGTGCCATGGGCCATGGTGTTTCCACCCTTCAGCGACCCGGCACAACTGCCGCGCCATCCGTCGCAGCTCTACCAGTTCGCCCTGGAAGGTGTGGCGCTGTTCCTGATTCTTTATATCTTCTCGCGCAAGCCACGCCCAACCATGGCGGTTTCCGGCATGTTTGCGTTGTTCTACGGGATCTTCCGCTTCATCGTCGAGTTCGTCCGCGTGCCGGATGCGCAGCTGGGCTACCTGGCGTGGGGCTGGGTGACCATGGGTCAGATTCTCAGCCTGCCGATGATCATCGCCGGCCTGGGCCTGCTGTGGTGGGCTTACAATCGCCCCCAAGGCATCAAGAACGCCGCGCTTTAAATTCGAATGCCGAGGCTTTTGCGAGCCTCGGCTTCTTTGATACGGGTAAAAACATGAAGCAATATCTCGAACTACTGAACGACGTCGTGACCAATGGATTGACCAAGGGCGATCGCACCGGCACCGGCACCAAAGCCGTGTTTGCTCGTCAGTATCGGCATAACTTGGCCGACGGCTTCCCGCTGCTGACCACCAAGAAGCTTCATTTCAAAAGCATCGCCAACGAATTGATCTGGATGTTGAGTGGCAATACCAACATCAAGTGGCTGAACGAAAACGGCGTGAAAATCTGGGACGAATGGGCCACCGAAGACGGCGACCTTGGCCCGGTGTACGGCGAGCAGTGGACCGCCTGGCCCACCAGGGACGGCGGCACCATCAACCAGATCGACTACATGGTCGACACGTTGAAGAACAACCCCAACAGCCGTCGCATCCTGTTCCACGGCTGGAACGTCGAATACCTGCCGGACGAAACCAAGAGCCCGCAGGAAAACGCGCGCAACGGCAAGCAGGCCCTGCCGCCGTGCCACCTGCTGTACCAGGCGTTTGTGCATGACGGCCATCTGTCGATGCAGTTGTACATCCGCAGCTCCGATGTATTCCTCGGCCTGCCGTACAACACCGCCGCCCTGGCGTTGCTGACCCATATGCTGGCCCAGCAATGCGACCTGATCCCGCACGAGATCATTGTCACCACCGGCGACACCCACGCCTATAGCAACCATATGGAACAGATCCGTACTCAGCTGGCGCGCACGCCGAAGAAGCTGCCGGAACTGGTGATCAAGCGTAAGCCTGCGTCGATCTATGACTACAAGTTCGAAGACTTCGAGATTGTGGGCTACGACGCCGATCCGAGCATCAAGGCTGACGTCGCCATCTAAAGTCTGTCTCGGTTAAAAATGTGGGAGCTGGCTTGCCTGCGATAGCGGAGTGTCAGGCGATACAAATGCCTCTGATCCACCGCTATCGCAGGCAAGCCAGCTCCCACAGTTGTTCTGTATGCACCTTAATGCCCGTGGCTTCTGCCCACATGTGAAGGCTCCGCCTCGCTGGCCGCCACACTGCCGCTGACTTCCAGCCGCTGCAAAATCCCGCACTGGTCCAGATCCGGCCCGCCGCCGCAGCGTTGGCGCAGGTCGAGCAATTGCACCTGCAACGCCAACAGCCCATCGATCCGCGCTTTTACATGGTGGATATGCTCGTCGATCAACGCATTCACACTCTCGCACTGGTCCTGAGGGCTGTCGCGCAGCCCCAGCAGGCTGCGGATTTCTTCAAGCGTCATGTCCAGGCTGCGGCAGTTGCGGATAAAGATCAGCCGCTCGGTGTGCGCCTGGGTGTACACGCGATAGTTGGCATCGGTGCGCGCCGGGGGCGGCAGCAGGCCTTCTTTCTCGTAATAACGGATGGTTTCCACCTGACAATCGGTCAGTTTGGCCAATTCGCCGATCTTCATCGCAGCAATCTCCAAATGGGTGCTTGACCCTATAGTGGCTACAGGGTCTTTACTTGGCAACAGGCACCTTTACGGACGCGACAGAATGAGCGATTCCATCCACACCCCGAAAAAACATGATCACCCCCACGACCATGATCATGACCATAGCCCCGAACATAGCCCCGAACATAGCCACGACCACGGCGCCAAGCTGACCCCGGTCAAACAGCATGAGCATGGCAGTCATGTCGATTCCTGCTGTTCCAGCAAGGCAGCGCCCGCTGTGGTCGCGCTGAGCGAAGCGCCGACAGCCGGCTCGCGCCTGAGCACTTTCCGCATCGAAGCCATGGACTGCCCCACCGAACAGACGCTGATCCAGAACAAACTGGGCAAGCTCGCCGGTGTGCAGCGGCTGGAATTCAACCTGATCAACCGCATCCTCGGCGTCACCCACGACCTGCCGAGCACTGCGCCGATCATCGCGGCGATCAAATCCATCGGCATGCAGGCCGACCCTATTGAAGAGGGCACGCCTGCCGCCGCGCCGCCTGCCAAGAAGCATTGGTGGCCGTTGGCGGTGTCCGGCGTAGGTGCGCTGGGCGCCGAAGTGCTGCATTTCACCGGCGTGGCGCCGACCTGGGTGATTGCCCTGGTGGCACTGGTATCGATCCTCAGCGGCGGCCTCACCACCTATAAAAAGGGCTGGATCGCCCTGAAAAACCTCAACCTGAACATCAACGCGCTGATGAGCATCGCGGTGACGGGCGCGATCCTGATCGGCCAGTGGCCGGAAGCGGCCATGGTGATGTTCCTGTTCACGGTAGCCGAGCTGATCGAGGCCAAGTCCCTGGACCGTGCACGTAATGCCATCAGTGGCCTGATGCAAATGACGCCGGAACAGGCCACGGTGCAGCAGGCCGATGGTTCGTGGCTTGAACAGGAAGTAAAAAGCATTGAGTTGGGCGCTATCGTGCGGGTAAAGCCCGGCGAGCGCATTGGCCTGGACGGTGAAGTCACCGCCGGCCAATCCTCCATCGATCAGGCGCCGATTACCGGTGAAAGCCTGCCGATTGAAAAGACCGTGGGCGATAAAGTCTTCGCCGGCACCATCAATCAGGCTGGTTCCCTTGAGTACAGGGTCACCGCAGCGGCCAACAATTCCACCCTGGCGCGCATCATTCACGCGGTGGAGCAGGCCCAGGGCGCACGGGCGCCGACCCAGCGCTTTGTCGACAGCTTCTCGAAGGTCTACACCCCGGCAGTCTTCCTGTTTGCCTTGGGCGTGGCGATTATCCCGCCGCTGTTCATGGCCGGTGTGTGGTTCGACTGGATCTACCGCGCCCTCGTATTGCTGGTGGTCGCGTGCCCCTGCGCCCTGGTGATTTCCACCCCGGTGACCATCGTCAGCGGCCTGGCGGCTGCGGCGCGCAAAGGCATCCTGATCAAGGGCGGCGTGTACCTGGAGGGCGGTTACAAACTCGACTACCTGGCCCTCGACAAGACCGGCACCATCACCCACGGCAAACCGGTGCAAACCGATTACCTGGCGCTGTTCCCCAACGTTGAAGACAGCGCGCCCGCCCTGGCGGCCAGCCTGGCCGGGCGCTCCGACCACCCGGTGTCGCTGGCCATCGCCAAGGCAGCTGTGGATAAAAACCTGCCAAGCCACGTTGTGGATAACTTCGAGGCGCTGCCAGGTCGTGGCGTGCGTGGCGACATCAACGGCGAAACCTACCACCTGGGCAACCACCGTCTGGTGGAGGACCTGGGCCTGTGCTCGCCCGCGCTGGAAGAAAAGCTGTTCGCCCTGGAAAAACAAGGCAAGTCCGTGGTGCTGCTGCTCGACAAGTCCGGTCCGCTGGCGTTGTTCGCCGTGGCTGACACGGTAAAAGACAGCAGCCGCGAAGCCATCCAGCAACTGCATGAACTGGGCATCAAGACCCTGATGCTCACCGGCGACAACACCCACACCGCCCAGGCGATTGCGGCGCAGGTTGGCATCGATCAGGCCCAGGGCGACCTGTTGCCCACCGACAAACTGCAAGCGATCGAAACCCTCTACGGCCAAGGCCGCCGGGTAGGCATGGTCGGCGACGGCATCAACGATGCTCCGGCGCTGGCCCGTGCCGAAATTGGTTTCGCCATGGCCGCAGCGGGCACCGATACGGCGATCGAGACCGCCGACGTGGCGTTGATGGACGATGACCTGCGCAAGATTCCGGCATTCATTCGTCTGTCGCGGCAAACGTCGAGTATCCTCAAGCAGAACATCGCCCTGGCGTTGGTGATCAAGGCGATCTTCCTGGCAGTGACTTTCCTGGGCATGGCCACCATGTGGATGGCGGTGTTCGCGGACATGGGCGTAAGCCTGCTGGTGGTGTTCAATGGTCTGCGCCTGTTGCGCAAATAGACGATGAGAGGGCGGTGTGCTGAGTGCTGAGTTAAAGGCGTTTTTTATGGTCGCCCGCCTGGGCAGCATTACCCAGGCGGCGAAAAAACTCGGCTTGAGCCAGCCCACCGTCACCACCCAGATTCGCAACCTGGAAAGCCAATACGGCGTTGAACTGTTCTACCGCGGCGGGCGCCGCCTCACCGTCAGCGACGACGGCGCGCGCTTGCTGCCGATGGTCAAGACGCTGTTGCAACAGGAAGCCGATATCGAGTTTTTCCTGCGCAATACCGGCCAGGTTCAGGGCGCCTTAAGGATTGCCGCCACGGCGCCGTACTACATCCTCGATCTGGTCAAAGCCTTTCGCGAACGCCTGCCCCATGTGGACGTCTCGGTGGAAATCGGCAATTCCCAACAGGTGCTCGAAGCACTGGACGATTACCGCGTCGACGTCGCGGCCTCCTCGCAACTGCTCGAAGACCCACGCCTGATCCGCCGCGTGCTGGGCACCGACCCGCTGGTGCTGGCGGTGCATCGCAATCATCCCCTGGCCAAGCTTGAACATGTGCCGCTGAGCGCGCTGGCCGGGCATACCTTGCTGATGCGCGAAGCCGGCTCCACCACGCGGCGGTTGACTGAAGAGATGTTGCAGAGCGCCGGCGTGAGTTACGGACCATTGCTGGAAATCGGCAGCCGTGAGTCGATTCGCGAGGCGGTGTTGCGCAATATCGGCATCAGCATCATTGCCCGCCAGGAAGTGCCCCATGACCCGCAACTGCGGGTGCTGACCATCGAGAATGCACCGCAGATTCCCGAGTATTTGTACTGCCTCAAGGAGCGCAAAGGCGCACGGTTGCCGGCGGCGTTTCTGGGGTTGGCGCAGGAAATGTCGCCACTCTGATCGTTCCCACGCTCCGCGTGGGAATGCCGCCCTGGACGCTCCGCGTCTGCTCTTGGGTGTGGTGACGCGGAGCGTCACAAGATGCATTCCCACGCAGAGCGTGGGAACGATCGCCTTACACCCAAATCCACCAATACCACTATCACTGCCTTTTGCCTTTCTGCCACAAGAGGGACGCATTGCCCGCCTAGCATGGCCTTCATCAGTTTGATGAGGTGCCATGCATGAACACAGCCCTGACCCAACCCGGCGCGCCAATGAAGGTGCGCGGTATCCAGAAACGCTTCGGCGCCTTCACCGCGCTGGACAACGTCTCCCTGGAAGTCGCCGCCGGCGAGCTGGTGTGCCTGCTGGGCCCGTCCGGCTGCGGCAAGACCACCTTGCTGCGCTGCATCGCCGGCCTGGAGCGCCAGGACAGCGGTGAGCTTTACCTGGGCAATCGCGATGTTTCCCTGCTGCCGCCGCAGGCGCGGGACTACGGCATTCTGTTCCAGTCCTACGCGCTGTTTCCCAACCTGACCGTCGAAGCGAACATCGGCTACGGCCTCACCGGCAGTGGTCGCGACGAAGTGCGCAAGCGCGTCGGGCAGATGCTCGAACTGGTTGGCCTGGTCGGCAGCGAAAAAAAGTACCCCGGCCAACTCTCCGGCGGCCAGCAACAGCGCGTGGCCCTGGCCCGTGCCCTGGCGCCTGCGCCGTCATTGCTGCTGCTGGACGAACCCATGTCGGCCCTCGACGCCCGTGTGCGTGAGCATCTGTGCACCGAGCTGCGTCAACTGCAACGGCGCCTGGGCATCACCACGCTGATGGTCACCCACAACCAGGACGAGGCCATGCTGATGGCCGACCGCATCGCCGTGATGAACAACGGCAAGGTCGAGCAGTACGCCACGCCCCAGGAAATCTACGACCGCCCGGCCACGCCGTTTGTGGCGGAGTTTGTCGGCCAGGGCAACTGGCTGCCGTTCAGTCGCAGCAGTGACAGCCATGCCCAGGTCGGCGGCCTGCACATGCGCCTGGATGACAGCGCCAGCAAAGCCAGGTCCGGCCGCTTGTTCTGCCGCCCGGAAGCCATCAGCGTCAACCCGCTGGTGCATGAAGAAAACCTGTTCCCGGCCAAGGTCCGCGAGATCACCTTTCTCGGCAACCGCTGCCGCATGAGCTTTGAGCTGGAGCAATTGCCTGGTCACCCGCTGTTGGCCGAACTGGCCCCCGAAGCCATGCCGCGCCTGGGCGCCCAGGATATCTGGGTGGCGTTGCCGCCACGCAGCCTGCAGGTGTTTGCCTGAGATGGCTGCCGATATGAGTCTGCCGATACCCGACCACGTGGCTCGTCAGGTTTCCCGCGCTGAGCTTGGCGACCGCATTTTTGTGGTCGGCGGCAAGCTGCTTTGGTTACTCCTGTTGGGCATCGCGGTGTTGTTGCCGTTGCTGGCGATCTTCTGGCGCGGCTTCAGCAGCGAAGCCGGGCAGGGCGGCGGGCTGGTCGCGGCACGGGAACTGGTGACCAGTGAAAACTTCCATTGGTTGTTGGGCAATAGCCTGAAAGTGTCCCTGAGCGTGGCGGCCATCGTCGTACCGCTGGCCTACCTGTTTGCCTACGCGCTGCAACGCACGCTGATCCCCGGCAAGCCGATCTGGCGCGGCCTGTCACTGCTGCCATTGATGGCCCCGTCGATGTTGCCGGGTATTGCGCTGGTCTATCTGTTCGGCAACCAGGGCATGTTGCGTGGTTTGCTTTCGGACAATATCTACGGCTTCTGGGGCATTGTGCTGGGTGAAGTGATCTACACCTTCCCACACGCCTTGATGATTTTGCTGTCGGCGCTGTCCCTGGCGGATGCGCGCCTGTTCGATGCCGCCTCCAGCATGGGCGCAAGCTCCGCCCGGGCGTTTCGCAGCATTACCTGGCCGGCCACGCGTCAGGCGGTATTCGCGGCGTTTTGCCTGGTGTTTACGCTGACCATCACCGACTTCGGCGTGCCCGTGGTAGTGGGTGGCGACTATCAGGTGCTGGCGCTGGAAGCCTACAAGGCGGTGGTCGGCCAGCAACAGTTCGGTCGCGGCGCGTTGATCGGCATGGTGTTGCTGTTGCCGGCGCTGTTCAGCTTTGCTGTGGATGCCTGGCTGCGCCGCCGTCAGGGTGATGCCATGAGCGGCCGCGCCCAAGTGTTCCAGCCGGCGCCATCGCGCCTAAGGGATGGCTGCTACCTGGCGATTGTGCTGTTGATTTGCGCCGTGTTGCTGCTGGTGTTCGGCATGGCGGTGTACTCCTCGCTGGTGAAGTTCTGGCCCTACAACCTGTCGTTATCGCTCAATCACTACCAGTTTGAAGACACGGCCGGCGGCGGCTGGCTGGCCTATCGCAACAGCCTGACCATGGCCCTGTGCACTGCGCTGATCGGCAGTGTGCTGATCTTCACCGGCGCCTACCTGATGGAAAAGACCAAGGGCCAGAAAGGCCTGAACCTGGCGCTGCGTATGCTCAGCTTTGTGCCGATGGCTGTGCCGGGCTTGGTGCTGGGCCTGGGTTACGTGTTCTTCTTCAACCTCAACGGCAACCCGCTGCATGTGTTCTACGGCACCATGACCTTGCTGGTGGTGTGCACCATTGCGCACTACCTGACCACCGCGCAAATGACCGCAACCACGGCGCTGCGCCAGTTGGATGCCGAGTTCGAAGCCGCCGCGCTGTCCCTCAAGGCGCCGCTGTACCGCCACTATCTGCGTGTCACCGTGCCGATCTGCCTGCCCGCGTTGCTGGACATTGTGCGCTACCTGTTTGTGTCGGCGATGACCACCGTGTCCGCCGCGATCTTCCTCTACAGCCCCGACACCATCCTCGCCGCCGTCGCCGTGTTGAACATGGACGACGCCGGCAATGTGGGCGGCGCTGCGGCCATGTCGACCCTGATCCTGTTCACGTCGGCCGGCGTCTCGCTGCTGCTGGCGTGGGCTTCACGTGGCGCCTTGCGCCGCTCCCAAGCCTGGCGCCAAACCGCGCCCGGCCAATAAAAATCCCTGAAGGAGGTGCTCCATGTTCAAGCCCTTGGCCCTGGCCGCTGCTCTGCTCAGCGCATTCAGCCTGAATGCCTTTGCCGCCAAAACCGAGTTGACGGTGTACACGGCCCTCGAAGCCGAGCAGTTGAAGACCTACAAGCAGGCCTTCGAAAAAGCCAACCCGGATATCGACATCAAGTGGGTGCGTGACTCCACCGGCATCATCACCGCCAAGCTGCTGGCCGAAAAAGCCCGGCCCCAGGCGGATGTGGTGTGGGGGCTGGCGGCGTCCAGCCTGGCGATCCTCGACCAGCAAGGCATGCTGGATAGCTACGCGCCCAAGGATCTGGACAAGATCGGCAAAAACTACCGCGACGCCGCCAACCCACCGGCCTGGGTCGGCATGGACGTGTGGGCTGCGACCATCTGCTTCAACACCGTCGAAGCCGAGAAACAGGGCCTGACCAAGCCAGTGAGCTGGCAAGACCTGACCAAGCCTGAGTACAAGGGCAAGATCGTGATGCCCAACCCGGCGTCGTCCGGCACCGGCTTCCTGGATGTGAGCGCCTGGCTGCAGACCTTCGGCGAGAAGCAGGGCTGGCAGTACATGGACGACCTGCACCAGAACATCGGCCAGTACGTTCACTCCGGCTCCAAGCCTTGCAAACTGGCGGCTTCCGGGGAATTCCCGATTGGTATTTCGTTTGAATACCCGGCCGTGCAGCTTAAACGCCAAGGCGCGCCGCTGGACATCATCCTGCCCAAGGAAGGCTTGGGCTGGGACATCGAAGCGACTGCCGTGATCAAGGGCACCAGCCACGCCGACGCCGCGAAAAAACTGGCCGACTTCTCCGCCAGCCCCGCGGCGATGGAGCTGTACAAAGACAACTTCGCCGTTCTCGCCCAGCCGGGTATCGCCAAGCCGCAGACCGAATTGCCGGCTGACTACGAACAACGTCTGATCAAGAACGACTTCGCCTGGGCCTCGAAAAACCGCGACAGCATCCTGACCGAATGGCGCAAGCGCTATGACGGCAAGTCCGAGAAGCAGTAACTGATGATGATCGTTCCCACGCTCCGCGTGGGAATGCCGCCCTGGACGCTCCGCGTCCGCTCTTGGAAGTCGTGACGCAAAGCGTCACTGGATGCATTCCCACGCAGAGCGTGGGAACGAGAGGAACACATGAGTAGCGATCTGCTGATCATCGGCGCCGGCATCCTCGGCCTGTCCCACGCCTACGCCGCCGCCAAACGCGGCCTCAAGGTCAAGGTCTTCGAACGCAGCGCCACACCGCTGGGCGCCTCCGTGCGCAACTTCGGCCAGGCACTGGTCACCGGCCAACCCCCTGGCCAAATGCTCGACCTGGCGCTGGAAAGCCGCGATATCTGGGCGCACTGGGCACAGGTGGCCGGTATCCAGCTCAAGCGCAACGGCTCTTACCTGTTCGCCCGCACCGAAGCCGAAGAGCATCTGCTGGAAGCCTTCTGCGGCGGCCGGGCGCAGGAGCACGGCTACACCGTCGAGCTGCTGCAAGGCGCGGCGATGAAAGACCTGTATGGCGGCCAGTTCCGCCATCACCGCGCGGCGCTGCATGGCAAGGATGATCAGCAACTGTATTCGCGCGAGGCGATCCCGGCGCTGATCAATTACCTGGCCCAGGAACTGAACGTGCGGTTTTACTTCTCCACCCTGGTGCGTGACGTTGAGCCTGGTCAAGTGCACACCACCGCAGGCAGTTTTCGCGGCGAGCAGGTGGTCGTGTGCTCCGGCCATGACTACCAGACTTTGCTGGCGGAACCGATGGCCGAGCTCAACCCGAGCATTTGCCGCCTGCAAATGCTGCGGGCCCGGCCGGCGGTCAACCTGAACCTGCAACACGCATTGCTCACGGGCCTTAGTTGCGTGCATTACGGCGCGTTTGCCGACTTGCCGGAAGCCGCGCCAGTGCAGGCACAGATCCTGCGCGAAGCGCCGCATTTACAAGAACACGGCATTCACTTGCTGATCAGCCCGACGCCCCATGGCGAGTTGATCATCGGCGACTCCCATGACTACGGCAGCGATGCATCGCCGTTCAATGCCGAGCAAGTTGATGACTGGCTGATCGAGCTGGCGGAGCAGACGCTGGGCTGCAAAATCCAGGTGGTGGAACGCTGGCAGGGTGTTTATGGCTCACGCGGCTCGGCACCGTTTTCCTTTCTGCGTGCGGCGCCGGGCGTGAGCGCGGCGTTGATGCATTCCGGCGTGGGCATGAGCGTGGGGCCGGCGATGGCCGAGCGAAATATCACAGCATTGTGGGGGCGCGCATGATGAACCCGGACCAGGTAATCGCCGAAGTCTTCGGCTTGTACGAACAGCACGGCGCGGCCGATTACATCGGTGAGCCGGTGTCGCAGATCGAGCACATGTCCCAGGCCGCGCAGTTGGCCATGGCCGAAGGCTTCGACGATGAGGTGGTATTGGCAGCGTTTTTCCACGACATCGGGCATCTCTGCGGGCAGGGCGGCGAGAACATGGGCGGTTATGGAGTGGTCAGCCACGAGCGGCTCGGCGCGGATTATCTGCGCCGCGCAGGTTTCAGCGAGCGCATGGCCAGGCTGGTGGAGTATCACGTGCAGGCCAAGCGCTACCTGACCTTCAGCCAGCCGGACTACTACGCCCGCCTGAGCGAGGCCAGCCGACGCACCCTGGGTTATCAGGGCGGCGTGATGACGGCCGAAGAGGCCCGGGCTTTTGAACAAGACCCGCTGTGTGAGGTCAGCCTGCGCATGCGCCACTGGGATGAACAGGCCAAGGAAATCCACGTGCCGTTACTGAACCTGGAGGTATTGAAGTTCAAGGCTCAGCGGCTACTGACGTTGCCTGCATAAGAATGACGTAATTCCGACCGAGGACACGGACGCAGCGCATGGAGTCAACGTCCGCGCACTCAGTAAAGTACGCCCTCTGATTAAGGGAGCGATTTAGATGCGTTATTTGAGAGTTGCCGTGAAGGATCAAAGTGCCAATGCTTTGGCGGATACCGTGGAGCTTCTGTTTTTTCTACGCACGCCAAAGTTGCCGGATGAGCGGGTGCGCCAGGCCACAGCCGTCGATGTATCGGCGGATGGCCGGGTCGATTACCAGATCACCGGTGACATCGATGGCAACGGTGTCTCGGGGGAGAAGGACAGGGAGTTACTCAAGGATTTTGCCAATGCCGTATTGAGAGTGAATTGGCTCTGCCGTCCACCCATGCCCAACCGCTCGATCAACTTTTATGTGAGTCGTTTCACCGTCGCAGGCGACCCCGCCGAAGTCCGCCTGGATCTCTATCAGAACGACAAACCCATGATTGAAAAACAACGTCTGAAATTCAGCGTCACCGCCTGCGATGGCCTTGGTAAAGGCGTGATGCAACTGGACGACGAAGCGCTGCCCCTTGAACTGTTCGACACCATGGATCTAAAGGCGCTGCAATCAATGGCCAATCTGTATCTGAAGTTCAACTGGCGTTAAGGGGCGACCTTTGTCGAGCTTTCTTACAGCGCGCATCGATTGTGTGCGCTGGTGAGGGCGCGAGGCATGAATTAGCGTGGTGGTTCATTCTTTTTTAGGAAGCCGCCATGCGCTATTTGAAGGTGATTGCTCAAGACCGTTTTGGCAGTGGCAGGCCGGATACGGTCTTGCTGCACTTTTGTGAAGTCGGCGCCGACAACAAGGACATTGTCGTTAACCGCGCTGTTGCGCTCGACCTCATCGAAGACGGCTGCACTGATTTTCACCTGGGGGACGTCACCCAGGATGGGGTGGAAAGCGATGCAGACCATACGCTGCTGTATCAGTTTGCCGGTGCGTATCTGAAGCTCAACTGGTTCAACAGTGGGTTGGCCTCATCGCGCTACCTGCAGGTCTATACCGAAGATTTTTATAAAGATGGCACGCCCGATACGGTCCGCCTGCACGTGCATGAGGGCGAAGGCACCCCTTGCGATAAAACCCAGGTCATGTGGAACGCTGCGTATGACTTTGATAATGATGGGGCACTGGAGTGGAACATTCACTTCGATATTAACCATGACGGCGTCATCAATGACGTCGACCAGGGCTTGGTGCAAGAACTCGCCGATACGTTCTTGAAGTTCAATTGGCACGCGCCGTCCATCACGACGCCTTGAACGCCGCGTCATTGAGTGTGTTTGCCAACACCTCAAGCTGGTCCTGGCGCTCGGCCTGGCTGAGTTTGGCGTGAGGGTTGAGCGACGACCACTGCGGGTGGGCACGGGCCTTGTGCAGGGCCTCCGGCAACTTGCCTTCGCGCCAGGTTTTGTCCTGGGGTGTGTCGACTTTGATGCTGTGCGTCGCCGCATGGCCGCGCAGGTTCAGGGCTTTGAGCAATTGACGTTGGCGCAGGGCGAGCAGGCGCAGCACGCTGTCGTCAACGGTCAGCTCGCGCTGGCCCTTGATCTTGCCCAGCAGACGACTGCCGTAGCTGCGTGCGGTTTGCAGCGCACCACCGGCGATCGCACCGGCGAGGGCGGCGGCGCCGAGGGTCAGGCCGCCGACCAATAAATCCACGCCCGCGCCGGCGGCGGCACCTGCGGCGATCCCGCCACCGACGCGCACGCCGAGTTGCTTGAGGGTTTGCGGGTTGAACAAATCATCGCCCCAGCGCCCGTCCAGCAGTGGCAAGTCGCTGGCGGCGGCGTCCTGTGGGCGGAAGCCGAACAGTTTGAGCAACGCTTGCACACACTTTTGCTCGCGCTGGCGCACAGCCTTGCGCAAGTCGCTGATAGCTTGCTGTTCATCCTCTGTGGCCACGCTGCGTCGGCACGCTGCGCAGTCGATCAACAGCTCGGCGATCAAGCGTGCAGCGCTTTGCTGGCGGGCCTGGCGTTGGGCTTGCTGATCGAGGATCAGGCGTTCCAACTGCGGCCGTGCGTTTTCCAGCAACAGGGCCAGGCTTTCATACAAGCGGCGTTCGCCGTCTTCCGGCGGCGCCACGCTGTCGAAGCGCACCAGCGCATGCAGGCCGAGGCGGGCCAAGGCTTCGCGCCAGTCCGGCTCGCGGTGGTCGCTGCTGCTGACGAAGTTGAGCACCGGCAGCAACGGCTTGCCGCAACTGGCCAGCACTTGCAGCTCGTCGCGGTACTTGGCCAGCACCGGTTCGCGGGCGTCGATCACGTACAAACCGGCGTCCGAGGCCAGCAGTTGGCGCAGCACCTTGGCTTCCTGTTCGAAACGCTGGCGGGCTTCGCTGCCTTCCAGGAACCGCACCAATCGAGCCGGGCCATCGAGGCGTTCGCCGGGTCGGTCCAGGCGTTCGAGGTAATCGAGCAGGGCGATGGCATCTTCCAGGCCGGGCGTGTCGTACAGCTCCAGCAAGGCTTCGCCGTCTACCGACAAGCGCGCGCCTTCGACATGCCGCGTGGTGCTGGGGCGATGGGAGACTTCACCAAAGCCCACATCGCGGGTCAGCGTGCGCAGCAGCGAGGTCTTGCCGACATTGGTGTGGCCGACCACGGCGAGCTTCAGGGGGTTAGTCAGCGGTTTAGTCATGACCGGTCTCCAGCCAGTTCAGCGGCGCACAGTCGGCGAACGGCAGCTCCAACTGTTGCAGCGCGGCGTGCCAGTCGCCCAGGCGCTCGGCGTCCAGCGCTTGGCCGGGTGGCGCTTGCAACAGCCATACGCGGGTGGCGGTGGCGCTGCGGGCCAGCTCGGCGATCAGCGCCAGGCTGCCGCGATCCGGCGAGCGGCGCGGGTCACAGGCAATGGCCAGGCGTGCGGGCGGGAAGCGCGTGAGTTGTTCCAGCAGTTTGTTGCGCGATTCGCGGCTGTCGAGGATGCCGGCGTTCTTGACGCTGTTCGGCAGCTTGGGCGGCCACGGGTGCTGACCGTCGAGTTCGATGGCCACCAGCAGGGCGCCGTCGCTTTCCAGTTCGCTGATGCCGCCAGTGACGTGGTGCAGTTGTTCGGGCGCGGCGTCGTTGACGCCCAGCCGTTCACTGCTGGGCATCAGGCGTTCACGCAGTTGGCTGTAGCCGGGCAGGTTGAGGTCCAGGCGCAACGCAGCGCGGCCGTGCTTCCAGCGCCACAAACACAGCAGCGCGAGGAGCAATCGGGGCAGCAGGCCATACACCAGCAGCACGCCTACCAGCCAAGCGGCCCAGGCCTGGCGGGCGCTTTCGATATTCAGGGCCGAGTCGCCACTGGCGCGGATCATCTCCACCGTCGGCACATTAAAACCGAGCAAGGCGGGCAGGCTGCCGAGGGCTTGGGTCACGGCGACAAAAGTATCGGCGCCGAGGATGGTGGTTTCCCACACAAAACCGTAGCGCCGCGTGGCCAGCAGTGTCAGCAGAATCACCATGGCGCTGAGCAGCGCCAGCAACCACAGGCTGTTGACCAGCACACCCACGGCCCAACGATTGAGTTTCTGGCGCTGCAACAACAACAGCAGCGCAGGGGCTAATTGTGCGGCCCTGGCATCGCGGGCAAGTTTTTCGCTGAGCCACAACCACAGCCGCCCGAGGCTGGCGCCGTGTTCACCGGCAAACAGCAAGCCCAAGGCCCAGCTGATTAACAGGATCAGGTTCAAGCCGAGCAGGCTGCCCAAGGCCCAGAACACATTCACCGGCGTCAGGCCGTTGCCCAAGGCGGCAAAGGCCAGCCCGGCACCACTGATCACGGCGACTACCGCCAGCAGCACTAACGCCAAACGCGCGCCTTGCAGCCAGCGGGTGAGGGCGGCCGTCAGCCCATCGCGCTCGGCCAGGTGCAGGGCGCGCTGTTGGATGCGCGTGGGCAAATCGCCACCGGCCGTGCGGGCCAGGCGGTTGGCTTCCAGGTCTTCCAATGGGCCTGCGTGTTCTTCGCGCAGGCGTACGGTTTCGGTCAGCCAAAGTGTATGCAGCGGGTTCAGAGCAGTCACGCGCCGTCCTGTTGAGCAAGTGAGCTTGGAGCATAACCGCAGACTCGTGGCTCTGGTATTCTCGTCGGCATGAAAAAAACTCTCCCTTTAAGCCTGATCGCAGCCCTCGGTGAAAACCGCGTGATCGGCGTCGACAACAGCATGCCCTGGCATTTGCCGGGGGATTTCAAATATTTCAAGGCCACCACGCTGGGCAAGCCGATCATTATGGGGCGCAAGACCTGGGATTCCCTGGGCCGACCGTTGCCGGGGCGCCTGAACATTGTGGTCAGCCGTCAGACCGGCTTGGCGCTGGAAGGTGCGGAAGTTTTTCCGTCACTGGACGCGGCGGTTGAGCGGGCAGAAGCCTGGGCGCTGGAACAGGGCGTGGATGAGCTGATGCTGATCGGCGGTGCGCAGTTGTATGCGCAAGGGCTGGAGCAGGCGGATCGCCTGTATTTGACGCGGGTGGCGTTGAGCCCGGCAGGCGATGCCTGGTTTCCGGAGTTTGATTTGAACCAATGGAAGCTGGTTTCAAACCTGGAGAATCCAGCTGAAGGTGATAAGCCGGCGTACAACTTCGAAGTCTGGGAAAAAGCTTAAAAGCATCGCAGGCAAGCCAGCTCCCACAGTTGACCGAGTTCTCCTGAGGAAACCGATTCAACTGTGGGAGCTGGCTTGCCTGCGATAGCGGTCTATCAGACCTGCGCTAATTCAGCATGCTCATCAGCATCCAGCAGCGCTTTATCCGTCTGCCCCATGATCTGGCTGGTAATCGCCCCGGCGGTCATCGAACCATTCACGTTCAACGCCGTGCGGCCCATGTCGATCAACGGTTCCACGGAAATCAGCAGCGCCACCAGTGACACCGGCAAGCCCATCGCCGGCAGCACGATCAGCGCGGCGAAGGTCGCACCGCCGCCCACGCCTGCCACACCGGCCGAACTCAGGGTCACAATCGCCACCAATGTTGCGATCCACAGTGGGTCCAGCGGGTTGATGCCCACGGTCGGTGCAACCATCACCGCCAGCATGGCCGGATAGAGACCGGCGCAACCGTTCTGGCCGATGGTCGCGCCAAACGAGGCGGCAAACCCGGCGATGGACTGCGGGATACCCAGGCGACGAGTCTGCGCTTCAATGCTCAGCGGAATGGCGGCTGCGCTGGAGCGGCTGGTGAAGGCAAACGTCAGCACCGGCCAGACCTTGCGGAAAAACCGCAGCGGGTTGATCCCGGCCAGCGACAGCAACAGGCCATGCACCACAAACATCAGGCCCAGTGCCAGGTACGAGACCACCACAAAGCTGCCGAGCTTGATGATGTCTTGCAGGTTGGAGCCGGCGACCACTTTGGTCATCAGTGCCAACACACCGTAAGGCGTCAGCTTCATGACCAGGCGCACCAGACGCATTACCCAGGCTTGCAGAGTGTCGATGGCGTTAAGCACTTTCTGGCCCTTTTCCACGTCATCCTTGAGCAGTTGCAGCGCGGCAACCCCCAGGAATGCGGCGAAAATCACCACGCTGATGATCGACGTCGGCTTGGCGCGGGCAAGATCTGCAAACGGGTTGGCCGGCACGAACGACAGCAGCAGCTGCGGGATATTCAGGTCGGCCACCTTGCCGGCGTAATCGCTCTGGATCACTTGCAGGCGTGCCATTTCCTGGGTGCCGGCCACCAGGCCCTCGGCGGTGAGGCCGAACAGGTTGGTCAGGCCTATACCGATCAGCGCCGCAATCGCGGTGGTGAACAGCAGCGTGCCGATGGTCAGGAAGCTGATCTTGCCCAGGGACGAGGCGTTATGCAGGCGCGCCACGGCACTGAGGATTGAGGCGAACACCAGCGGGATCACGATCATTTGCAGCAATTGCACGTAGCCATTGCCGACCAGATCAAACCAGCTGATCGAGGCCTTGAGCACCGGGTTGCCGTCGCCATAAAGGGTGTGCAGCACCGTACCGAACACCACGCCCAAGACGAGGGCAAACAGCACCTTCTTGGCGAGGCTCCAGTTGGTGCGACGGGTTTGTGCCAGGCCCAGCAACAGGGCCACGAACACCAGTAAGTTGAGAATCAGGGGCAGATTCATTGAAGCTCCGTTGAGAAGGCAGCCAATCGCGCGAGCCTGCGATTGCGAACCGGGAAGCCTAACAGTTTGAAATATATTGATTTAATACCAATATGGAATGTCGACTGTCGTTTTTGGAATAAGCATTTGGCGCTCAGGCACATGCCCTTGGCGTTATCACGACGCAAGCGGTCGTGCTCGGGCGATAACTGTCATACAGATTTGTTAGCGTCGATGTCTTTCACTCAGGGATAAAACGCTTATGAAGCTCGCGCCAAAACTACTTGCCGCTGCCTTCTGCCTCGGCCTCGTCAGCCAGGCATTTGCCGCCACCGAGTTGAAACACTGGCCGGCGCCCGCCGCCGAGCAACTGAACAAGATGATCGCCGCGAATGCCAACAAGGGTAACTTCGCGGTGTTCGACATGGACAACACCAGTTACCGCTACGACCTCGAAGAGTCCTTGCTGCCCTACATGGAAAACAAGGGCCTGATCACCCGCGAGAGCATGGACCCGTCCCTGAAGCTGATGCCGTTCAAGGACACCGCCGACCACAAGGAAAGCTTGTTCAGCTACTACTATCGCCTCTGCGAAGTCGACGACATGGTTTGCTACCCGTGGGTTGCGCAGATTTTCTCGGGCTTCACCCTCAAGGAACTCAAGGTCCAGGTGGACGAGTTGATGGCTTCCGGCAAGCCGGTGCCGGTCACCTATTTTGAAGGCGACGTGGTGAAGAAATCCGAGGTGCAGCCGCCAAAAGTCTTCACCGGCCAGGCCGAGCTGTACAACAAGCTGATGGAAAACGGCATCGAAGTGTATGTGATGACCGCCGCCTCCGAGGAGCTGGTGCGCATGGTCGCCGCCGACCCTAAGTACGGCTACAACGTCAAACCCGAGAACGTGATTGGCGTGAGCACCTTGCTCAAAGACCGCAAGACTGGCGAGCTGACCACGGCGCGTAAGCAGATCACTGCGGGCAAATATGACGAGAAGGCCAACCTTGGCCTCGAACTCACCCCGTACCTGTGGACGCCGGCGACGTGGATGGCGGGTAAGCACGCAGCGATCCTGACTTACATCGACGAGTGGAAAAAGCCGGTGATCGTCGGCGGTGATACGCCGACCAGCGACGGCTACATGCTGTTCCACGATGTGGACGTGGCCAAGGGCGGTGTTCACTTGTGGATCAACCGCAAGGACAAATACATGACCCAGCTTAACGGGATGATGGCCAAGCACGCGGCGGCGCAGGCCAAGGAAGGGCTGCCGGTGACGGCGGATAAAAACTGGGTGATCGTGAAACCTGACGAGATTCAGTAATACCGAGGCGCCTGCTTCGCGAGCAAGCCCGCTCCCACATTCGACCGCATGCTCATGTTGGAACTCGGTCAAGTGTGGGAGCGGGCTTGCTCGCGAAAGCAGTGTGCCAGGCCATACATGAGTCGGCTGGCCCACCGCCATCGCAGGCAAGCCAGCTCCCACAGTTGATCTCTGTAGTCTGGGGGATTTTCTTCAGGCAAAAAAAATGCCCCGCACGTGGCGGGGCATTTTTATGGGCGGGGCTTACAGGCCGTCAAGCATCGCCTTGTTACGCACAGCACCTTTGTCGGCACTGGTGGCCAGCAGGGCATAGGCCTTCAGCGCGGTGGTGACTTTGCGCGGACGCTTCTCCACCGGCTTCCAGCCTTTTTTGTCCTGCTCGACGCGGCGTGCAGCCAGTTCTTCGTCACTGATCAGCAGGTTGATCGAGCGGTTCGGAATGTCGATCAGCACCTTGTCGCCATCCTGTACCAGACCAATCGCACCGCCGGCAGCAGCTTCCGGCGAGGCGTGGCCGATGGACAGCCCCGAAGTACCCCCGGAGAAACGCCCGTCGGTCAGCAAGGCGCAGGCTTTGCCCAGGCCCTTGGACTTCAGGTAGGACGTCGGGTAGAGCATCTCCTGCATACCCGGGCCGCCTTTCGGGCCTTCGTAGCGGATGATCACGATGTCGCCTTCTTTCACTTCGTCGGCAAGGATGCCGCGTACCGAGCTGTCCTGGCTTTCGTAGATCTTGGCGCGGCCTTCGAACACGTGGATGGATTCATCCACACCGGCGGTTTTCACCACGCAGCCGTCGAGGGCGATGTTGCCGTACAGCACGGCCAGGCCGCCTTCTTGCGAGTAAGCGTGCTCGACACTGCGGATGCAGCCGTTTTCACGGTCGTCGTCCAGGGTTTCCCAGCGGGTCGACTGGCTGAACGCGGTCTGGGTCGGGATACCCGCCGGGCCGGCCTTGAAGAAGTGATGCACCGCTTCGTCGTCAGTCTGGGTGATGTCCCACTTGGCGATGCCTTCGGCAAGGGATTTGCTGTGCACGGTAGGCAGGTCGGTGTGCAACAGACCGCCACGGGCCAGCGAACCGAGGATCGAGAAGATCCCGCCGGCGCGGTGCACGTCTTCCATGTGGTACTTCTGGATGTTCGGCGCGACTTTGCACAGTTGCGGCACGTGACGGGACAGGCGGTCGATGTCGCGCAGGTCGAAGTCGATCTCGGCTTCTTGCGCGGCGGCCAGCAAGTGCAGGATGGTGTTGGTGGAACCGCCCATGGCGATGTCCAGGGTCATGGCGTTTTCGAACGCCTTGAAGTTGGCGATATTGCGCGGCAGCACCGACTCATCGTTTTCGGTGTAGTAACGCTTGCACAGCTCGACGATGGTGCGGCCGGCCTGCAGGAACAGCTGTTCGCGGTCGCTGTGGGTGGCCAGCGTGGAGCCGTTGCCCGGCAAGGCCAGGCCCAGGGCTTCGACCAGGCAGTTCATCGAGTTGGCGGTGAACATGCCGGAGCACGAACCGCAGGTCGGGCAGGCGCTGCGCTCGTATTCCGCGACCTTCTCGTCAGAAGCGCTGGAATCGGCGGCGATGACCATGGCGTCGACCAGGTCGAGGCCGTGGGAGGCGAGCTTGGTCTTGCCGGCTTCCATCGGGCCGCCGGAGACGAAGATCACCGGGATGTTCAGGCGCAGGGCGGCCATCAACATGCCAGGGGTGATCTTGTCGCAGTTGGAAATGCACACGATGGCGTCGGCGCAATGGGCGTTGACCATGTATTCCACGGAGTCGGCGATGATCTCGCGGCTCGGCAGGGAATACAGCATGCCGTCATGGCCCATGGCGATGCCGTCATCCACGGCGATGGTGTTGAATTCCTTGGCTACGCCACCGGCGCGTTCGATTTCGCGGGCGACCAGTTGGCCCAAGTCCTTGAGGTGGACGTGGCCCGGTACGAACTGGGTGAACGAGTTGGCAATCGCGATGATCGGCTTCTTGAAGTCGTCATCTTTCATCCCCGTGGCACGCCACAGTGCGCGGGCGCCGGCCATGTTGCGGCCGTGGGTGGATGTTTTCGAGCGGTAATCTGGCATGGAGCACTCCGGGCGGCTAATCAGGTAACTACTAATCAGGTACTACTGGGGAGTGAGCTTCTATTGACGTCTGGAACACCCGAAAAATGGCCGTGGTGTCCAAAAGTTGCCACTCGCGTCGCGGGATCGCCGCTTGCTTGGGCCTCGAGCTCATAAACCCGCCGGGGGATGACTGGCGATGAATAGGCCGATTCTACACCGCTGGTGGCTGGAGGGAATGATCGAAACCGTGAAGATAGCGGCTACAGGACGTGTGGGCGTCGTTTGATCAGCGCATTCAGGGCGAGCCCGGCGGCACTCAGGATTAGAAAGCACAGGGCTAGCGCGGTGGTCAGGTTGGTGGTGGCCAGGTTGATCACCAGGCTGATCAGGCCGCCGCACATGAAAATCAGCAAGCTACCGGCAGAGGTCGCCGTGCCAGCCAGTTGCGGGTAGAGGCTCATGGCCTTGGAGTTGGCGATGGGTCGACAGATGGTGGTGCCGGCTGTGCAGATCAACATCGGGATCAGCACCGTGGCGGCCGACAGGCCGAACTGCCAGGCCAGCCAGAGCATGACCAGGCCTGACACAGTGATCAGCAACAGGCCGGTGTTGATTTGCCGGTCGGCGTCCATTTTGCGATGCAGGAAACTGGCAATCACTCCGCCGCAGACGTAGGCTGCGCCGTACAGCAGCAATGCCCAGGCGAATTGATAGGTCGACAGGTTCAAACGCTCCATGAAGATCAGGGGCGACATCACGATAAACGAGAAATGGCAGGCAAAGGCCAGGGCGGAAATCAGCCAATAGCTGACGAAACGGAGGTCGGAAAACAGCAGCCAATAGCCGCTGAAGAACTGTAGCGGTGAAGGGCGATGGCTGCTGCGCGAGTCGTGCAGCAGGTGTGCGGACCAGAGCCACACCACTATGGCCAACACGATAAACACGTAAAAACTTGCCTGCCAGCCGCCATAAATTTGCAGCCAGGTGCCCATCAGTGGCGAGCTTGAGATGAACACTCCGCCGGCAGTGGTCATCCAGATTCGAATCCGCTGCAGTTCCCGTCCTGTAAACAAGTCCTGGATCAGCGCCTGCGACAGGGCAAACGCCCCGCACCCTACGGCCTGAACCACGCGAAAGCCGATAAACCAACTGAAATCCGGAGCCAGCAAACAACCGGCTGCACCCAACGCCGATAAAGCAATGCCTGCCAGCAGCAGTTTTTTGCGGCCGAACATGTCAGACAACGGACCTATCAGCAGCAACGAGACGGCCAGGCCAATGGCAAAAATACTGACGGACTGGGCGATTTCTGAAGGCGTGTGGCCAAAGTGATTGGAGAGGGCGGGAAAGGATGGCAGGACTACGTCGAGGGGGAAGACGGCGAGCAGCGTCATGGTCATCAACAGTACGATGAAATATGACTTGTTTGATGTGGCTGTACTAATAGGCATCGACCGGACCACTCTATCCTTCCTTGTTGGGGGGGAGAGAGTCGGTTTGGCGGTAAGGGAAGTCAATGGAAGTGGCAGTAGGAAATAGCTGAAAGGCCCGTAGGATCAGTCGTTGACTGTTCCTACGGGAACCATCCTGTTATCAGCTATTAGGCAACAACCGGCACGTAATGCTCTTGATATAACGCGTCTCGGCAATCGCCGGGTGCACCGGATGGTCCGGGCCCTGGCCGCCGCGTTCGAGCATCTGGATATTGCGGTCCAGGTGACGGGCGCTGGTCAGCAGGATGTTCTGCAGGTCGTCTTCCGGCAGGTGCATGGAGCACGAGGCGCTGACCAGGATGCCGTCCTTGCTGAGCAGGCGCATGGCTTGCTCGTTCAGGCGGCGGTAGGCGCCTTCGCCGTTCTTCATGTCTTTTTTGCGTTTAATGAAGGCCGGTGGGTCGGCGACGATCACGTCGAAGCGTTCTTCGCTGGCTTTGAGTTCCTTCAGGGCTTCGAACACGTCGCCTTCGATGCAGGTCATTTTCTCGGCAACCCCGTTCAGCGCAGCGTTGCGCTCTACGCCGTCGAGGGCGAAGGCTGAGGCGTCGACGCAGAACACTTCACTGGCACCAAAGGCCGCAGCTTGCACGCCCCAACCGCCGATGTAGCTGTACAGGTCGAGTACGCGTTTGCCTTTGGCGTACGGGGCCAGGCGTGCGCGGTTCATGCGGTGGTCGTAGAACCAGCCGGTCTTTTGGCCCTGGATCACCGGGGCTTCGAATTTCACGCCGTTTTCTTCCAGCGCGACCCACTCCGGCACCAGGCCGAACACGGTTTCGACGTAGCGGTTGAGGCCTTCGGCGTCGCGCGCGGCGGAGTCGTTCTTGAACAGGATGCCGCTTGGCTTGAGCACTTGGGTCAACGCGGCGATCACGTCTTCCTTATGGGCTTCCATGGTTGCCGAGGCGATCTGCACCACCAGGATGTCGCCGAAACGGTCGACCACCAGGCCCGGCAACAGGTCGGAATCACCGTAGACCAGGCGGTAGAACGGCTTGTCGAACAGGCGGTCACGCAGGGACAGCGCGACGTTGATGCGGTGCACCAGCAACGACTTGTCCAGCGGCAACTTGATGTCACGCGACAGCAGACGGGCGCAGATCAGGTTGTTCGGGCTCATGGCCACGATGCCCAAAGTCTTGCCGCCGGCCGCTTCCAGGATAGCCTGGTCGCCTGCCTGGAAGCCGTGAAGTGGGGTGGCGGCCACGTCGATTTCGTTGCTGTAGACCCACAGGTGGCCGTTGCGCAAACGACGATCGGCGTTGGCTTTGAGACGCAGGCTTGGCAGGGACATGACGTCGCTCCGGAAAAAAGAGCGGGAGTATACCCTGTTGTGCGGCTGTTCTGTGGGAGCTGGCTTGCCTGCGATGCGGACGGCGCGGTGTATCTGACGTACGGCGGTGATGCTTTCGCAGCGGTGCGGCGACCCGACAAGCCAGCTCCCACGTTTGATCCGGTTCCAGTTCGGTTTTTGGGTGTCGGCCGGGTCTTCATAAAGGTTAGAATTCACGCCTAGTCCAGAGTGTGTATTTATGTCCCCAGAGCTTTCCGCCGAGCAGATCCAACAGGCCCTGCAAGGCATCAGCGTGCCGCCTCAACCGCAAATCATGGTGGATTTGCAGATGGAGCAGTACATGCCCGACCCGGACCTGGAAGTGATCGCGCGGTTGATCTCCCAGGACCCGGGCCTGTCCGGCGCGCTGCTGAAGATCGTCAACTCGCCGTATTACGGCCTGAGCAACAAGATCGCCTCGATCCAGCGCGCGGTGAACCTGCTGGGCAGCCGCTCGGTCATCAACCTGATCAACGCGCAGTCGATCAAGGGCGAGATGAGCGACGACACCATCGTTACGCTCAACCGCTTCTGGGACACCGCCCAGGACGTGGCCATGACCTGCCTGACCCTGGCCAAGCGCACCGGCTCGCAAGCGGTCGACGAGGCCTATGCCTTGGGCCTGTTCCACGATTGCGGCGTGCCGCTGATGCTCAAGCGCTTCCCCAACTACATGGCGGTGCTGGAGCAGGCGTATGCCAATGCCGGCCCGGATTGTCGGGTGGTCGACACCGAGAACCACGCGCTCAACACCAACCATGCCGTGGTGGGTTACTACACCGCCAAATCCTGGCGACTGCCGGAGCATGTGACCGACGCGATCGCCAACCACCACAATGCCCTGGCGATTTTCAGCGATGAGTCATCGCGCAATCCGCAACTTAAAAACCTGCTGGCGATCCTCAAGATGGCCGAGCACATCTGCTCGTCCTGCCGCGTGCTGGGTAACCAGTCGGCGGACCATGAGTGGGATGCCATCGGCCATCTGGTGCTGGATTACGTGGGCTTGTCGGACTACGACTTTGAAAGCCTGAAGCTGTCCATTCGCGAACTGGGCGCCCACTGACCCTTTAATCAAGAGGTACACATGCCCGAGTTACCCGAAGTCGAAACGACCCGCCGCGGGATTGCGCCGCATTTGGAAGGCCAACGTGTCAGCCGGGTGGTGGTGCGTGAGCGGCGCTTGCGCTGGCCGATCCCGGAAGACCTGGATGTGCGCCTGTCGGGGCAGCGCATCGTGCTGGTGGAGCGGCGGGCCAAGTACCTGTTGATCAATGCTGAAGTGGGCACGTTGATCAGCCATTTGGGGATGTCGGGCAATTTGCGCTTGGTGGAAGTCGGTTTGCCGGCGCTCAAGCATGAGCACGTGGATATCGAGTTGGAGTCTGGCCTGGCGCTGCGCTACACCGACCCTCGGCGTTTCGGTGCGATGCTGTGGAGCCAGGACCCGCACAACCACGAACTGCTGCTGCGCCTGGGGCCGGAGCCGTTGACCGAGCTGTTTGATGGCGAGCGTCTGTTCCAGCTCTCGCGTGGCAAGTCGATGGCGGTGAAGCCGTTCATCATGGACAACGCGGTGGTGGTGGGCGTAGGCAATATCTACGCGACGGAAGCGTTGTTTGCGGCGGGGATCGATCCGCGCCGGGCTGCGGGCGGTATCTCACGCGGGCGCTACTTGAAGCTCGCGATCGAGATCAAGCGCGTGCTGGCAGCGGCCATCGAGCGGGGCGGCACCACGTTGCGGGACTTTATCGGCGGCGACGGGCAACCGGGGTATTTCCAGCAGGAACTGTACGTCTACGGCCGGGGCGGCGAGGCGTGCAAGGTCTGCGGGAGCGAGTTGCGCAATGTGGTGCTGGGGCAGCGGGCGAGTGTGTTTTGCCCCAAGTGCCAGAGCTGAATGCCGGGTGATGGCTGATGTCGCCATCGCAGGCAATAAATAACTTCAGGCCTTGCCGGTAATCAACCGGTACTTCTCCATCAACTGCTCTTCAGTCTCCGGCCGTGCTTCATCCAGCGGAATGCAATCCACCGGGCACACTTGCTGGCACTGAGGTTCGTCGTAGTGGCCGACGCACTGGGTGCACAGGTTGGGGTCGATCACGTAGATCTCTTCGCCCTGGGAAATCGCAGCGTTCGGGCACTCGGGTTCGCAGACGTCGCAGTTGATGCAATCGTCGGTGATGATCAGGGACATGGAAACTCCTGCCAGGGCTGTCAGCCAGGGCATCTGAAAACTAATGCGCGCAATTGTGCCGCATTGGCGCCCGCAGTGCGAGCGGGCGCCGGTTGAGCGGTCTTACTTCTTGAAGCGCAGGGTCAGCGCATCGGCCACGGCCGGGTGCACGAACTTGGTGATATCTCCGCCCAAAGCGGCAATTTCACGCACCAACGTCGAGGAAATGAACGAGTAACGCTCAGACGGCGTGAGGAACAGACTTTCCACGTCCGGCGCCAGTTGGCGGTTCATGTTGGCCAGCTGGAATTCGTATTCGAAATCCGACACTGCGCGCAGACCACGCAGGAACACATTGGCGTTCTGCTCTTTGGCGAAATGCGCGAGCAACGTGGAAAAGCCCACCACTTCCACGTTGGGCAGGTGCTTGGTGACCTCCTGCGCCAGCTCCACACGCTGTTCCAGGGGAAACAACGGGTTTTTCTTGGGGCTGGCCGCGACCGCGATGATCACATGGTCGAACAAGCGAGACGCACGTTCGACCAGATCGCCATGGCCTTTGGTAATCGGGTCGAAGGTTCCTGGGTACAACACTCGGTTCATCGCGTCGTCCTGGCGGAGTCCGTTGGGGAACCGGATGGTATCGCAGCATGCCCGGTGGGCCAAGTCGACTTATGTAGATAGATACCGTGAATACCCGGTTTTTTCATGCCGTTTTCAGACGTTCGGCCAATGCCGTCGCCAGTTGCGCAGTCAGCCCGTACACCGATAATTGCGGGTTGGCGCCAATGCTGGTGGGGAACAGCGAGCCGTCGTGGATCGACAGGTTACGCAATTGATGATGACGGCCGAGGCTGTCGGCCACCGCGTTTTTCGGGTCTTCGCCCATGGCGCAACCGCCCATCACATGGGCGCTGCCCAGCGTGGTGCGATGCAGTTCCAGGCTCAACCCGTCGATCAGGCTGCGCGCTTCGGCCAGGGTATTTACGTAGCGTGCATCGTGATGCAACGGCTTGACCGACTTGGCGCCCGCCGCGAACTGAATCTCGGCCATGGTATGAAACGCACGGCGCAGGCCGTCCCAGGCGTAATCCGAGACCTGATAGTCGAGCACCGGCGTGCCGTCGCCACGTAGTTCCACCGCGCCACCAGGGCTGTCGGGGTGAAAACCGTCGCGCAGCAGGGCGAGCATGGCGTGGGTGTGGGGCAACTGGCTCATGTCCAGCGCGTTTGCGGTGCCGTAGCCACCGAACAGCGTGCTGACCAGGCCAGGATGCAGCGGCGGTGCCTCCAGCTTGTAGGACATTTTGCCGGTGGTGCCATCCTGCCACTGGAAGTGGTCGGAATAGATCGACTGCGGCGCACCATAGAACGGGTTGATCACCTCGTCGAACTGCCCGGCGGAGAAATTCACCAAGTGCAGGAAGGTACGCTTGCCCAACCGCGAATACGGGTCGGGCGCGCTCGAGCGCATCAACAGCGCCGGGCTGTTGATGCCGCCGCCCGCCAGCACGTAATGCTTGGCCTTGACCGTGATCTTGCGCCCGGTAGGCGCCACGCAACGTTCATCCATGGCCACGCATTCAAGGCTGCTGATGGTGTCGCCGCTGTATTTCAGGTGCTCGGCGCGGGCCAGGTAGAGCAGTTCGCCGCCCTTTTCCAGCGTAGAGGGAATGGTGGTCACCAGCATCGATTGCTTGGCGTTGACCGGGCACCCCATGCCGCAATAACCCAGGTTGAAGCAGCCGCGCACGTTGCGCGGGATCACGTGCCAGCTATAGCCGAGCTTTTCGCAGCCTTTGCGGATCACATCATTGTTGGCATTTGGTGGAATGGCCCAGGGGGCGATGCCCAGGCGTTGTTCCATCTTTTCGAACCATGGCGCCATTTCGGCGCTGCTGTGGCCTTTGACCGCGTATTCACTGGCCCAGTGGGCGAGGGTGGCGTCGGGTGTACGAAAGCTTGAGGTCCAGTTGATCAGCGTGGTACCGCCGACGGCACGGCCCTGCAGGATAGTAATCGCGCCGTCCTTGCTCATGCGGCCGATGCCTTCCTGATAGAGGCTGGCGTAGGCTTCGTCTTCGAGCAGCTTGAAGTCGCTGCTGGTCTTGAGCGGGCCTTCTTCGATCAGCAGTACTTTGTAGCCCGCGGCACTGAGGATCTCGGCAGTGGTGCCGCCACCCGCGCCACTGCCGATGATGGCCACGTCGGCTTCCAGGGTCAGGTCATTGCTGAGGGCGGCGCCATTGTGAGTTTTCCAGCCACGGGCCAGGCCATCGCGGAACAGATCGGGTACGGGCATAGAAGTGCACTCTTATTTTTATGCGTTAAACGCTACGAAGTTACGGTCAATGTGGGAGCGGGTTGCCAGGCTTAGATCTTTGGCGGGCCGGGGTAGCCGCAATGCGCCCAGGATTGCGGCCGGAAGTACCAGGCCATGATCACCAGCTTGAGCAGCGAGCCCTGGCCCATGCGCAGCAGGTTCAGGTAGCTGTTTTCCCAGCGGTGCAGGAAGTTGCGGATCTGATCGCTGCTGGCGTTTTCCCAACTGCCCCAAATGCCGGTCAACGGGCCACGGGTGATGCCCATGCTCAGCACGTCGAACAGCTGCTGGGTGAGCTTGAACATCTCCGGTGACAGGTTTTGCAGGCTGTAGTCGAGTTTTTTCAGGGTGTCTTCGATGCCGGCGACCACGTCCTGGGCGCTGGCCGCGCCTTCGAGCAGCACCGGGATGATTGCGCGCAAAAACGGCAAATCACTGCTGCGCAGCATCGCAAAGCCACTGGCCGGAGTACTGCTGGAACAGCCGCTGAGGCTGGCCCCCAAGCCGGCGGTGGCCAGGAACGCACTGGCGCACAGGCCGATTTTCAGGACGCCGCGCCGTGACAGCGCAGGTGTTTCAGTCAGGCTAGGGTTCATTCTTATTGTTATCCCGAGGGTGGCGGAATCAGCGGATAAACAGCTTCTGGATCAACTTCTGGATGGCTTTGCCATAAGGCGGGTAGATCAGTTTTGCCGCGTTCAGGCGCTGTTTGACCAGCACACCCTTGGCCTTGCTGAACGTGAGGAAGCCTTCATGGCCGTGGTAATGGCCCATGCCCGACGGGCCGATACCGCCAAAGGGCATGTCGTCCTGGGCCACATGCAGCAGCGTGTCGTTAAGGCAAACACCGCCGGAATGGGTCTCGTGGAGCACGCGGTTCTGTTCGCCCTTGTTGTAGCCGAAGTAATACAGAGCCAGTGGGCGAGGGCGCTGGTTGATGTAGGCAAACGCCTGGTCGAGGCCGCGGTAAGGCACGATAGGTAGCAGCGGGCCGAAGATTTCATCCTGCATCACCGTCATCTCGTCGCTGACATTCAGCAACAGGCTATGGGCCATACGCCGTGCCTGGCCTTGGTCATACAGCGCAATCACGGTGGCGCCCTTGTCGGTGGCGTCTTTGACGTAGGCATTGAGCCGGGCCTGTTGCCGCTCATTGATGATGGCGGTGTAGTCCGGGTTGTCGGCCAGTGTCGGATAAAACCCGCGAACGGCGTTGCTGTAGGCCTCGACGAAACCGTCAACGCGGTCTTCCGGCACCAGCACGTAGTCGGGTGCCACACAGGTTTGCCCGGCATTCAGGCATTTACCGAAGGCGATGCGCTCGGCGGCGTCCTTGAGTGGCACATCGGCGGAAACAATAGCCGGCGATTTGCCGCCCAGTTCCAGGGTGACCGGTGTCAGGTGCTCGGCGGCCGCGCGCATCACATGCTTGCCGATGCTGGTGGCGCCAGTGAACAGCAGGTGGTCGAAGCGCAGTTTGGAAAATGCCATGCCCACTTCAGCTTCGCCCAGCACCACGCACACCAGGTCTTCGGGGAAAATCTTCGCCAGCAACGCCTTAAGCAGTTCGCCCGTGGCGGGCGTGGATTCGCTGAGTTTGAGCATCACCCGGTTTCCCGCCGCCAACGCCCCGACCAACGGGCCAATGGCCAGGTACAACGGGTAATTCCAGGGCACAATCACCCCGACTACACCCAGCGGCTGGTAGATGACTTTGGCTGAGGCCGGTTGGAAGGCAATGCCTACCGCGCGCCGGGAAGGTTTCATCCAGCCTTTGAGGTGTTTGCTGGCGTAGTGAATGCCATGCAGGCTGGGCATCAATTCGGCGAACAGCGTTTCGTCTGCGCTGCGGTGGCTGAAGTCCTGGCTGATGGCATTGATCAATGCCTGGCGTTCGTCGCTGAGCACATCACGCAAAGCCTTCAGCCATTGCTGACGCTGTGCAGCGGGCGGCATCGGGTTGGCCGCGTAGGCGTGACGTTGGGCGTCGAACAGGTCCTGGAGTTGATCCAGCGCCTGGGAATCTTGCAGGTAGGCAACGTTGGCAGACATGGCGCAGTTCCCGATTGTTATAGGTCTGCCTGGATTTTTAGAGTCATTGCTCTAAATTGTCAAATGTCATTGCAGCAACATGCGGATTTATCCTGACAAGGATAGGCCGTAAGATGCCCCATCCCGTGTTCAGAAGCTGATCCCCTATGGCACCACGAGTAAAGACCAGCGAGCGCATTGTGCAAACCAGCCTGGAGCTTTTTAACCAGCAGGGTGAGCGCAGCGTCAGTACCAACCATATCGCCGCCCATATGGAAATTTCCCCGGGCAACCTGTACTACCACTTCCCCAACAAGCAGGCGATCATCGCCGTGCTGTTTCGTGAGTACGAAGCGTTGGTGGACAGTTTTCTGCGCCCGCCCCAGGGCCGCGCCGTCACCGTCGAAGACAAGCGCTTTTACCTGCAGGCCGTGCTGGCCGGCATGTGGCGTTATCGCTTCCTGCATCGGGACCTCGAACACCTGCTGGAAAGCGACCCGGAACTGGCCACCGGTTACCGGCGGTTTTCCCAGCGCTGCCTGATCCAGGGCGGGGCCATTTACCAAGGGTTTGTCGACGCCGGCATCCTCAATATGGACCCGGTGCAAACCGAGGCCCTGACCCTCAATGCCTGGATTATCCTCACCTCGTGGGTGCGGTTTCTGTGCACCACCAATGAAAACTCCGCGCACTTGAGCGCCGAAGCGATCAAGCGTGGTGTGTATCAGGTGCTGGTGCTGGAGGCGGGGTTTGTCACGCCTCAGGCGAAAGAGGCAGTGGATGCGCTGTTCAAAGAGTTTTACGTGCCGTTGAACCAGGCACTGGAAGAAGTGAAGTAGGACCTATCCCGAATCTGTTTACAGGAGCCCGTCATGCCGCTTGCCCAACTGATCAGCCCCCAGCAATTGGCCGAACGCCAGAAGGCCGCAGGGCTGGTGATCCTGGATTGTCGTTTTGCCCTTGAAGACCCGGACTACGGGCTGTGCAGCTATGCCGAAGGGCATATCGAAGGCGCGCAATATGCCGACCTGGAGCGCCACCTCAGTGGGCCGGTGACCAAAGGCGTGACGGGTCGCCACCCGCTACCGGCAGCGGACACTTTGGTTGCGCAACTGCGGGCCTGGGGCATCCATGCCAACACCGACATCGTCCTGTACGACGACGGCCCCGGCGCCTATGCCGCCCGCGCCTGGTGGTTGCTGGCCTGGCTGGGTAAGCGCGACGGGGTGTTTATCCTGGACGGTGGCCTCAAGGCCTGGCACGCCGCCGGTTTCCCGTTGAGCCTCGATGCGCCTGTGGTTGAGCCGGGAACGTTTGCCGGTAAGCCGGACAACCGCCTGCTGCTGGATGCCGAGCATTTGCAAAAACGCTTGAGCGAACCGGGCCTGACCTTGATCGACGCCCGCGCCCAGGCGCGTTTTCGCGGCGAAGTGGAGCCGATTGACCCGATTGCCGGGCACATTCCCGGTGCGCAATGTGCGGCGTTCAACGAAAACCTGGGCAGTGACGGCCGTTTCCTGCCGGCCGATCAGCTTAAACAGCGCTTCGCCGCGCAGTTGCAGGGCCGCTCACCGGATGAACTGGTGGCGTATTGCGGTTCGGGCGTGACGGCGTGCCACAACTTGTTTGCCTTGAGTTTGGCCGGTTACCCGTTGGGCAAGTTGTATGCGGGGTCGTGGAGTGAGTGGATTACCGATCCAGAGCGGGAAATTGCAACCGGCGACTGATTTATCAGCCATGTGACCCCAATCAAACTGTGGGAGCTGGCTTGCCTGCGATAGCGGTGTGTCAGCCAATAGTTATCTGACTGACACTCCCTCATCGCAGGCAAGCCAGCTCCCACAGTTTTAACCGTGTTGTGTCAGTAACCATTGCGGAATACGGCGCTCCAGGTAGTAACTGGGGCGCTTGAGCGTGCCATCCACAAACCCCACATGCCCACCCTTGGCCAACAACTCAAACTCGGTGCAATCCGACAGTTCACTGGCCTCGGGCAGGCTATGAGCAAACACGAACGGGTCATCGGCGGCCTGGATAATCAGCGTTGGCGTGCGGATTTCGCCCAGGTAGTAACGGCTCGAGGCGCGACGGTAATAGTCCTCGGCGCTGAGGAACCCGTGCAACGGCGCGGTCACCCGGCCGTCGAAGTCCCAGAACGTACGCATTTTTTCCAATGAGCCCAGGGCTTCCAGGGTTTTCAGCCCTTCGGCCCTGCCATCCTCTACAAAGCGGCTTTGCTTGACGCGGATATACGCCAACATCTCGCGCATGAAATGCTTCTGATAAACCCGCGAAAAGCCCAGCCCGATGCGATCGGCGCACTGGTCCAGTCGAAACGGCACCGACACTGCCGCTGCGCCTTGCAGACCGGATGCCTCGCCGGTTTCGCCCAGGTGCTTGAGCAGCACATTACCGCCCAACGAATAACCCACCGCGTACAGCGGCGCCAAGGGGCGCTTGGCCCGCAGATGGGCAATCGCCGCCGCCAGGTCTTCACTGGCACCGGAGTGATAGCTGCGGGCCAACAGGTTTGGCTCGCCCGAGCACCCACGCCAATTCAAGGCGGCGCTGGCCCAGCCTTGGGCGGCGAGGGCTTTTTGCAGCCCGGCCACGTAGGGCGAGTTGGACGAGCCGGTCAGCCCGTGCAGCACCAGCACCAACGGCGCTTGCGCGTCATGTGGGCCGTGCCAGTCGAGGTCGAGAAAGTCGCCGTCATCCAGCCACAGGCGTTCGCGTTGGCGTTCGATGTGGGTAGTGGGGCGCCACAGCGGACCCCACAAGGTCTGCAAGTGAGGGTTGCCGAGGCCGAAGGCGGGTTTGAACAGTTCAGAAGACGGGATCATGAAACTCTCGGTAGCAAGCGAACTCACTGTGGCATGCGAGCTTGTTGTGGCAAGCCTGCTCGCCACAACAATCCTGCTCACTACAACATTTACCTAAGGTTAAGCAGCGCTTTCAACCAACCGGTGCCACAACGCGTAATACACCCGACCGGACTTCTGCTCCCGGTGCAGGCGCCAGCTGCCCGGCAGGCCGAGGGTCGACGGCGCGGTCTCGCTTTCAGTGTAGATCCACGCGTCGGGTGCCAGCCACTGGCGTTCTTCCAGCAACGCACACACCGTCGGCAACAGGTTCTGGTTGAACGGCGGGTCGAGGAACACCACGTCGTATTCGCTGGCCGCCTGGGTTTCCAGGTAGCGCAGTGCATCGGCGGTCTGCACCTGGCCGGTGGTGCAGCGCAGTGTGCCCAAGTGTTCCTTGAGGCTGGATACCGCCACATTGCTGGCATCCAGCGCCTGGCCCTGGGCCGCGCCACGGGACAGCGCCTCCAGGAACAGCGCGCCACTGCCGGCGAACGGGTCCAGTACCTTGGCGCCGCCGATATACGGCGCGAGCCAGTTGAACAGGGTTTCACGCACGCGGTCCGGCGTTGGGCGCAGGCCCACGACGTCGGGAAAACTCAGCTTGCGGCTGCCCCATTCACCGCCAATGATGCGTAGTTGGCCCACACCGTTATGCACGTTGTGGACAGGTTTTTTCGGGCGAGATGAACTGGCCATTAATGCTCCGGAACCCCGAGCGGCTGCTCGGCGGGTTTATCAGTGGGGGGCGGTAGTGGCTTTTGCGCAATCGTCGGGCCGGCGGTCACGATGACCATCTTGTCGGCGCTCAAGTGTTTATTCATTGCAGCCTTGACCTGCTCTACGGTCAGGGCCTGGGATTGTTTCATGAAATCCTCAAGATAGCTCAGCGGCAGGTTATAGAAACCCATGGCGCCCAGTTGCCCGACGATATCGGCGTTGCTCGCGGTGGACAGCGGGAAGCTGCCGGCCAGCTCACGCTTGGCGTCGTCCAGTTCCTTTTGCGTGGGGCCGGTCTTGAGGTAATCGGCCAGCACGTCTTCAACCAGGCGCAGGGTGCCGCCGCTCATTTCGGCGCGGGTCTGCAGGTTGATCATGAACGGGCCACGCACCTGCATCGGCGAGAAACCGGAGTAAACGCCGTAGGTCAGGCCGCGCTTCTCACGCACTTCGCTCATTAAGCGGGTGCCGAAACCGCCGCCGCCGAGGATCTGGTTGCCCAGGGACAAGGCGGCGTAGTCCGGGTCGGCGCGGTCGATGCCCAGTTGCGCGAACAGCAAATGGGTTTGCTTGGACGGGAACTCGATATGGCTCAGGCCAGCTTTCGGCTCGGTCGGCTGGGCGATCTTGGCCAGGGCCGGCCCTTTGGGCAGCGATGCGGAGACCTTGGCCGTCATGGCTTGCGCCTCGGCGCGAGTCAGATCGCCCACCACGGCGATCACTGCGTTGCCCGCCGCATAAGCCTTGGCGTGGAACGCCTGCAACTGCGCCAGGGTAATCGCCGGAACGCTCTCGGGCGTGCCTTCGCTTGGGTGCGCGTAAGGGTGGTCGCCGTACAAACGCTTGAACAGCTCAAGACTGGCCAGCTTGCCGGGGTTCTGTTTCTGATATTCAAAACCGGCAAGAATCTGGTTCTTGATGCGCGCCAGGGAGTCGGCCGGGAAAGTCGGCTTGCCGATCACTTGGTCAAACAGCGCCAGGGCCGCGTCGCGCTTGTCGCTGTCGCTCAGGCTGCGCAGGGACACCAACGCCATGTCGCGAAAAGCGCCATTGCCGAAGTCGGCGCCCAGCCCTTCAAAGCCGCTGGCGATCTGGCTGACATCCTTGCCCGGTATGCCTTCGTTGAGCATGGCGTTGGTCAGCAGCGCCACGCCGGGCGTGTTGCCGTCCTGGCTGCTGCCGGCGGCGAACAGGATGCGCATGTCGAACATCGGCAGTTCGTGAGCTTCGACGAACAGCACCTTGGCGCCTTCGGCGGTGGTCCAGGTTTGCACGTCGAGCTTGCGGTTGGTCGGCGCCTTGCCGTCCAGTTCCGCCAAAGATTGCAATTTGTTGGCCGATTGCGCCTTGTCCAGGGCCTGGCTGGCCACCGATTCACTCGGGCGCAGGAAGTACACGGCGCTGGCGGCGATCAGGGTGACGACGACCAGGCCGGGGAAGATCAGGCGGCTGCTTTTGCGATTACTCATGAGCGGTCTCCTCGGGCAAAACATGGGCGACGCTCAAACGTTCGCGGGTGAAATAAGTCCGTGCGGCTTTCTGGATATCTTCCGGGGTCACGCTTTGCAGGTCGGCAAGCTCGGTGTCCATGAGTTTCCACGACAGGCCGACGGTTTCCAGCGAGCCGATGGCCGTGGCCTGGCTGGTGATGGAATCACGCTGGTAAACCACACCGGCAATCACTTGGGCGCGGATACGCTCCAGTTCTTCGGTGGTCGGCGGCTTGGCTTTCAGCTCGTCGAGCAAACGCCACAGGCCGGCTTCGGCCTGGGCAATGGTCTTTTTCTTCTGTTGGTTCGGCGTGGCGCTCAATGTGAACAGGCTGTCACCACGGGTATAGGCGTCGTAGCTGGTGGAGGCGCCGGAGACCAGCTCTTCACCGCGCTCCAGTTGCTCCGAGATACGTGCGCTGTAGCCGCCATCCAGCAGGGCCGAGAGCAGGCGCAAGGCTTGCACCGAGCGCTTGTCTTCGGCAGTCGCCAGGCCCGGCACGTTGAAGCCGAGGATCACGCTTGGCAGTTGGGTCTGCACGTGCAGGGTCAGCAAGCGCTCGCCAGGTTCGGCCAGCTCCAGCGGGATCTTGGCCGGTGGCACGTCACGCTTGGGGATTGGGCCGAAGTAGCGCTGGGCGAGTTTCTTGACCTCATCCGGCGTCACGTCGCCGACCACCACCAGTGTGGCGTTGTTCGGCACATACCAGGACTGGTACCAGTGGCGCAGCTCTTCGACTTTCATGCGCTCAAGGTCAGCCATCCAGCCGATGGTTGGCGTGTGGTAACCGCTGGCTGGGTAGGCCATCGCCTTGAAGCGCTCGTAGGCCTTGGACATCGGATTGTCGTCGGTGCGCAGGCGGCGTTCTTCCTTGATCACCTCGATTTCGCGGCTGAACTCATCGGCCGGCAGGCGCAGGCTGGCCATGCGGTCGGCTTCCAGCTCGAAAGCGACGCCCAGGCGGTCACGCGCCAGTACCTGGTAGTACGCGGTGTAGTCGTCGCTGGTGAAGGCGTTTTCTTCGGCGCCCAGGTCGCGCAGGATCAGTGAGGCTTCGCCGGGACCTACTTTGGCGCTGCCCTTGAACATCATGTGTTCCAGAGCGTGGGACAAACCGGTCTGGCCCGGGGTTTCGTAGCTCGAGCCGACCTTGTACCAGACCTGGGAAACCACCACCGGCGCGCGATGGTCTTCGCGCACGACCACTTTAAGGCCGTTATCGAGGGTGAATTCATGGGTGGGTTGTGGGTCGGCAGCCAAGGCTGAAAGAGGCAGACAAACTGTGCTGAGCAGCAGGCCTGCGGCGCGGCGGGCTAGAGCAATCATTCGTGTTTTAACCTGTTGGGCTACCCGCTTGGTCTTAGCGTCGGCGGGCGAGGAGGTGCTAGGATACTGATCCGATTCAGGGGCGGCCACTGCGGCGGTCATATGGTTCCGGATCGAGTCGTAGGAATGTAGGAGTTGGCGCTGGGTTTCCCCGACAATCTTCTACTTTTCGCCGATTTTGTCGCTTCAGTCCTTTATTGAAACGATTTGTTGAGGCCTTTATTTACGCCTTACAAAATGTTGCGCATGAACAAGCGAGCGTTAACGCAGTCTGTTCTGCATCGAATTTATTTACCGAGGCGCCCTGGCGCATCGCTACTTTGAGATAGCCGTCCTCCATGTTTGGTTCCAACGACGACAAGAAGAGCCCAGCTGCGGCTGGCGAGAAAAAAGGCCTGTTCGGATGGCTGCGCAAAAAGCCGCAGGAAACCGTCGTCGAACAGCCACAGGTTCAGCCTGAGCCGATTCCAGAACCGGTCATAGACGCTGAGCCGCCCGCGCCGGTGGTGCTGCCGATGGCCGAGCCGGTGTTGCAACCGGTGGTTGAGCCGGAGCCTGCGCCCGAGCACACGCCGTGGCTGGAACTGCCGGTGGCTGAAGAGCCTGTGGCACTGGTTGAAGATGTACAGGCCGAGCACGTCACGCCGCCGATTCCAGCGGTTGTTGAGCCGGTTGCAGTGGTCGTTGAAGCGCCTGCGCCCGTCACTGTTGAGCCTGCGCCTGCGCCTGCACCTGTTGTGGTTGCCGCTCCCGCCATTATCGAGCCGCCGGTTGCCCCGGAGCCTGTTGTGGCTGCCGTTGAAACCAGCAAAACCGGGTTCTTCGCCCGCCTCAAGCAAGGCCTGAGCAAAACCAGTGCCAGCATCGGCGAAGGCATGGCCAGCCTGTTCCTGGGCAAGAAGGTCATCGATGACGAGCTGCTGGAAGACATCGAAACCCGTCTGCTCACCGCCGACGTGGGCGTTGAAGCCACTGCCGTGATCATCCAGAGCCTGACCCAGAAGGTTGCGCGCAAGCAGCTGACCGACGCCGATGCACTCTACAAGTCCCTGCAGGCCGAACTGGCCGCGATGCTTAAACCTGTAGAAGCCCCGCTGGTGATCACGCCGAACAAGCCGTTCGTGATTCTGGTGGTCGGCGTCAACGGCGCCGGCAAAACCACCACCATCGGCAAACTGGCCAAGAAGCTGCAGTCCGAAGGCAAAAAAGTCATGCTCGCCGCTGGTGACACTTTCCGTGCCGCTGCCGTGGAGCAGCTGCAGGTCTGGGGTGAGCGCAACAAGATCCCGGTCATCGCCCAGCACACGGGCGCCGATTCCGCCTCGGTGATCTTCGATGCCGTGCAAGCTGCCAAGGCCCGTAACATCGACGTGTTGATCGCTGATACCGCCGGTCGTCTGCACACCAAAGACAACTTGATGGAAGAGCTGAAGAAAGTGCGCCGCGTGATCGGCAAGCTCGACGCTGACGCCCCGCACGAAGTGCTGCTGGTGCTCGACGCCGGTACCGGTCAGAACGCTATCAGCCAGGCCAAACAATTCAACCAGACGGTGCAACTGACCGGCCTGGCATTGACTAAGCTCGACGGCACGGCCAAAGGCGGCGTGATCTTCGCCCTGGCCAAACAGTTCGGGTTGCCGATTCGTTATATCGGTGTCGGTGAAGGTATCGACGACCTGCGCACCTTTGAAGCCGAACCCTTTGTACAGGCACTTTTCGCCGAGCGGGAGCGTTCATGATTCGATTCGAACAGGTCGGTAAACGCTACGCCAACGGGCATGTGGGCTTGCATGAGCTGAGCTTTCGAGTACGGCGTGGCGAGTTTCTGTTTGTAACCGGCCACTCGGGTGCCGGTAAAAGTACGCTGCTGCGCCTGTTGCTGGCGATGGAGCGCCCGACCACCGGCAAGCTGCTGCTGGCCGGCCAGGATCTGGCGACCATCAGCAATGCGCAGATCCCGTTCCTGCGCCGCCAGATCGGCGTAGTGTTCCAGAACCATCAGTTGCTGTTCGATCGCACGGTGTTCAACAACATTGCCTTGCCGTTGCAGATTCTCGGCCTGTCCAAGGCTGAAATCGTCAAGCGCGTGGATTCGGCTCTGGAGCGCGTGGCGCTGTCGGACAAGACCGACCTGTATCCGGGCGACCTGTCCACCGGCCAGCAACAGCGTGTCGGCATCGCCCGCGCCATCGTCCACCGCCCGGCCTTGCTGCTGGCGGATGAGCCTACCGGTAACCTTGACCCGCGTCTGGCGGCTGAGATCATGGGCGTGTTCGAAGACATCAACCGCCTGGGCACCAGCGTGCTGATCGCCAGTCATGACCTGGCACTGATCGCCCGCATGCGCCACCGCATGCTGACCTTGCAACGCGGCCGCCTGATCGGCGACGGGGAGGCTGGCGTATGAGTGCGACTCGCAGCCCCAAGGTTTCCGAGCGTGTGGCGCCAAAAGCCGCCGACCCGCAACCGCCGAAGAAAAAACGCGACGACGATGATGGTCCGGATTTCGCCACGCTGCTGCGCGCCTGGATCGAAAGTCATCGCGCCAGCTTGGTCGACAGCCTGCGCCGCCTGGGCAAACAGCCGATCGGCAGCTTTTTCACCTGCCTGGTAATGGCCGTGGCACTGAGCCTGCCGATGGGTTTGTCGCTGCTGCTTAATAATGTGGAGCGCCTGGGCGGTTCCTGGCAGCGCGCGGCGCAGATTTCCCTGTACCTGGACCTCGACACCAGCGCCAAAGACGGCGAGAACCTGCGCGACGACATCAAAAACCTGCCGGGCGTGGCGGAGGCCGAATACATCAGCCGCGATCAGGCCCTTGAAGAGTTCCAGCAGCAATCGGGCCTGGGTGAGGCGCTTAAAGAGTTGCCGCAGAACCCGCTGCCGGGCGTGGTGCTGGTGACGCCGAACGAAGTCGACAAGCCGGCGCTTGAGGCCCTGCGACAAAAACTCGCAGAGATGCCCAAGGTGCAACAGGCACAACTTGATCTAGTCTGGGTGGAGCGCCTGGCGGCGATTCTCAAGCTGGGCGACCGCTTCGTGTTCGGTCTGACGGTATTGTTGGTGTCTGCATTACTTTTGGTGATAGGTAATACCATTCGTCTTCATATTGAAAACCGCCGCACCGAGATAGAAGTGATTAAACTGGTCGGCGGCACAGACAGCTATGTGCGTAGGCCTTTTCTGTACATGGGCGCGCTTTATGGCTTCGGTGCCGGGATTTTGTCCTGGGGCGTGCTGGCTTTTGGCTTGAACTGGCTGAACGACGCGGTAGTCGGGCTGGCCGGCTTGTACGGCAGCGATTTTGCCCTGGCCGGTGTGCCGGTCGCCGACGGTCTGAGTCTCTTGCTTGGCGCCGTCTTGTTGGGGTATATCGGTGCCTGGATTGCGGTCGCTCGTCATTTACGTGAGCTGGCACCGAAGTAGTTAATGTCAGATTAATGTGGTTTCGTTTGTATTGACCGTATTGGTGGTTTAGGGAACTTGTCCTACGGTTCCCGGTCAATTTTCGCAGTGCTGAACTGCACGAGTTATGTGAGTCGGAGGTTTTTTCGTATGACCACTTCTTTGCAACCTGCTTATGCTCTGGTCCCAGGTGCGAACCTGGAGGCCTATGTGCACACGGTCAACAGCATTCCATTGCTGACGCCCGAGCAGGAGCGTGAACTGGCCGAGAGTCTCTACTATGAGCAGGATTTGGGGGCGGCTCGGCAGATGGTGCTCGCCCACCTGCGTTTTGTCGTACATATCGCCCGTAGCTATAGCGGCTACGGCCTGGCCCAGGCTGACCTGATTCAGGAAGGCAACGTCGGCCTGATGAAGGCTGTAAAGCGCTTCAACCCTGAGATGGGCGTGCGTTTGGTGTCGTTTGCCGTGCACTGGATCAAGGCGGAAATCCACGAGTTCATCCTGCGCAACTGGCGCATCGTGAAAGTCGCGACCACCAAGGCTCAGCGCAAGCTGTTCTTTAACCTGCGCAGCCAGAAAAAACGCTTGGCGTGGCTGAACAACGAGGAAGTCCACCGTGTGGCCGAAAGCCTCGGCGTGGAACCGCGTGAAGTGCGCGAGATGGAAAGTCGCCTGACCGGCCATGACATGGCCTTCGACCCGGCCGCTGAAGCGGACGACGACAGCGCCTTCCAATCGCCGGCCAACTACCTGGAAGACCACCGGTACGACCCGGCGCGTCAACTGGAAGACGCCGACTGGAGCGACAACTCCAACCAGAACCTGCACGAAGCGCTGGAAGTGCTGGACGACCGCAGCCGTGACATCCTCTATCAGCGCTGGTTGGCTGAAGACAAAGCCACGCTGCACGACCTGGCACAGAAGTACAACGTGTCGGCCGAGCGGATTCGTCAGCTTGAGAAAAGCGCGATGAACAAGCTGAAGTTGTCGATCGCCGCTTAAAACGCGGGTATCGAAAACAGCACGATCGAATGTGGGAGCGGGCTTGCTCGCGAAAGCGGAGTGTCAGTCACTGTAGATATTGACTGAACCACCGCATTCGCGAGCAAGCCCGCTCCCACATTTGTTTGTGTGTTGTGTCAGTCAGCCCACGGGGCTTTGCGGGAGTTGTTCAACTCCGCCAAGTAACCATCCCCGCCCAGCTGGCTCATCTGCTGCCGAATCCACGCTGCCCGTCGTGCCACATACGCCGTCGGATGGCTGGCACTCCACACCCGTGGATTAGGCAAAACCGCCGCCAGATAGCTGGCCTGCTGGCGGGACAACGCCTTGGCACTCACGCCAAAGTGATGCCGCGCGGCTGCCTCTGCGCCAAACACGCCTTCATCCCACTCCACGCTATTGAGGTACACCTCAAGAATCCGCTGCTTGGGCCACAGCACCTCGGTCAGTGCGGTAAACCAGGCTTCCAGGCCTTTGCGCAGATAACTGCGGCCGGTCCACAAAAACAGGTTCTTCGACACTTGCTGGCTCAAGGTACTGGCGCCGCGAATCGAACCGCCGCGCTCGTTATGCGCCAGCGCCGCCTGGATCGCGCCAAAGTCAAAACCCCAGTGCTGCGGGAAACGCTGGTCTTCACCGGCCATTACCGCCACTTTCAGCTCGTCAGATATCTCATCCCACGGCACCCAGGTGCGCTGCACATCGATCGGTTCGCCGTCGACCCAGGATTCGATCTTGCGTTCCACCATCAACGCAGTGAACGGCGGCGGCACCACACGAAACAGCAGCACCAGCAGCACACTGCCGATGGCAAACCATTTAATGACATTAAGAAAGCGCTTGAAGAGGAGACGCAGCATAGAGATGGCTTGGCCGAACCCGTTGAGCGGGCCATTATACAGACCCTGCCCCTCGAGTCTGACTGGAGTTCCTCATGCTGCGTAGCTTTCTGATGCTGGCTGCCTTTTTCGGCTTTACCGGCGTCGCCCTGGGCGCCTTTGCCGCCCACGGCCTGAAAAACCGCTTGAGCGCCGAGTACCTGGCGATCTTCCATACGGGCGTCACCTACCAGTTGGTGCACGCCCTGGCGCTGTTCGGCGTGGCGCTGCTGGCCGCGCATATTCCTGGCCGACTGGTCAGTTGGGCGGGCATCTCCTTTACCGTCGGCATCCTGCTGTTCTCGGGCAGTCTGTATGCGCTGACTCTCACGGGCATCAGCAAGCTGGGCATCATCACGCCGTTTGGGGGGCTGGCCTTCCTGCTCGGCTGGTTCTTCCTCGGTTTGACTGCGTGGCGTCTACAGGTCGCCTGACCAAGGGGCTTGGGTCAGCCGCGCTGATCGGGCTAGAATGCTGGCCCCTAAAAACGATGGCGGCCCGTGGCATGCGCATTCAGTTGAACGGCGAACCCTTTGAACTGCCCGACGGTGAAACCGTTGCGGCCCTGCTGACCCGTCTGGACCTCACCGGACGCCGTGTCGCAGTAGAGCTCAATCTGGATATCGTCCCGCGTAGCCTGCATGCCGAAACCGCGCTCACCGAAGGTGATCAGGTCGAAGTGGTCCACGCCATCGGCGGCGGCTAGCCGCCCGGCGCTCAAGGGCGCCAACCCGCATTCTGCAGAACCTCACCCCAACTCGAGGATTTCCCATGAGCATCGTTCGTAGCGACAAGCCTTTCGTCCTGGCCGGTCGTACCTACCAGTCCCGCCTGCTGGTCGGCACCGGCAAGTACCGCGACATGGAAGAAACGCGCCTGGCCATCGAAGCCTCGGGTGCCGAGATCGTGACGTTTGCCGTGCGCCGCACCAATCTCGGCCAGATCGAGGGCGAGCCGAACCTGCTCGAAGTATTGTCGCCGGATCGCTACACCTTCCTGCCGAACACTGCCGGTTGCTACGACGCCATCGAAGCCGTGCGCACCTGCCGCCTGGCCCGTGAGCTGCTCGACGGCCACAACCTGGTAAAACTGGAAGTGCTGGCCGACCAGAAAACCCTGTTTCCCAACGTGATCGAAACCCTCAAGGCCGCCGAAACCCTGGTCAAGGAAGGCTTCGACGTGATGGTCTACACCAGTGATGACCCGATCATCGCGCGCCAATTGGCCGAAATCGGCTGCATCGCCGTGATGCCGCTGGCCGGCCTGATCGGTTCCGGCCTGGGGATCTGCAACCCGTACAACCTGCAAATCATCCTCGAAGAAGCCAGGATTCCGGTACTGGTGGATGCGGGCGTGGGCACTGCCTCCGACGCCACCATCGCCATGGAGCTGGGTTGCGACGCGGTGCTGATGAACTCGGCCATCGCCCATGCCCAGCAGCCGGTCATGATGGCCCAAGCCATGCAACACGCAATCGTCGCGGGCCGCCTGGCGTACCTCGCCGGTCGCATGCCGAAAAAACTGTACGCCAGCGCCTCCTCGCCGCTGGATGGTCTGATCAAGTAAGAGCCATTGATGACTGAATCAAACGAAACGCCGAACCCCGTGGAAGAAGGCGACGAGTCCAAGCACCGCCGCATCAAGAGTTTTGTGATGCGCGCCGGCCGCATGACCGAAGGCCAGCAAAAGGGCCTGGAGCAAGGTACGCCGCTGTTCGTGTTGCCATTGGCCGACGCGCCGGTGGACTACGACCAGGTGTTCGGCCGCTCGGCGCCGCGTTCCCTGGAAATCGGTTTCGGCATGGGTCACTCCCTGCTGGAAATGGCCGCGGCCGCGCCGGACCAGGACTTCATCGGTGTGGAAGTGCACCGCCCAGGTGTCGGCGCGCTGCTTAACGGCGTGCTGACCCAAGGCCTGACCAACCTGCGCGTCTACGACTGCGATGCGATCGAAGTGCTCAACCGCTGCATCGCTGACAACAGCCTCGATCGCCTGATGCTGTTCTTCCCGGACCCTTGGCACAAATCCCGTCACCACAAACGCCGTATCGTTCAGGCTTCCTTCGCGGAGCTGGTGCGCAGCAAGCTCAAGGTGGGCGGCATCCTGCACATGGCCACCGACTGGGAGCCTTACGCGGAATACATGCTGGAAGTGATGGACGTAGCGCCTGGCTACCGCAACCTGGCCGAAGACGGCAAATGCGTGCCACGCCCGGCCGAGCGCCCGATCACCAAGTTCGAACGCCGTGGCGAGCGTCTGGGGCATGGGGTTTGGGATTTGAAGTTCGAGAAGGTCGACTGACAAGCTAATAGCCGGCTTGGAATGCAATCAACTGTGGGAGCTGGCTTGCCTGCGATAGCATCACCTCAGTATCACAGATACACCGAGGTGCCAGCATCGCAGGCAAGCCAGCTCCCACAGTTGTTTTGCAGCGCGCTTTAAATCAGCGGCGGTCGGCTACTACGCCAATCAACACCAGCACCACCACCAGCACCGGCGCCAGGCTGTAGTTATTAAACTGGCTCAGCCCCCGAACAATCCACGGCGTGGCATACAGCAAGGCCGCGCCGCTGCCGATCATGCATACCAGCGCCATCAAGGGTACGCGCAAGGCCCCGGCGAGGCTGCCTAGGCGGCCTTCGATCCAGCCTTTGATATCCGCGCCAAACAACACCAGCAGGCAGCCGACAAGGGCCAGGGAGATTTCCGACAGGTTGCTACGGCTCCAGCGGGACACGGTGGCGAGCAGGTCGAGTACCAAATCCATGTGATTTCCTTAGAGCGATCAGCTCAAAAACTTCTGCAACAGGTCATTGAGAAACAGTTGCCCACGGTCGGTGGCCGCCAGGCGTGACGGTTCGACCTGCATTAAGCCACTTTGTTCTGCCTCCCGGCGGCCTTCGTCGAGGCTGGCCAGGTCGAGGCCGGTGCGTTCGGCGTACAGCTTGGATTCAACGCCTTCGGTGAGGCGCAAAGCGTTCATCAGGAACTCGAACGGCAGCTCTTCATTGGTCAGTTCTTTCGCCCCGGCCTGAAAGCTTTTGGCCGGGTTGAGGTAGTCCTTGGGTGCTCGGGTCTTCCAGGTGCGGATGATGCGCCCGTCCGGGTGGCTGAGCTTGCCGTGGGCACCGGCGCCGATGCCGATAAAGTCGCCGAAGCTCCAGTAGTTCAGGTTGTGTCGCGCCGGGCGGCCCGGTTGGGCATAGGCCGAGACTTCATATTGCGCGTAACCGTGTTCGGCCAGCAGCGCCTGGCCGGCTTCCTGAATGTCCCACAGCGTGTCGTCTTCCGGCAGCGCGGGCGGCTGGTTCCAGAACACGGTGTTGGGTTCCAGCGTCAGCTGATACCACGACAAGTGCGTGGGCTTCAGCGCGATGGCTTGGCGCAAGTCGCTCAGGGCATCGTCCAGCGACTGATCGGGCAAGCCGTGCATCAGGTCCAGGTTGAAGTTATCGAACCCGGCCTGGCGGGCCATACCAGCGGCGCGCACAGCCTCATCGCCATTATGGATGCGGCCCAACGCCTCAAGCTTTTGCTGCTGGAAGCTCTGGATGCCAATGGACAGGCGATTGATCCCCAGCTTGCGGTACGCCACGAACTTTTCTTGTTCGAAGGTGCCGGGGTTGGCTTCCAGGGTGATTTCGATGTCGCCTGCAAACGCAATACGGGCCTGCACACCCTTGAGCAGGCGGCCCAGTGCGGCGGCGCTGAACAGGCTCGGCGTACCGCCACCGAAGAAGATCGAACTCAGTTCGCGGCCGTAAACCGCGTGCAGGTCTTGATCAAGGTCGGCCAGCAGTGCGTCCACATACTCTTCTTCCGGCAGCACTTTGCTCGCGGTGTGGGAGTTGAAGTCGCAATACGGGCATTTGCGCACACACCATGGAATGTGGATGTACAGCGCCAGAGGCGGCAGCACCGGCAGAGCCGCCCGCGGTGTTTGCGCGCCGCCGTGGATCAGCGGCTGCGCAGAGGTGTTTTGGGTCATTTCAGGCTCAGGCGTTGGCGCAGCAAATCCATTGCGCGGGCGCGGTGGCTGATCTGATTCTTGTCGGCCGGGCTCAACTCGGCGCTGGAGACATTGCGCTCCGGTACCCAGAACAGCGGGTCATAGCCAAAGCCATGCTCGCCACTGGCCGCATGCAGAATGCGCCCGTGCCACAGGCCTTCGCACAGAATCGGCAACGGGTCATCAGCGTGGCGAACCAGCGCCAGCACGCAGACGAACTGTGCACCGCGCTCGGCGTCCGGCACGCCCTTGAGGGCGTCCAGCAACTTGGCGTTGTTGGCCGCATCACCCTTGCCGTCGGCATACCGCGCCGAATAGATGCCCGGCGCGCCGCCGAGGAAATCCACGGCCAGGCCCGAGTCATCCGCCAGCGCCGGCAGGCCGGAGATGCGTGCGGCATTGCGGGCCTTGAGGATGGCGTTTTCGACAAACGACAGGCCGGTTTCTTCCGGCTCGACCTGGCTGAACTCGCCGATCGAGCGCAGTTGCACGGAGTCGCCGAGCATGGCCTGGAGTTCTTTGAGTTTGCCGGCATTATGGCTGGCCAGTACGAGTTGGGTGAGGTTCATCATTCGGCCGGGAAAAGTTCTTGGACAAAACTGAAACCGTGGGCCTTGCCGCCAGTTTCAACGTTGATAGTGAAGGTCTTGAATTCCTGTTGCGGCACTGAGTAAGGGGCCAGGTAATTGGTCACGCCTTTCTCGGTGATTTGCTTGAACGTCAGCACTTCGCTCTTGCCGCTCAAGTCCTTGATGGTGCCGGTCACTTGCGCCACCACAGGCGTCACACCTTTAAACACCGACACATTGATCAACCCTTTGTTCTTGCTGCGTACAACGCCCACCGCTTGAGCGGTTTCGGGCTGCAGGAAGCTGGAGGTAAAGGTGTTGTAACGCACGGTGATATCACCAAATTCCTTGGTGCGATTAGGGTCGATAACATCGGCGGCCATAGCGTTGGCGCCCAGCAATGCAGTCAATAAAAAAACAGCCAAACGACTCATGATCGTGCCTCTTGATAATGATTAGACGGCAATCTTGTGGTCGGTCAGGCCAGGGCTGCTGACCCGGTAAATACCAATTTCGCCCAACAGGTTGGGCCATAGTTTACTCGCCCAGCCGTGGCGGTGCTGTTGATCGACGGCAAGGCGGTTGATCACCTTGGCTTCACGCTCGCCACACAAGGCTTCAAAGTCTTCAAAGGTGCAGAAGTGGATGTTCGGCGTGTTGTACCAGGTGTACGGCAGGAAGTCCGAGACTGGCATCCGGCCCTTGGTGGCCAGGTACCAGCGGCAGCGCCAGTGCCCAAAGTTGGGGAAAGTGATGATGCACTGGCGGCCCACGCGCAGCATCTCGTCGAGGATGCGGTCCGGGTAGTGCACCGCCTGCAGCGCTTGGGTCATCACCACGATATCGAAACTGTTGCTGGCAAAGTTGCCCAGGCCCTTGTCCAGGTCCTGCTCGATCACGTTGATGCCCTTGGCCACGCACTGGGCGATATTGTCCGGGTCGTTTTCCAGGCCATAACCGGTGACTTGCTTGTTGTCGCGCAGCCAGCTCAGCAGTTCGCCATCGCCGCAGCCCAGGTCGAGCACGCGGCTGCCGGCGGGGATCCAGTCTTGGATGATTTCCAGGTCGGCTCTCATGGCGTTCTCACAGTGCTATTCGGTTCATGTAGTTACTGAAGGCCTGCAGGTAGCGCGGGATCGGAATCAGGAAGGCGTCATGGCCTTGCGGAGCATCGATCTCCAGGTAGCAGACGTCTTTGCGTGCGGCCATCAAGGCGTCCACCAGCTCACGGGAGCGCGCTGGCGAGAAGCGCCAGTCGGTGGTGAACGACATCACGCAGAACTTGGCCGTGGCGTGCTCGAAGGTTTTCGCCAGGTCGTCGTCGTGGTTGGCGGCCGGGTCGAAGTAGTCCAGCGCCTTGGTCATCAGCAAGTAAGTGTTGGCGTCGAAACGCCCCGAGAACTCCTCGCCCTGATAACGCAGGTAGCTTTCGACCTGGAACTCGACACTGTGGAAGTCGTAGTTGAGCTTTTCGCTCTTGAGCCCGCGGCCGAATTTTTCGCCCATGGAGTCATCGGACAGGTAGGTGATATGCCCGACCATCCGCGCCAGCATCAAGCCGCGTTTGGGGATCACACCGGCTTCCTGGAACGAACCGCCGTGGAACTCGGGGTCGGTGAGGATGGCCTGGCGTGCCACTTCGTTGAAGGCAATGTTCTGCGCCGACAGTTTTGGTGCCGAGGCGATGGCCAGGCAATGGCGCACGCGATCCGGGTAGGAGATGGTCCATTGCAGCGCCTGCATGCCGCCCAGGCTGCCGCCGATCACGGCGGCCCATTGCTTGATGCCCAGCAGGTCGGCAAGACGCGCCTGGCTGTGCACCCAGTCTTCCACGGTCAGCACCGGGAAGTCGGCGCCGAACGGTTTGCCGGTTTCCGGGTTGAGGCTGCTGGGGCCGGTAGAACCGTTGCAGCCGCCGAGGTTGTTCAGGCTGACCACAAAGAATTTGCTGGTGTCGATGGGCTTACCGGGGCCGATGCAGCTGTCCCACCAGCCGGGCTTGCGCTCGTCGGCACTGTGAAAGCCAGCGGCGTGATGATGGCCGGATAAGGCGTGGCAAATCAGCACGGCGTTGCTCGCCGTGGCGTTCAACTGGCCGTAGGTTTCATAGATCAGGTCATAGGCCGGTAGCGAACGGCCGCAGGCCAGGGCCAGCGGTGCGCTGAAGTGCGCCACTTGGGGCACGACCAGTCCAACAGAATCGGGGGGGAAGGCAGCTGGCATCGACCCTGCTCTCGTTTAAATGAGGCGTAAGTCTAAAGAGCGGTGACCCCAGCGGCAAGCAAACCCTGAGCCAGACGATCGTTCCCACGCTCCGCGTGGGAATGCAGCCGGTGACGCTCCGCGTCGCACACTGCATGAGGGGACGCAGAGCGTCCCAAGAGGCATTCCCACGCAGAGCGTGGGAACGATCATGCGAATCACCAATCAGATCAAGCTGTACAGCAGCGGCGGCATGCCGGTGAACTCGGCGAGGTAGGGGATCACCCAGATTTGCAGCAATTGCAGCGCGATAAACGCAAAAATCGGCGAGATGTCGAGGCCACCCAGGTTAGGCACCCAGCGACGAAACGGCGCAAGTACCGGTTCGGTGATCTGCTTGACCAGTTCCGCGCCCGGGCTGCGGCTGTCCGGAGCGACCCAGGACAAAATCACGCTGATGATCATGGACCAGAACAGGATCTTCAAAAATAGCGACAAGATACCGATCAGCGCCCAAGGCACCATCAGCACGGTGTCAGGCCGGAAGCCCTTGAGCACCAGCACCACCGCGAACAGGGCCAGTTGCAACAGGAACGCCAGCACCAGTGAAGACATGTCCAGGCCAAACATGCTCGGCACGACGCGGCGCAGTGGCTTGAGCAGCGGTTGCGTGGCTTTCACCACGAATTGGCACAGCGGGTTGTAAAAGTTCGCCCGCACCACTTGCAGGATAAAGCGCATCAGTACGATCAGCAGATACAGGCTGCCCAGGGTCTTGATGATGAAAATGACAGCGTCATTGAGTCCGAGCATCATTGTTTCCTTCGTAAGAGACGACTATTTGCCCAGTTGTTCGGCCATTTCTGCCGAGCGATGCGCGGCGGCGCCGAGGGCTTTTTCCACCAGGGCTTCAAAGCCCCCGGCCTGGAACGATTCGATGGCAGCTTGAGTGGTGCCGCCTGGCGAGGTCACGCGGCGGCGCAACTCGGCGGCATCCACGTCGCTGCCGACGGCCATTTTCGCCGCGCCCAAGGCGGTTTGCTCGGCCAGTTGCTCAGCCACGTCGTGTGGCAGGCCCAGTTTCACGCCGGCGGCGGTCATCGCTTCGATCAGCAGGAAGAAGTAAGCCGGGCCGCTGCCGGAGACGGCGGTGACCGCGTCCAGTTGCTGCTCCTGTTCCAACCATACGGCAATGCCCACGGCGGACAGCAGCGTTTGAGCCTGGTCGCGCTGTTCGGCGCTCACTTCGGCGGTGGCGTACAAGCCGCTCACGCCCTGGCGCAGCAGTGCCGGCGTATTGGGCATGCAACGCACGATCGGCTGGGCGCCAAGCCAGTTGTTCATGCTGGCGCAGGTGATACCGGCAGCGATCGACACCACCAGTTGGTGCGGTCGCAGGCTCGGGCGCAGGCTTTCGCACACGGCCTTCATGGCTTGCGGTTTTACCGCCAGCACGATCACATCGACACCCTGGATGGCCTCGGCGTTATCGGCAAAGGTCTCGATACCGTGCTCGGCGCTGACGCGGGCGCGGGTTTCGGCGCCGGGGTCACTGGCGCGGATCTGCGAGGTTTCCAGGCCCTTGGCCCGCAGGCCGCCGATCAGGCTGGCCGCCATGTTCCCGGCGCCGATAAAGGCAATACGCGTGTTGCTCATGACAGGTCCTTACTCAGATGGATGTCAGCCATTTCACGGCTGGCCGTAGTCGCGGGCGCCAAACAGGGCGGTACCGATCCGCACCCAGGTGGCGCCTTGGGCGATAGCCGATTCAAGGTCGTGGCTCATGCCCATGGAAAGTGTGTCCAGCGGCAGGTTCAGGCTGGCTTGCAGATCGCTGACCGCTGCAAAGGCTGCATCTTGTGCCGCGCGATCTTCAGTCGGCTCGGGGATCGCCATCAAGCCACGCAGCTTCAAACGTGGCAGGGCGCTGATTGCAGCGGCCAGGGCCGGCAGGTCGGCGGGTGTACAGCCGGACTTGCTGGCTTCGCCACTCACGTTGACCTGAATGCAGATGTTCAGTGGCGGCAGGTCGGCCGGGCGTTGTTCGGACAGGCGTTGAGCAATTTTCAAGCGGTCCACGGAATGTACCCAAGCGAAGTTTTCGGCGATCGCACGCGTCTTGTTCGATTGAATGGGGCCGATGAAGTGCCAACTCAAGGGCAGGTCGGTTAATTCGGCCTGTTTGCCCAGGGCTTCCTGCAGGTAGTTCTCGCCAAAGTCGCGCAGGCCGGCGGCATAGGCTTCGCGTACGGCCTGGGCAGGTTTGGTTTTGCTCACGGCCAGCAGGTGGATGCTGCTTTCGTCACGTTGCACGGCGTGGGCCGCGGCGCGGACGCGCTGGCTAACCTGGCCGATGTTGTCTGCTATCGTCGACATTCAAGATGCACCCGTGGATATGGAGTCCGCGGCATTCTACTGGAAATGGAAAGCCCTATGGATATCACTGAACTGCTGACGGCCAGCGTGCGCCGTGGCGCCTCCGACCTGCATTTGTCGGCTGGCCTGGCGCCGATGCTGCGTGTCGATGGCGAAATCTGGCCATTGGAGGGCCCGGTACTTTCGCCTACGCAAGTTGCGGACCTATTAAGCCCTTTGCTCAATCAGCACCAACAAAAGGATTTCGAAACATCTCTTGAAACGGATTTTGCCTTCACGCTGCCGGGCCTGGCGCGGTTCCGCGCGAATGTGTTCCGCCAGGATCGCGGCATGGGCGCGGTGTTTCGCACCATCCCCAGCGAAGTGCAAAGCCTGGAAGACCTCGGATTAGGCGAGGTCTTGCGCCGTATCGCGCAGCTGCCGCGCGGCCTGGTGCTGGTAACCGGCGCGACCGGCTCCGGCAAGTCGACGACGCTGGCGGCGATGATCGACCACCTCAACCAGCACCGACGCCAGCACATCCTCACGCTGGAAGATCCGATCGAATTTATCCACAGGCCGAAAATGGCCCTGATCAACCAGCGCCAGGTGCACCGCGACACCCATAGTTTTTCGGCGGCGCTGCGGTCGGCCCTGCGTGAAGACCCGGATGTGATTCTGGTGGGCGAGCTGCGTGACCTCGAAACCATCCGCCTGGCGCTGACGGCCGCAGAGACCGGGCATTTGGTATTGGGCACGCTGCACACCTCTTCAGCGGCAAAGAGCGTGGACCGACTGGTGGACGTGTTCCCGGCGGGGGAAAAAGCCATGGTGCGCGCCATGTTGTCGGAGTCGTTGCAGGCGGTGGTGTCCCAGGTGCTGGTCAAAAAGCTCGGCGGCGGCCGGGTGGCGGCGCACGAGATCATGCTGGGCACGCCAGCCATTCGTAACCTGATCCGCGAGGACAAGGTGGCGCAGATGGTTTCCGCGATACAGACCGGTGGGGCGTTGGGGATGAAAACCCTGGATATGAGCTTGAAGGCGTTGGTCAGCGAAGGGCTGATCAGCCGGGAGGATGCGCGGGGGCTGGCGCGGGTGCCTGGGGGTATATAGGTCTGAAGATCGACGCAAAACAAATGTGGGAGCGGGCTTGCTCGCGAATGCTGAGTGTCAGTCAATATCTTAGGTGACTGAACCACCGCATTCGCGAGCAAGCCCGCTCCCACATTTTGTATCGCGTTATAGCTCTAATCAGCGCTGAACAACCCGCAGGTTATTCTGCTCTTTAGGCAGAACACGCTTGGCAATCACGTAGTTCTTGTCCCAGAACGGCTTTTTCAGCGTGTCGATGCTCACCGACTTGCCACGGCGCGGTGCGTGGATAAAGCGGTCGTTGCCCAGGTAGATGGCAACGTGGTTGACCTGGCGGCTCTTCAGTTTGAAGAACAACAGGTCGCCCGGTTTCAAATCCTTGCGATCAACCTTCAAGCCGTGGCCAGCAGCCATGGCGTTGGAGGTGCGAGGCAAATCCACCGCTTTTACATCATTAAACGCATATTTCACCAAACCGCTGCAGTCGAACCCTTTACTTGGGCTGCTGCCGCCCCAACGATAAGGAGTACCGAGCACGTTAACGGCGCGGCTTAGGACATTGCTGCTTTGTTTGGTGTTGACGGCCAGTTGGGTGTGGATCGCTTTACCGTGGGCCTTGCTCACTTGAGTCGGGCGGTTGACGGTCAGCTTTACCGACTTGGCAGTGCTGGGTGTGCTGTGAACTTTAGGGGTGAAACCGTTAACGTTAGGAAGACGTTGCTCACGATTGGTGGCGTGGGCGGCCAGTGGCATTAATAGGCAGATGGTTAGCCATGTCTTGAAAAATGGTCGCATTAGGCGTGGCTCTTTTAGGTTTGCGCGCAACTTTATAACAGCTTTTTGTGTCGTTCTCAGGCCGTTTGTCGACTGAACTCTGGGGTCAAACTCTGGAAAAACGCGACGAATTGCCGCAATTGTCCTACAGAGGTCAGGTGGCATAAGGCTTTGCGGGAGGGAAGATACCATTTGCCGTGCGTCGGGCGCCCGTAAAAAAGTCACAAAGAAAATGAAAAAATTTATCTATCGAGGCAAAAGAGGTACTCCATGAACACCTATCGACAGGTTGTTACGCAGCAAGACACCCACAGCAAGGTGATCGGTTACCTGCTTTGGATTTTCGGTTTTACCGGGGCGCATCGCTTCTATTACGGCAAGCCCGTGACCGGGACGATCTGGTTTTTCACCTTCGGCCTGTTCGGTATTGGTTGGCTGATCGACCTGTTCCTGATCCCGGCCATGGACCGTGAAGCGGACCTGCGTTTTACCGCCGGGCCGATCGAATACAACGTGGCCTGGATTCTGTTGGCGTTCCTGGGTGTATTCGGTTTGCACCGCATGTACCAGGGCAAATGGATCACCGGCCTGATCTACCTGCTGACCGGCGGTTTGTTCCTGATCGGGGTGCTGTATGACTTCTGGACGTTGAATACGCAGATTTCGATCCGCAATGCCGAGCGCAATAGCGGGCGCTAAGTCTCTCAAGCCTATTAGAGAGCCCAATGCGGGAGCGGGCTTGCTCGCGAAAACGGTGGATCAGTCAGCATATTTGCCAGCTGATACACCGTATTCGTGAGCAAGCCCGCTCCCACATTTACTGCGGCCACTCCAGACTGGAGTCAGGCCTGATAGGTAATCCGCCCATCCACCAAGGTGTAGCGCACCGTCGCCGGCAGGCTATGGCCGATGAACGGACAGTTCTCGCCCTTGGACAGCCAGTGTTCCCCGGCAACCGTGGAGCTGGCAGGGTCAAACACCACCAGATCCGCCGGCGAACCCACCGCCAACTTGCCCGCCGGCAGGCGTAACGCCTCGGCAGGGCCAGCGCTCAGGCGAGCGAGCAGTGTCGGCAAGTCCAGCAAACCGTCTTCCACCAGGGTCATCGCCAGTGGTAACAACAGCTCTACGCTGCTGATGCCTGGCTCTGTCGCGCCAAACGGTGCCAGCTTGGCATCCCGTTCGTGGGGCTGGTGATGGCTGGAAATCGCCGAAACCACACCCGACTTCACCGCCGCCCGCAAACCCTCACGGTCTGCCAGGGTGCGCAGCGGTGGCTGCACGTGATACAGGCTGGAGAAGTCGATCAATGCCTCATCGGTCAAAATCAGCTGATACAACGCGATATCCGCCGTTACCGGCAGGCCGCGCGCCTGGGCCTGGGCGATCAACGCCACACCACGTGCGCTCGTGAGTTGGCTGAAGTGCGCGCGTACACCGCTTTGTTCCACCAGCAGCAGGTCACGGGCCAGGGCCACGGTCTCGGCAGTCTCCGGAATGCCCGGCAGGCCGAGGAAGCTGGCCACGGCGCCTTCATGGGCCAGGCCGCCTTCGGCCAGGTCGCGGTCCTGGGAGTGGAAGATCACGGTCAGATCGAACGTAGCCGCATATTCCAGGGCACGGCACAGCGTGCGGGTGCTGCGAAAACTCTCCAGGCCGTTGCCGAACGCCACGCAACCGGCATCGCGCAGGGCGATCAGCTCGGCAAGTTGTTCGCCTTCCAGGCCTTTGCTCAGGGCGCCGATGGGGAACACTTTGCAATTACCGGCTTCACGGGCGCGGTCGAGGATCAGTTCGGTCACCGCCGAAGTATCCAGGATCGGCTTGGTGTGTGGCGGGCAGCACAGGCTGGTGACGCCACCGGCAGCGGCGGCGCGGGTTTCACTGGCGATGCTGCCTTTGCGGCTGTAACCCGGCTCGCGCAGGGCGACGTTCAGGTCCACCAGGCCAGGTGCGGCCACCAGGCCGTAGGCATCGATACTCTGGCTGGCGCTGAAGCCTGCGGGCGCGGCGCCAATGGCGATGAGCTTGCCGGCTTCCAGGTGAAGGTCGGTGACTTGATCCAGGCCACTGGCCGGATCGATAACGCGAGCGCCAAGAATGCTGAGCTTCACTGGGCGTTCTCCTGCTCGAATTGACGTTGCGCGGTTTGCCCGCTCATGGCCATGGACAGCACAGCCATGCGGATGGCGATGCCATAAGTCACCTGGTTGAGGATCACCGACTGCGGGCCATCGGCCACCGCCGATTCAATCTCCACGCCACGGTTGATCGGGCCTGGGTGCATCACGATGGCGTCCGGCTTGGCACCGGCCAAACGTGCGGTAGTCAGGCCGAACAGGCGGTAGAACTCGCCTTCGCTCGGCAGCAGGCCACCGGACATGCGCTCGCGCTGCAGGCGCAGCATGATCACCACGTCCACATCCTTGAGGCCTTCGGTCATGTCGGTGTAGACCTTCACGCCGTATTGCTCGATGCCGATCGGCAGCAGGGTTTTCGGCGCGATCACGCGGATATCCGGGCAACCCAGGGTTTTCAGGGCCAGCATGTTCGAACGCGCCACCCGCGAGTGCAGGATGTCGCCGACGATGGCCACCGAGAGGTTTTCAAAGCTGCCCTTGTGCCGACGAATGGTGAGCATGTCGAGCATGCCCTGGGTCGGGTGTGCGTGGCGGCCGTCGCCGCCGTTGATGATTGCCACCTGCGGGCACACATGCTCGGCGATAAAGTGTGCGGCGCCGGAGTCGCCGTGGCGTACCACGAACATGTCGGCGGCCATGGCTTCCAGGTTGCGCAGGGTGTCGAGCAGGGTTTCGCCCTTGCTCGCCGACGAGGTCGACACGTTCAGTGTGATCACGTCGGCCGACAGCCGCTGGGCCGCCAGTTCAAAGGTGGTGCGGGTGCGCGTGGAGTTCTCGAAGAACACATTGCAGATGGTTTTGCCGCGCAGCAGCGGGACTTTCTTCACCGCCCGGCCACCGACTTCGAGGAACGAGTCGGCGGTGTCGAGGATTTCGGTGAGCAGTTCGCGGGGCAAACCGTCGAGGGACAAGAAGTGTTGCAACTGGCCCTGAGCATTGAGCTGCAGCGGGCGCTTGGCATCTAGAGGCGTCATCGCGGGGACTCTGTACAAGGCGGTTTAAAGGGCAAGGTCTTGCAGTTCGAGTTCGAGCGGCGTGGGACCGGACAATTTTACCCGTTGATGGGCTTGCAGCGACAGCGTTGCGCCAACCACGTCCGGGCTGATCGGCAATTCGCCGGCGTCCAGGTCCAGCAGGCATACGAGGGTCACGCTGGCCGGGCGGCCGTAGTCGAACAGCTCGTTGAGGGCGGCGCGGATGGTGCGGCCGCTCATCAGCACGTCGTCGATCAGCACCAGATGCTGGCCTTCGACCTCGAATGGCAGTGCCGAGGGCTGTACTTGCGGGTGCAGGCCATTCTGGCTGAAGTCGTCACGGTAAAAGGACACGTCCAGGGTGCCCAGCGGCGAATCGCTGCCCAGTTCTTCCAGCAGCGCCTGGGCCACCCACACACCGCCGGTGCGGATCCCGATAAAACGCGGCTCGCTGATGGCGCGGTGTTCCAGGTGGGCCTTAAGGCGAATCGCCATCTGGCTGATCAGTTCGGCGGGATTGGGCAGGCTCATGGTGGCTCCTTCAAGGCCTTGCGCGGCGAGGGCGCGGCAAGGTCCGGACTCAAACGTAAAAAGACGCGGCAAGCCGCGTCAGTCAGGATTCAAATAAAGCGGTGTTTTCATCCAACCAACCCTGTAACAACAGGGCGGCGGCAATGGCGTCCACCGGGTTGTCGCGGTAGCTGCCTTTTTGCCCGCCACGGTCGCGGCGCTCACCCTTGGCTTCGAAGGTGGTCAGGCGTTCGTCGTGGGTATAGAAGGGCAGGTTGTAACGGCCATTGAGGCGGCGGGCGAATTTTTCCGCGCGCAGGCACATCTCGCTGGGAGTGCCGTCCATGTTCAACGGCAGGCCGACCACGACCGCATCAGGCTTCCACTCTTTAATCAGGGCTTCGACCTGGTTCCAGTCCGGCACGCCGTTCTGGGCTTTCAAGGTGCACAGCTCGCGGGCCTGGCCGGTAATCACCTGGCCGACCGCTACGCCGATCTGTTTGGTGCCGTAGTCAAAACCGAGGATCAAGCGCAAAGCCATCAGGCGTGCCCCGCCTGGCTGGTCAGCAGGCTGAGGTTGACCCGAAGCTTGGCGGCAGCCGCTTCCAGGCGCAGCTCACTGGCGGTGTTGAACAGGATGTCGGCGTCAAACGGGCAGGTCAGCCAGGCGTTGCTGGCCAGTTCGGCTTCCAGTTGCCCGGCTTCCCAGCCGGCGTAGCCGAGGGTGATCACGCTTTGCTCGGGGCCGACGCCGTCGGCGATGGCGAACAACACGTCCTGGGAGGTGGACAGCGACACGCCTTCAAGGTCTACCGTGGCCTGAAACTTCGGCCCGGTGGGGTGCAGCACAAAACCACGATCGGTCTGCACCGGCCCGCCAATGTAGATCGGTACGCCCTGGCAACGCGCCGGCGGGTCGATCTCGGGGCGCAGTTGCTCAAGGATATCGGCCAGGTTCAGCGCTTGCGGGCGGTTGACCACCAACCCCATGGCACCATTGGCCGTGTGCTCGACGATGTAGGTCAAGGTCTGCGCAAAGTTCGGGTCGGCCATATGGGGCATGGCGATCAGGAATTGGTGCTTGAGGTAGGTCGGGCTGACATTTTTCATGTCCACTAGTGTGGCGTTGGAGGGGCGAACTGACAAGCTGGAGTTAGTGATCGCTCCCACGCTTTGCGTGGGAGTGTCGCCTGTGACGCACCGCGTCACGCTCTTAAAAGCGGACGCGGAGCGTCCTGAGATGCGTTCCCACGCAGAGCGTGGGAACGATCCGTTGTCATCAATTGCTGGACAGCCGATCGCCCCTGGCAAACTTCCAGGTGCGGATGATTTCCAGGCGGTCGATGTCGTTCAAGTCACCGGTAAACGGTGCGAAAGGCGCAGCCAGGCGCACGATGCGCTGGGCAGCCTGGTCCAGCAGCGGCTGGCCGGACGACTCCAGCACCTGCACTTCATAAAGCGAACCGTCGCGGTTGATCGACACCAAAAGACGCAAATTGCCATAGATCTGCTGGCGTCGTGCTTCATCCGGGTAGTTGAGGTTGCCGATGCGCTCGACCTTCTTGCGCCACTCGTCCTTATACCAGGCGCCTTTGTCGCGCATGGTCGAGGCGGCATTCAGCCGGTAAATGCGCGGGCGTTTGGCGTATAGCTGTTGTTCATTGGCCAGTTCGGCTTCGAGGCTGGAAATCTGGTCGGAAAGCTGCGAACTGTCGAAGGTCGGCGCCGGTTTGACGGGCTCCGGCGTCGGCTCGGTCTTGGTTTTCTCGCGCTGGGTCGCAGCTTTTTGCGGTTTCGGCGCGACGGTGGTCACGGCAGCCTTGGGCGCGGCCTGTTTGACCTCAGGCTTGGGCGCAGGTGGCGGCGTGACTTTATTGACCTTGTTGTCCTGGAAGGGCGCCACTTCGGTGGTCTTGGGCACGGCCTTCTTGTCGAGGGTGCCACTGCCTTGCTGGTTGTCCTGGGCGAGAAAATCGGCCTTTTCGGGCTTCTTTTCGCTCTTGAACGTAGCGAGGGTGATTTCCAGGGTTTTGGTGATCTGCTTGGGCTCGACGTAGGTGAAGCCCAGGCCCAGGAGTAGGGCGAGGTGGATCAAGGCGGCCAGGAACAGGGTAAATCCGAGCCGATCAGCCGGGCGCACGCCGCTGGGGGAGAGTTCGGGGGGCAGATCGGACGGGAGTGTCATGACAAAAAAACCAACATCGCGCGTTTCACAGGTGGCGCATGATAACGCAATGTTGGTGTGTGTCCGGCTGTTCTATGTCACTTGGCTTGTAGCTTGCGCTCAATGGCTGCCATCAGCATTTCGCCGATGTTCGTGCCAAATGCGTTGTCGATCTCGCGAATACAGGTCGGGCTGGTGACGTTGATTTCGGTGAGGTTCTCGCCAATTACGTCTAGTCCTACAAACAGCAGGCCTTTTTCCCGCAAGGTCGGGCCAACCTGAGAGGCGATCCAACGGTCTTTGTCCGACAAGGGGCGTGCTTCACCACGACCACCGGCCGCCAGGTTGCCACGGGTCTCGCCTGCCGCCGGAATACGCGCCAGGCAATAATCCACCGGCTCGCCGTCGATCATCAGGATGCGCTTGTCGCCGTCCTTGATCGCCGGGATATAAGCCTGGCCCATGATCTGCTGGGTGCCCAGCGCGGTCAGGGTTTCCAGGATCACCGACAGGTTCGGGTCACCGGCGCGGTGACGGAAGATCGACGTACCGCCCATGCCGTCCAGCGGTTTGAGGATCACATCACCGTGTTTGGCGGCGAATTCACGCAGCACGTCGGCACGGCGGCTGACCACGGTCGGCGGCGTGCACTGCGGGAACAGCGTGGCGAACAGCTTTTCATTGCAGTCGCGCAGGCTCTGCGGCTTGTTGACGATCAGCACACCGGCGCGCTCGGCCTGTTCCAGCAGATACGTGGAGTAGACGAATTCCATGTCGAACGGTGGGTCTTTGCGCATCAGGATCACGTCCAGATCGCTCAACGGGCTGTCGATTTCGTCCGACAGCTCAAACCACTTCTCAGGGTTGGCAAACACCTGCAGCGGGCGCATGCGTGCGCGGGCTTCGCCGTCGCCCTGGTAAAGATCGCGCTGCTCCATATAGAACAGGGTCCAGCCGCGGGCCTGGGCGGCCAGGAGCATGGCCAGCGAGCTGTCCTTTTTATAGGAAATGCTGGCGATAGGGTCCATGACAATGCCGACGCGAACGCTCATGGGGGATTTCCTCTAGCAAATTAGGGCGCATAAAAGTGGCGTCAGAGTGGCGCTGCGGCTGTTGTGGGTCAAGGAAAAACCACCTGGCCGGTTGCTCGATAGATTGCGCCCGGAGACTGTGCTAAAAAGACTGCCACGGCGCAGCAGCCCTTGAATTCCAAGGCTTGCGGCACTCATCCTGTGCAACATCAGGCAGTACACACCGAAAACCGATTCGCTGTGGCGATGGTAGAGCAGATATGGAACAGCATTCCAACGCCTTGAGAGTGATGGTGATCGACGATTCGAAAACGATCCGCCGCACCGCCGAGACGCTGTTGAAGAACGTGGGCTGCGATGTGATCACGGCCATCGACGGTTTCGATGCCCTGGCCCGGATTGTTGATCATCACCCGCACATTATCTTTGTCGACATCATGATGCCGCGCCTGGATGGCTACCAGACCTGCGCCCTGGTGAAGAACAACCCGGCGTTCAAGTCGATACCGGTGATCATGCTGTCGTCCAAAGACGGCCTGTTCGACAAGGCCAAGGGGCGCATCGTGGGTGTCGATCAGTTTTTGACCAAGCCTTTCAGCAAGGAAGAACTGCTGGGTGCAATCAAGGCTTACGTGCCTGGGTTCGCCGCAGTAGAACAAGCACACTGACGCCGCCTCACAAGGGCCGGCGCCACCAATGTAGTGGGGAAAACCATGGCACGCGTTCTGATCGTCGACGATTCGCCGACTGAAATGTACAAACTCACCGGCATGCTCGAAAAGCACGGCCACGTGGTGCTCAAAGCCGAAAACGGCGCGGACGGCGTGGCCCTGGCCCGTCAGGAAAAACCTGACGCCGTGCTGATGGATATCGTGATGCCGGGCCTCAACGGCTTCCAGGCTACCCGCCAGCTGTCCAAGGAGCCGGAAACCAACGGCATTCCGATCATCATCATCACCACCAAGGATCAGGAAACCGACAAGATCTGGGGCGCGCGCCAGGGTGCCAAGGATTACCTGACCAAGCCGGTGGACGAAGACACCCTGATCGCCACCTTGAACAAGGTACTGGCCGGCTAAAGGCTCGCGATCATGACCGAGTCGCAAACCGCCTTCGAGCTGCTGCTGGACATCGACCGCCGCTGCCGCCTGCTGGCCGCCGACCTGCCGTCCCAGGAAGCTCGCCTGCAACGCTGGAGCGGGATCGGCTTTCGCCTGGGGCCCCACTGGTACGTGGCGCCGATGGGCGAAGTCGCCGAAGTGCTGCATGAGCCGCGTTGCACGCTGATGCCCGGCGTCAAGCCGTGGGTCAAGGGCGTGGCCAACCTGCGCGGGCGTTTGCTGCCGGTGATGGACCTGGGCGGTTTTCTTGGCCTGGAACTGTCCAAGGCACGCAAGCAGCGGCGGGTACTGGTGGTCGAGTACAACGACCTGTTTGTCGGGCTGCTGGTAGACGAGGTAGTGGGCATGCAGCATTTCGCACAAGACGCATTGTTGGTGAGCACTGCCCCAGCCGCGCCGTTTATCCAGGGTGAGTTCGACAGCGATCAGTTGTGGCAAGTCTTCAGCCCCTTCGCTCTGGCCCAGGCCCCGGGCTTTATGGATGTTGCCGCATGACCACCGTCACCACGCCCAAACCCCAGGCCGCGTCGCGCAGCCGCTCACAGATCATCGTGCTGTTTATCGCGCTGATCGTGTTCATCATGCTGCTGTTTGCCAACTTCGCGTACCTCAACACCCAGTCCACCTATGACAAGCAGTACATCGGCCACGCCGGTGAGCTGCGTGTGCTGTCCCAACGCATCGCCAAAAACGCCACCGAGGCCGCTGCCGGCAAGGCCGCCGCGTTCAAATTGCTGGGCGATGCGCGCAACGACTTTGCCCAGCGTTGGGGCTACCTGAAAAAAGGTGATACCGAAACCGGTCTGCCCGCCGCGCCCAGTGCGGTTCGGGCGGAAATGCGCGCGGTGCAGACCGACTGGGAAGCGCTGCTGAAAAACACCGACGCGATTCTCGCCAGCGAACAAACCGTGCTGTCCCTGCATCAAGTGGCCGCGACCCTCGCCGAAACCGTGCCGCAATTGCAGATGGAGTCGGAAAAGGTCGTGGATATCCTGCTGCAACGTGGCGCGCCGGCCGGCCAGGTAGCCTTGGCGCAACGCCAGTCGCTGTTGGCCGAGCGCATTTTAGGCGCGGTCAACACCGTGCTGGCGGGCGACGAAACCGCCGTGCAAGCCGCCGATGCCTTTGGCCGCGATGCCAGCCGCTTCGGTGTGGTGCTCAACGGCATGCTCAATGGCAACCCGGGCTTGCGCATCACCCAGGTCGAAGACCATGACGCCCGCGCGCGGCTGGCGGAAATTTCGGAGCTGTTCGAGTTTGTCTCCGGCTCCGTGGATGAAATCCTCGAAACCTCGCCGCAACTGTTCCAGGTACGGGCCTCGGCGAGCAATATCTTCAACCTGTCGCAAACCCTGCTCGATGAAGCCTCGCACTTGGCCACAGGTTTTGAAAACCTCGCCAGCGGGCGCAGTTTCGACACCATTGGCGGTTATGTATTGGGTTTGCTGGCGTTGGCCTCGATCATTCTGATCGGCCTGGTGATGGTGCGCGAAACCAACCGCCAACTGCATGAAACCGCCGAGAAGAACGAGCGCAATCAGAATGCGATCATGCGCCTGCTCGATGAAATCGAAGACCTGGCCGACGGCGACCTCACCGTGACCGCCTCGGTCACCGAGGACTTCACCGGCACCATCGCCGATTCCATCAACTACTCCGTGGACCAACTGCGCGATCTGGTTGCCACCATCAACCTCACCGCCGGGCAAGTGGCCGGTGCGGTGCAGGACACCCAGGCCACCGCCATGCACCTGGCCCAGGCTTCTGAGCACCAAGCCCAGCAGATCGCCGAAGCCTCTACGGCGATCAACCAGATGGCGCAGTCCATCGATCAAGTGTCGGCCAACGCCGCCGAATCTTCGGCCGTGGCGGAGCGCTCTGTGGAAATCGCCAACAAGGGCAACGAGGTGGTGCACAACACCATCCATGGCATGGACAACATTCGCGAACAGATCCAGGACACCGCCAAACGTATCAAACGCCTGGGCGAATCTTCCCAGGAGATTGGCGACATCGTCAGCCTGATCGACGACATTGCCGACCAGACCAACATCCTCGCCCTCAACGCCGCCATCCAGGCGAGCATGGCCGGTGACGCCGGGCGCGGTTTTGCGGTGGTGGCCGATGAGGTGCAAAGGCTGGCCGAGCGTTCATCCGCCGCCACCCGGCAAATCGAAACCCTGGTGCGGGCGATTCAGGCCGACACCAACGAAGCGGTTATCTCCATGGAACAGACCACCACCGAAGTGGTGCGCGGCGCGCGGCTGGCCCAGGACGCGGGCGTGGCGCTGGAAGAGATCGAAGGCGTGTCGAAAACCCTGGCGGCGCTGATTCAGAGCATCTCGAATGCGGCGCAGCAACAGACCTCATCGGCGGGGCAGATTTCGCTGACGATGAATGTGATTCAGCAGATCACCACGCAAACGTCGTCGGGTTCTACGGCCACGGCGGAAAGCATCGGCAATTTGGCAAAAATGGCCAGCCAGTTGCGCCGGTCGGTGTCGGGTTTCACCCTGCCGCCGCCTAAACAGGCCGATGATTGAAATGCTATCTGGAAAACACCACAGTCCAAATGTGGGAGCTGGCTTGCCTGCGATAGCGGTGGGTCAGTTGCATAGGTATCAACTGACAGTCCGCCATCGCAGGCAAGCCAGCTCCCACAGGTGATTTCCATTGTTTTTTGGCAACACCAGCAACTCATGAATTTTAAGCGGAGCAGTTATGGTTGATCGGCACGACTACGTGGCCCTCGAATGGGTCAAGGGCGACATTGCCGAAACCCTGAAACAGGCCCGTTCGGCGCTGGATGCGTTTGTCGAAACCCACGACAGCGACGCCATCGCCGAGTGCCTGGCCGCCATCCACCAAGTGCATGGCGCGCTGCAGATGGTGGAGTTTTACGGCGCAGCCCTGCTCGCCGAAGAGATCGAAGAACTCACCCTGGCCCTGCAAGCCGAGCGCGTCGGCCAGCGCGATGAAAGCATCCGTCTGCTGCAACAAGCCCTCAGCCAATTGCCGTTGTATCTGGACCGCGTGCACAGCGCCCGCCGCGACCTGCCGCTGGTGGTGTTGCCGCTGCTCAATGACCTGCGCAGTGCGCGCGGCGAAAGCCTGTTGTCGGAAACCAGCCTGTTCAGCCCGCAACTGCTGTCGATTGCACCGTTGCCCGACGAAGCCCTGGCCCGGCGCGCAGTGCCGGAACTGCACGAACAACTGCGCCAGTGGCACCACCTTTTGCAACAAGCCTTGGCCGGCCTGCTGCGCGAAGACCATGGCCCGAGCAACCTGGAAGACATGGCGCGGGTGTTCGCGCGCCTCGAAGCGCTGTGCCAGGGCGCGCCGCTGTTGCCCTTGTGGCAAGTCACCTCGGCGCTGGTCGAAGGCATGCTCACTGGCGTGATCGCCAACAGCCCGGCGCTGCGCAGCCTGCTCAAGGCCAGCGACAAGCAACTCAAGCGTCTGCTGGCCCAGGGCATTGGCGGTATCAATCAGCCTGCGCCGGACGAGTTGCTCAAGAGCCTGCTGTTCTATGTGGCCAAGGTCACCCGGCCGACGCCGCGCATGCAAAGCCTCAAGGAGCGTTATGGCCTGGATGAGGCGTTGCCCGACAGTGCCGTGGTCGACGCCGAGCGGGCGCGCCTGGCCGGGCCGGACCGCAATGCCATGGGCTCGGTACTCGGCGCATTGTGTGAGGAGCTGGTGCGGGTCAAGGAGCGCCTCGACTTATTCGTGCGCAGCGACCGCCAACACACCGACGACCTGGATACGCTGCTGGCGCCATTGCGGCAGATCGCCGATACCTTGGCCGTGCTGGGCTTCGGCCAGCCGCGCAAGGTGATCATCGACCAGCTCGCCGTGGTGCTGAGCCTGGTGCAAGGTCACCGCGAACCCAATGACGCCGTACTGATGGACGTCGCCGGCGCCTTGCTCTATGTCGAGGCCACACTGGCCGGCATGGTCGGCACCGTCGAACCGGAAAGCCGCGAAGAAAGCCGCCTGCCCACCACCGACCTGACGCAGATTCATCAACTGGTGATCCGCGAGTCGTGCCAATGCCTGCGCCAAGCCAAAGAACTGGTGATCGACTGCATCGAAGCCGACTGGGACCGCCAACGCCTGGAATCCCTGCCGGAGCTGCTCAGCCAGGTGCGCGGCGCCTTGGCGATGATTCCACTGCCACGCGCAGCGAGCCTGATGCGGGGTTGCACCGATTACGTCGACGAACAGTTGATGGTCAACGACACGCCGCCGACCCAGGCGCAGTTGGCGCATTTTGCCGAGGTGATCAGCAGCCTTGAGTACTACCTGGAACGCATGCTCCAGGACGCTGACGCTGCGGGCGAACGCGTGCTGGAACTGGCCACCCAAGGCTTGGCCGCGCTGGGTTACCTGCCCGCCGAGAAACCCTGGCGTCAGGCGCTGGTTGCGCCAGAGGGTGCATTGTCGGCCGACAGCACGCCGAGCCAGTCCCAGTTCGATGCCCTGGCCAGCCCGATCACGCGCTTGAACCCGCCGGCGCTGCATCGCCCCGGCAGTTTGCTGCCGCCGCCGGCCGATGAAGAACCCATCGACGATGAGCTGCGCGAAGTCTTCCTTGAAGAGACCGACGAAGTCCTCGACGTGCTGCACCGCCACCTGCCCAACAGCGCCGACAAAACCGCCCAGGGCGAAATGCGACGGGCCTTTCATACGCTCAAAGGCAGTGGCCGCATGGTCCGCGCGCTGGTGCTGGCCGAGCTGGCCTGGGCCGTGGAAAACCTGCTCAATCGCGTGCTCGAACGCAGCGTGGCCCTCGACCCCGACGTGCAACACGTGCTGGATGAAGCGGTGGCCCTGCTGCCCGAATTGATCGCCGACTTCGCCACCGACGACCAACACCAGCGCGATGAAGTCGACGCCCTGGCCGCCCGTGCCCATGCCCTCGCCAGTGGCAGTGCAACAGAGACCAGTGGCAGTGCAAAGGCCGAGCCCCACGACCCGATGCTGCTGGAGATCTTCCGCAACGAAGCCCAGAGCCACCTGGAGAGCATCAACCACTTCCTGCAACAGGCCGCCGAGCATGTGCCGCTGCAAGTCAGCGATGAGCTGCAACGCGCCCTGCACACCCTCAAAGGCAGTGCCTACATGGCCGGCGTATTGCCGATTGCCGAACTGGCGCGGCCGCTGGATCACCTGACCCGTGAGTACAAGGCCCACCGCCTGCCGCTGGACCTGGACGAAGTGGAACTGCTGCTGGAAGCCGAAGGCCTGTTCCAGCGCGGCCTGCGTCAACTGGACAGCGACCCGCTGGTGCCGATCAAAGGTGCGCCGGACCTGATCAGCCGCACCCAACGCCTGCTTGACCAACAACTGCAAGCCTTGCTCGACGCGCCGAGCACGGGCCTGCGCATCAAACGCGACCCGCAGTTGATCGCCAATTTCCTGGCCCAAGGCATGGATATCCTGCTCGACGCCGAAAGCCTGTTGCGCCGCTGGCAGCAGCACCCCGGCGAACGTCAGGAACTCACCGCACTGCTGGACGAGTTGACCACCTTGGGCGAGGGCGCGCATATCGCCGACCTGCACAGCATCGACGAACTCTGCGAAGCCTTGCTTGACCTCTACGGCGCGGTGGAGGAAAGCAGCCTGGCGGTCAGCGAGCGGTTTTTCCACGAGGCTGAACAGGCCCATGACGCACTGATCAACATGCTCGACCAGTTGGCGGCGGGGCAGGAAATCAGCCCGGCGCCGGCGCGGGTGCAGGCCCTGCGCGAATTGCTCGATGGAGCCCTCGACCCGTCGGCCACCGGCCTGATCAAAAGCGACGGCAGCCGTACCTTCAGCATCGCTGAATTGGGTGCGGCCACGGCGCAGTTGAGCCAGGACACGGCGATGGACGATGAGATCGTCGAGATCTTCCTCGAAGAAGCCGTGGACATCCTCGACAGCGCCGGGCAGTCGCTCAAGCGCTGGCTGCTGGAGCCCGACAGCGCCGCGCCGTTGTCTTCATTGCAGCGAGACTTGCACACCCTCAAGGGTGGCGCGCGCATGGCCGAAATCGGCCCGATTGGCGACCTGGCCCATGAGCTGGAAGGCCTTTACGAAGGTTTGGTGGACCGCCGTTACAGCTACTCCACCGAGTTGTCCCACGTGTTGATGGCCAGTCACGAGCGGCTGGCCTTGCAGCTCGATCAACTGCAAGACCAACAACCCCTGAGCGACTCCAGCGACTTGATCGCGCAACTGCGCGAGTTGCGCCACAGCAGCACGCCAGCGGCCCCCGTCGCAGCATCCGAAGTAGCGACCGCCGACCCCGAGTTGCTGGAAATTTTCCTCGAAGAAGCCGCCGATATTCTCGACAGCTCCGGCAGCGCGCTGGTGCGTTGGCAAGCCGAGCCGAACAATCGCCAGGAAGTGGAAACCCTGCTGCGCGACCTGCACACCCTCAAGGGCGGCGCGCGCATGGTCGAAATCGGGCCGATTGGCGACCTGGCCCATGAGCTGGAATTTCTCTACGAAGGGTTGTCGGCCGGTTTGCTGGCGCCGTCGCCGGAACTGTTTTCGCTGCTGCAAGGTTGCCACGACCGCTTGGCGCAGATGATCGATGCCGTGGCGGACGGTTTGCCGGTGGGCTCGGTGGACAAGCTGATCGAGCGGATCAAAAGCCTGGTGCACCCGAGTGATGAGCCGCTGGCGCCGGTTGCACTGCCCGCCGGCAAGGCCGAAGCGGCGGTCGACCCGGCTGCGGACATGGTGAAAATCTCCGCCGATTTGCTCGACGATCTGGTCAACCTGGCCGGCGAAACCTCGATCTTCCGGGGGCGCATCGAGCAGCAGGTCAATGATGCGCGCACGGCCCTCAACGAGGTCGAAACCACCATTGAGCGCATGCGCGACCAACTGCGCCGCCTCGACAGCGAAACCCAGGGCCGTATCCTCAGCCGTCAGCAGGCCGAGGCTGAGCGCCTGGGTTATGAAGAATTCGACCCGCTGGAAATGGACCGCCATTCGCAGTTGCAGCAATTGTCCCGTGCGTTGTCCGAGTCCGCTTCCGACCTGCTGGACCTCAAGGAAACCCTCGACTGCCGCAACCAGGATGCGCACAACCTGTTGCAGCAACAGGCGCGTATCAACACCGAGTTGCAAGAAGGTCTGATGCGCACGCGCATGGTGCCGTTTGAACGTATGCTGCCGCGCCTCAAGCGCATCGTGCGGCAGGTGGCGCAGGAGTTGGGCAAGGACGTGGAGTTCGTGGTCGGCAATGCCGAAGGCGAGATGGACCGCAACGTGCTGGAACGTATGGCCGCGCCGCTGGAACACATGCTGCGCAACGCCGTCGACCATGGCCTTGAGTCCCGCGAAGCACGTGTGCTGGCGGGCAAACCGGAAAAGGGTCGTATCACCCTGGACCTGACCCACGAAGGCGGCGATATCGTGTTCGACATGCGTGACGACGGCGCCGGCGTGCCGCTGGACGCGGTGCGGCGCAAGGCGATCAAGCGCGGCCTGCTCGGCCCCCATCAAGAGATCAGCGACCGTGACGTGTTGCAGTTCATCCTGCAACCGGGCTTCTCGACGGCGGAGAAAATCACTCAGATTTCCGGGCGCGGCGTGGGCATGGACGTGGTGCACGAAGAAGTGCGCCAGCTTGGCGGCTCGATGGTGATTGACTCCACGCCCGGAGCGGGCGTGCACTTTCGTATTCGCCTGCCGTTTACCGTGTCGGTCAACCGGGCGCTGATGGTGCAGTGCGCGGACGATCAATATGCGATCCCGCTCAACACCATCGAAGGCCTGGTGCGTGTGCTGCCCCACGAGTTGGCCGGGCACTATCAGCAAGACCCGCCGCGTTATGAATATGGCGGCCAGCGTTACGAATTGTTCTACCTTGGCGACCTGCTGCATACCGTCAGCCGCCCCAAATTGCTCGGCCAATACCAGCCGGTGCCGATGCTGCTGGTGCAATACAACGAACGGCGCGTGGCGGTGCATGTGGATGCCATGGTCGGTACGCGGGAGATAGTGGTGAAGGGCCTGGGGCCGCAGTTTGCGGGCGTGCAGGGCTTGTCCGGTGCGACCATCCTGGGTGATGGCCGCGTGGTGCTGATCATCGATTTGCTCGCGCACATCCGTGCACGCCAACCAGCGTTGCCGGCCCAGGCGGTCGATGCGCCGCTGGTCCTCAACGACCCACTGAAAAAACGCCCGCTGCTGGTGCTGGTGGTGGACGATTCGGTCACCGTGCGCAAAGTCACCAGCCGCCTGCTGGAACGCAACGGCATGAACGTGCTCACCGCCAAAGACGGCATCGACGCTATCGCCTTGCTCGAAGAACACACCCCGGACCTGATGCTGCTCGACATCGAAATGCCGCGCATGGACGGCTTCGAAGTGGCGATCCAGGTGCGCAATGACCCGCGCCTGATGCGCCTGCCGATCATCATGATCACCTCGCGCACCGGGCAAAAACACCGCGACCGCGCCATGGCCATCGGCGTCAACGACTACCTCGGCAAGCCGTACCAGGAGTCGGTGCTGCTGGAGAGCATCGCCTACTGGAGCAAGTCCCATGCTTGACCACCGCACCAGCCAACTCACCGGCCTGTTGTTGCCCCTGGCCGACCGGCATCTGGTGTTGCCCAATGTGGCCGTGGCCGAGCTGATCGACTTCCAGCGCGGCGAACCGGCCAGCGATGCGCCGCCGTGGTACTTGCGGCAAGTGACCTGGCGCGACCGGCAAATACCCCTGATCAGCTTCGAAGCGGTGTGCGGCGAAGCGATCCTGACCGCCGAGCGCTCGCGCATCGTGGTGCTGAACGCACTGGGCGGGCGGCCGACGTTGAAGTTTATTGCGCTGGTGATCCAGGGCATTCCCCGCTCGTACAAGCTCGACAGCGAATTGAGCTACGTAGACGTGCCACTGTGCCCGCTGGAACTGGCGGCGGTGCAGGTGGGCGAGCACGTGGCGAAAGTGCCGGATTTGATGGGGCTTGAAGCGCTGTTGGTCGAGTCCGGCCTGGCCTGACGGCGATGATCGTTCCCACGCTCCGCGTGGGCATGCATCCCGTGACGCTCCGCATCACCCTTGCGCTGGTCTTGAGCCTTGCACTGCCTGGCGGGACGCGGAGCGTCCCAGGCGGCATTCCCACGCGGAGCGTGGGAACGATCGACGTGCCACTGTGCCCGCTGGAACTTGCGGCAGTGCAGGTGGGCGAGCACGTGGCGAAGGTGTCGGACTTGATGGGGTTGGAGGCGTTGTTGGTCGAATCTGGCCTGGCCTGACGGCGATGATCGTTCCCACGCTCCGCGTGGGAATGCATCCCGTGACGCTCCGCGTCACCCCTGCGCTGGTCTTGAGCCTTGCACTGCCTGGCGGGACGCGGAGCGTCCCAGGCGGCATTCCCACGCGGAGCGTGGGAACGATCGAAAGCCCGCTCGCCACAGGAAGCGTTTTTGCCGTGAGCGTTGTGTCCAGCCTTCGGAATTTTCCTGCAAGATTTCGAGCTGTGCATGAACTTGTTGTGGGTAGTCATGGCGGCTAGTCTTCGTCCCGTCATCGAAAAACGGTGACACGGACGTGCAAGTCCGGTTACATATCGGCGCACCAACGCCCATAGCCATTCAACGGGCGTTTTTTATGCTCGCTGTAGTTGTTATGGCGGCTGTGCGCGGGAGATCCCTCGGGGTCTGCCGGGGTCCGATATGCCCGGTCTTGCACACCTGCGCACAGCTGCCACCTTTATTCGCGTGCAAGCGGAAGAGGGCAGCCTCCATCACATATCGGAGCTGTAAATCATGGTTAAACCTACCCCTAATCCGCCCCTCTTCACCGTAAACCCCCACCAAAACACCGAAGCTCTACTGGCCAACGCCAGCGAAACCCTGTGCTCCCTCAACGCACTGACCTCCAACCTGGCCTTCGACCTGGACCCCGCCCAACGCGCAAGCATGTTGGCGATTCAGCAAATGGCAGAGCTGAGCCAGCTGTTGGTCGATAGAGCACTGGAACAAGTCAGCCCTGCCTAAACGTTCCCGAAAAGGGACCGCTATCTAACTAGCACCACCGAACACATGTGGGAGCGGGCTTGCTCGCGAATGCGGTGGGTCAGTTAGAGATGTACCGCCTGACACCCTGCATTCGCGAGCAAACCCGCTCCCACATTTTGAGTTTAATTTGGCTCGAATCGAGCATCAGCTGATGGTCCGTTACTCCAACCGTAACGATCCACCGCCGGGCTTGATTGATGCCCCCCACATTCACTCCTAAGGTACAGCCCACGACAGCAAACCCCGTGGAGCGACCATGACAACAACCATCACCCCCGATTCGCGCTGGACGCGGCGGCGCGACGAGAAGCAGCGGCGGCTCGGGCTGGTCAAAAAATACGCAGACGGGGCGGTGTTGCCCAGTGACAAAATCGTCGAGGCGCTGGAAGCACTGATCCTGCCCGGCGACCGTGTGGTGCTGGAAGGCAATAACCAAAAGCAGGCCGATTTTCTCTCGCGCTCCCTGGCCAAGGCCGACCCGGCCAAGCTCCACGATTTGCACATGATCATGCCCAGTGTCGGCCGTTCCGAGCACCTGGACCTGTTTGAAAAAGGCATCGCGCGCAAACTGGATTTCTCGTTTGCCGGCACCCAATCCCTGCGCATCAGCCAGTTGCTCGAAGACGGCCTGCTGGAAATCGGCGCGATCCACACCTACATCGAACTCTACGCACGGCTGGTGGTGGACTTGATCCCCAACGTGGTGCTTTCGGCCGGTTTCATGGCCGACCGCGCCGGTAATATCTACACCGGCGCCAGCACCGAAGACACGCCGGCACTGATCGAGCCCGCTGCGTTCAGCGACGGCATCGTCATCGTGCAGGTCAACCAGTTGGTGGATGACGTCACGGACTTGCCCCGCGTCGACATCCCGGCCAGCTGGGTGGATTTTGTGGTGGTGGCCGACAAACCGTTCTACATCGAACCGCTGTTTACCCGCGACCCGCGTCATATCAAGCCGGTGCACGTGCTGATGGCGATGATGGCGATCCGTGGCATCTACGAAAAACACAATGTGCAGTCGCTCAACCACGGCATTGGCTTCAACACTGCGGCCATTGAGTTGATCCTGCCGACCTACGGCGAATCCCTGGGCCTGAAGGGCAAAATCTGCCGCAACTGGACCCTCAACCCGCACCCAACGTTGATCCCCGCGATTGAAAGCGGCTGGGTGGAAAGCGTGCATTGCTTCGGCACCGAACTGGGCATGGAGAATTACATCGCCGCCCGCCCGGATGTGTTCTTTACCGGCCGCGACGGCTCTATGCGTTCTAACCGGATGTTCTGCCAACTGGCCGGCCAATACGCGGTGGACCTGTTTATCGGCGCCACCCTGCAAGTGGACGGCGACGGCCATTCCAGCACCGTGACCCGTGGCCGTCTCGCCGGTTTCGGCGGCGCGCCGAACATGGGCCACGACCCACGCGGCCGCCGCCACGGTACGCCGGCCTGGCTCGATATGCGCCACGACGACGCGCCGGAAGCCTTGCTTGAGCGCGGCAAAAAGCTCGTGGTGCAAATGGTCGAGACCTTCCAGGAAGGCGGCAAACCCACCTTCGTCGAAACCCTCGACGCCGTGGAAGTGGCGCGCAAAAGCGGCATGCCGCTGGCGCCGATCATGATCTACGGTGACGACGTTACTCACCTGCTTACCGAAGAAGGCATCGCCTATCTGTATAAGGCGCGCTCGCTGGAAGAGCGCCAGGCGATGATCGCCGCGGTTGCAGGCGTTACCGCCATCGGCCTGCGCCACAACCCCAAGGACACCGCGCGCATGCGCCGCGAAGGTTTGATCGCCTTGCCCGAAGACCTCGGCATCCGCCGCACCGACGCCACCCGCGAGCTGCTCGCCGCCAAGAGCGTGGCCGACCTGGTGGACTGGTCCGGTGGCCTGTACAACCCGCCTGCCAAGTTCAGGAGCTGGTGAATGCGCGCCCTCAAACTGCATGAATTGAGCCTCGCTGATCGCCTGGCGGATATGGCCGTGGATGCCTTGATTGATGAGGCTGACCTGTCGCCCAAACCCGCATTGGTAGACCGTCGCGGCAATGGCGCCCACAGCGATTTGCACCTGGGCCTGATGCACGCCTCCGCGTTGTCGTTGTGGCCGATGTTCAAGGAAATGGCCGAAGCGGCGCTTGAGTTTGGAGAGGTCGGCTTGCCCTTGCGCGAAGCCCTCGGGCGCATCGGTCGCGAAGGTGAGCAAGCCATGCTCGCCACCACCAACGGCGTGAATACCCATCGCGGGGCAATCTGGGCACTCGGTTTGCTCACTGCCGCAGCGGCTCTGCAACCACGCGCCGTCACGCTCACGGCTGCCAGACTGGCCTTGCTCAACGACCGTTTCGCCCCGCAACCGCTGAGCCATGGCGCCCAAGTCGCGCAGCGCTACGGCGCACGCGGCGCCCGTGAGGAAGCGCAATTGGGCTTCCCTGCCGTGGTGCAACGCGGCCTGCCGCAACTGCACAAAAGCCGCCGGCAAAACGCCGGTGAACAGAATGCGCGCCTGGACGCCTTGCTCGCCATCATGACCGACCTTGCCGACACCTGCGTGCTCTACCGCGCCGGCACCGAAGGCTTGTTCGCCATGCAGCGCGGCGCCCAGGCGGTGCTGGATGCAGGCGGCAGCGCAAGCCTCGCCGGGCGCCGCCAATTGCACGACCTCGACCAGCAACTCCTGGCCCTGAATGCCTCGCCTGGCGGCGCCGCCGACCTGTTGGCCGCCTGCCTGTTTATCGACCGCCTCGACGGAGCGTTGTGATGGAAACCTTATCCTTTGAATTCCCCGCCGGGCAGCCGCCCAAAGGCCGTGCGCTGGTGGGTTGTGTCGGCTCCGGCGACCTGGAAGTGCTGCTGGAGCCGGGCACGCCCGGCACACTGACCATTCAAGTGCAGACCTCCGTGAATGGCGCCGAGCAACGCTGGCAGCACCTGTTCGAACGGATCTTCCAGGAACACACGCCGCCGGCCTTGAAGATTGATATCCACGACTTCGGCGCCACCCCCGGCGTGGTGCGTTTGCGCCTGGAACAGGGTTTCGAGGAGATCGGCCATGACTGATTTACTCAACAAGCACAGCTTCGTCGAACTCGGCGCCCGGCAGCGGGCCAAGGCGCTGCTGGACAGCGGCACTTACCGCGAACTGATCGACCCGTTCCAACGCGTGATGTCGCCGTGGCTCAGCCGTCAAGGCGTGGTGCCGCAAGCGGATGACGGCGTGGTGATCGCCAAGGGCAGCATCGCCGGGTTGCCGGTGGTGATTGCTGCCATTGAAGGCAATTTCCAGGGCGGCAGCCTCGGTGAAGTGGGCGGCGCAAAAATCGCCGGTGCCCTCGAACTGGCGGCTGAAGACAACCGCAACGGTGTTCCGACCCGTGCCGTGCTGCTGCTGGAAACCGGCGGTGTGCGCTTGCAGGAAGCCAACCTTGGGCTGGCGGCGATTGCCGATATCCATGCGGCGATTGTCGACCTGCGCCAGTACCAGCCGGTGATCGGCGTGGTGGCGGGCAGCGTCGGTTGTTTTGGTGGCATGTCCATCGCCGCCGGGTTGTGCAGTTATCTGGTGGTCACCCGTGAAGCACGCCTGGGCTTGAATGGCCCGCAAGTGATCGAGCAGGAAGCGGGCCTGGAAGAGTACGACTCCCGCGACCGGCCGTTTATCTGGAGCCTTACCGGCGGCGAGCAACGCTTCAACAGCGGCCTGGCCGACCGTTATGTGGCCGACGATGTGGCGCAGATCCAACAGACCGTCAGCGCTTTGCTGCAACAGGGTTTGCCCGAGCAACAGCGCAGCCGTCAGATCGACTTCTACCTGGCGCGCCTTACCGAGCTGGACGCAACGCCGCAAATAGACCCCGCGACGGTGCGCGACCTGTATCAAGGAGATCGCCCATGAGAGGCTTGCAGTGGTTCAACGCATTGAGCGCCGGTGCAACGCCTGTCGAAGGGTTGCCCGACTCATTGAAGGTTGCAGACGGCGTAGTGGGTGAGCAGGCCGTGCGTTTTATTGCCGTGGTCACCGACCCACAAAATCGTTTCCCGCGTGCACGCAACGGTGAAGTCGGTTTACTGGAGGGTTGGGGCCTTGCCAAGGCTGTCGACGACGCCATCGAGAAGGGCGACAAACGCCCGATCATCGCGATCGTCGATGTGCCGAGCCAGGCTTATGGCCGTCGCGAAGAAGCCCTCGGCATCCATCAAGCACTGGCTGCGGCCGCCGACAGCTATGCCCGCGCGCGCTTGGCCGGGCACCCGGTGATTGCGCTGCTGGTGGGCAAAGCCATGTCCGGTGCGTTTCTCGCCCACGGCTATCAGGCCAACCGCATGATCGCCCTGCGTGACCCTGGCGTGATGGTGCACGCCATGGGCAAAGCCTCGGCGGCGCGGGTGACCTTGCGCAGTGTTGAAGAACTCGAAGCCTTGGCCGCCAGCGTGCCGCCCATGGCCTATGACATCGACAGCTACGCCAGCCTCGGTTTGCTTTGGGAAACCCTGTCGGTCAGCCGGATTGAACAGCCCACGGCGGACGACGTAACACGGGTCAGCGATTGCCTGTTGCACGCCATTGAAGATATCCACAGCCCGGATCTGAAAGGGCGCCTCGGTGCGAGCAATCGTGCAGCTTCCAGCCATGTACGCCAACTGCTGCGGGAGCAATGGTGAACGCCCACGACTTGCTCTGGGGCATGACCCCGGCGCATCTGCCTGTTGACGCGCCAGCCTGGGTACACGACGCGATCAGCGCCGGTCACCCGGTGGTGGTGCGTCGCGCCATGGCCGAGCCGGGTTACGTGGCCGTCGGTGTGCGCGGGCGCTTGCGTGAACAGCGGTTTGCGGCGGTGATGCCCCTTTTGGCGGTGCAACGACGTGTGAAGCCGCAAGACTTGCGCAGTGTGATCTCGTCACGGGATTTGCCGGCACTGCGCGCACTGGATCAACTGCGCCCGGTGTTGGTGCAACAAGACTGGGGCGTCACCGGCAGTGCGGGTTTCGAGCTGGCCAGCGGCATTGAAGCACTGCATGCCCAAAGCGATCTGGATTTGATGCTGTGCACGCCCGAGCCACTTGAGCGCATCGCTGCACGCACTCTGCTGGCGTTGTTGGACGCGGCCGAATGCGCCGTCGACCTGCAATTGCAAACCCCATTCGGTGCTGTCGCTTTGCGCGAGTGGGCAGGTGAATCACGCCGGGTGCTGCTTAAAACCACCCACGGCGCGCACCTTGTACTCGACCCCTGGCAGGCCGTGGCATGAGCAGCCTTCTGGTATTTCCAGGGCAGGGCGCCCAGCGCGCGGGCATGCTGCAAGCATTGCCTGCCCACGTCCTGGAAGAGGCCAGTGATGCACTGGGCGAAGACGCAAGCCTGCTCGATTCGGCCCAAGCCCTGGCCAGTACGCGTGCGGTGCAACTCTGCCTGTTGATCACCGGCGTGGCTCATGCCCGCCAATTGCAACACACGCCCGATTACGTGGCGGGCCTGTCCATCGGCGCCTACCCGGCAGCCGTCATCGCCGGTGCGCTGGAGTTTGCCGATGCGGTAAAGCTGGTGAGCCTGCGCGGCGAACTGATGCAAAACGCTTATCCACAAGGCTTTGGCATGACCGCGATCATCGGCCCGCAGTTATCCACAGTCGAAACGCTGCTGGCCGAAATCCACAGCCCGCAAACCCCGGTGTACCTGGCCAATATCAACGCCGACAACCAGACCGTCATCGCCGGCAGTGACGAAGCCATGCAGCGTGTGGCACAACGCATCAAAGGCAACGGCGTGGCCAAACGCCTGGCCGTGAGCGTGCCATCCCATTGCATGCTGCTGAACGAACCCGCCGAGGCATTGGCGCAGGCGTTTGTAACGCTCAAGGCGCCACGCATCACCTACCTGAGCAGCACCCGCGCGCGACCTATCCACAACCCCGAGCAACTGCGCGACGACCTGGCTTTCAACATGTGCCGCATCGTCGACTGGCGCGGCACCGTGCAAAGCGCCTACGAGCGCGGCGTGCGCCTGCAAATCGAACTGCCGCCTGGCGCGGTACTCACCGGCCTGTCCCGGCGTGTCTTCGAGCAAGGCAGCGTAATCGCCTATGAAGGCGCACGCCTGGACACCTTGCAGGCCCTGCTGCAAGAGGAGGAGCGCCGCCACCGATAAAGCAGCACCCAAGGCTTTCGAAGCACAAAAACAACAATTTCGATGAAGCACTTTGAGGACAACAACCATGATTATTTACGGTGTGGCGTTTCTGGCGCTGTGTACGTTGACCGGCCTGTTTATCGGTGAATTGCTGGGCAAATGGATGGGTATCCCGGCCAACGTCGGCGGGGTGGGTATCGCCATGTTGCTGTTGATCGGCCTGGGCAGTTACCTCAGCAAACGTGGGCTGTTTACCGGCAAGTCGGAGCAGGGCGTGAGCTTCTGGGCGGCGGTATATATCCCGATTGTGGTAGCGATGGCGGCCCAACAAAATGTGTACGGCGCGATCAAGGGCGGGCCTATGGCAATACTGGCCGGCACGCTCGCGGTGGTGCTGGGCTTTGCCCTGGTGCCGGTGCTGGTACGCATCGGCAACCGTGAGCCAGTTGCGGCTGTTCCCACTAAAGAAGCCGGGTGATCGCCATGTACGAATCCATGATGAAAGTGATCACCGGCTACGGCCTGATCAGTGGTTTTGCCGTAATCGGCCTGACCATGTGGGTGTCCTACTGGATCTCCGACACCTTCACCAAAGGCCGTCTGCACGGTTCGGCCATCGCCATTTTGCTCGGGCTGGTGCTGTCGTATGTGGGCGGCGCATTTACCGGCGGCGCCAAGGGGGTTGTGGATATACCGCTGCTGTCGGGCATCGGCTTGCTGGGCGGCGCCATGCTGCGGGACTTTGCCATTGTTGCCACGGCGTTTGGCGTGAGTGTGGATGAACTTAAACGCGCCGGTTATGTGGGCGTGCTGGCGCTGTTTGTCGGCGTGGGTTCATCGTTCGTGGCTGGCGTCGGAGTGGCGATGGCGTTTGGTTATACCGATGCCGTGAGCCTCACCACCATTGGTGCGGGCGCCGTAACCTACATCGTTGGCCCGGTGACGGGCGCGGCGATTGGTGCCAGCTCCGAGGTTATGGCGCTGTCGATTGCCGCCGGGTTGATCAAGGCCATTCTGGTGATGGTGATGACGCCGTTTGTAGCGCCGTTGATCGGGCTGAATAACCCACGCAGTGCGGTGATCTTCGGCGGGCTGATGGGCACGTCCAGCGGTGTGGCCGGTGGCTTGGCGGCGACTGATCCGAAGCTGGTGCCATATGGTTGCCTGACGGCGGCGTTTTATACGGCGCTGGGCTGTCTGCTGGGGCCGTCGTTGCTGTTTTTGCTGATGCGCGGGTTGGTGGGCTGACCTGAGCCGGCCTCATTAATGATCGTTCCCACGCTCCGCGTGGGAATGCAGCCCTGGACGCTCCGCGTCTGCTCTTAAAGGCGTGACGCGGAGCGTCACATGAGGCATTCCCACGCAGAGCGTGGGAACGATCGGTGTCAGGTTTGGCGATTGGCATACATCCGACACTCCGCCAGCAACGCCAGCAAGTTCGGATCACGCTCCTTGGCCTTCAAGAACACCACGCCAATATGCTGCTGCAACCGATACCGCGGCTGCAGCGGTATGAGCTTCACGCGGTTCTCATACACCGCCGCGATCCGCCCTGGCAGCAACGCATAACCCACACCCGAGCTGACCATGCTCAGCAGCGTGAAAATGTCGTTCACCTGCATCGCCACCTTCGGCTCGAACCCCGCCTGCTTGAACACCCGGTTGCCGTCCTGATGGGTGGCGAAGCCTTGGGTGAGGGTGATGAAGGTCGCGTCGCGCACATCCGCCAGGTCGATCTGCTGCTCGCGGTCGAAGGGTGAATCGGCCGGTGTGGCGAGGAAGATGTCGTCGGAAAACAGCGCAATCTGTTCGCAGTCGGGGTCGTTGGCGTGGTCGTCGAGGGAGATCAGGATCGCGTCCACCTCCATGTTCTTGAGCTTGTAGAGCAGGTCGAAGTTGGAGCCCAGAATCAGGTCGATATTGAGTTCGCTGCGCCTGATTTTCAGGCCCATGATCAGTTGCGGCACGGTTTTGACCGTCAGCGAATACAGCGAGCCCAGCTTGAAACGCTCGGCGGAGAAGCCGGCGGCTTCGCGGGTCAGGCGCACGCTGTCGACCACGTCGGCCACCAGCTTTTGGGCGCGTTCTTCCAGCACGTAGGCGCTTTCCAGCGGGGTGAGGTTGCGCCCTTCGTGCTTGAACAACGGGCAGCGCAGCGCATTTTCCAGCGAGTGAATAGCACGGTGCACGCTGACGTTGCTGGTTTGCAACTCGGCAGCGGCGCGGGCGAGGTTGCCGGTGCGCATGAACGCCAGGAAGATTTCCAGTTTCTTGAGGGTGAATTCTTCGTCGATCAGCATGGCCGTGGCTCGGGTTCGAATGCCGTCGATTGTGCCCCTAAAACCCGTTCACTCCCAGCCATGCGCTGCACAGGCCCAGCACCAGGCGGGTGTACCGAAGGGAACAGGTACAGCCCGCGCACGGTCACAACCGCACCTGGCGAGCCATGCAGATGGCGATATTGGGGCCGGGCCATGGAGATTGCCGTATGTGGGAGCAGGCAAGCCAGCTCCCACAGGATGACGTGAATGAGCTATCGGCGTGTGTGTTTGGGCAAATGAAGACATGCGTGTTACCTGCAACAGTGCCGGTAGCGTCAGAATGGTTCTGGCACAACCATGTGGTAACGGTTATTCGAGGTGAGTGACACATGTATCACGGGGAACGATTCAACGCCTGGAGCCACTTGGCCGGGGCGGTTGCCGCTTTTGTCGGCGCAGTGTGGATGTTGGTGGTGGCGAGCCTGGACGGCAGCCCCTGGAAGATCGTCAGTGTGGCGATTTATGGTTTTACCCTGCTGGTGCTGTACAGCGCGTCCACCGTGTACCACAGCGTGCAGGGGCGGCGAAAAGAGATCATGCAGAAGGTTGATCACTTTTCGATCTACCTGCTGATTGCGGGCAGCTACACACCCTTTTGCCTGGTGACGCTGCGCGGGCCGTGGGGTTGGACGCTGTTTGGAATCGTGTGGGGGCTGGCGGTGATCGGCATTTTGCAGGAGATCAAACCAAGGTCTGAGGCGCGGATTCTGTCGATTGTGATCTATGCGGTGATGGGCTGGATTGTGCTGGTGGCGGTCAAGCCATTGATTGCCGCGCTGGGCACAGCGGGGTTTATCTGGCTGGCGTCGGGCGGGGTGTTGTACACCGTCGGCATCATCTTTTTTGCCCTGGAGGATCGCCTGCGCCATTCCCACGGGATCTGGCATTTGTTTGTGATCGGCGGCAGTTTGCTGCACTTTGTGGCGATCATGCATTACGTGCTGTGACCTGTGGACGCTGGCTTTTTTTGGGAGCCAGCTCCCACATTGGATAGGTGGTGTTTTTAGAGGCGTTCGAGCAATTCGCGGGCGCGCTTGCCGAAGATCTGCAGCAAGTTCGCCAACATATGCGGCGGCGGCTCATCAGCGCGCGTCAGGGCGTACAGGGTGATCGGCAATGGCGGCGTCAGCGGGCGAATGCAGGTGGTCGCGGTCGACGCGCCGAGGGCGGTAAACGGGTCGATCACCGTCAACCCGGCACCTGACTCCACCATCGCCCGGGCCAGGGAATAGGTCTGTACGGCAATGCTCACCCGTGGCGGTGGGTCGACGTTTTCCAGGTAGCTGTCGAGCTTGGCGGCCAACGGGTCGGCACTGGACAAGCCTACCAGTGGCGCACCCGCCAGGTCAGCCAAGGGCAGTGGCTTGCTCAGCTCGGCATCCGACCAATAACCCTTGGACGCCAGCGCCACCAACACGCCGTTGGCCAGCACCTGGGTGGTCAGCCCCGGATGGCCGGAGAAGTTGAGCGTCAGCGCCAGGTCAATCTCACGCATCAACAGCTTCTGCACCAGCTCGCGGCTATGGTCGCTGGACAGTTCACAGGCAATGTCCGGGTAGTCGCGCTTCCATTCCAGAATGGCCGGCGGCAGCAACGACAGGGCCAGGGCTGGAATCGCACCAATACGCACACTTTGGCCCGGCTTGCGGCGCAGGCTCTTGGCCAGGCGCCGCACGCCTTGCAGGCTTTCGGTGACTTTTTCGACTTCGCTTTCCAGCGCCAGGGCTTCCGGTGTGGGCTGCAGTTTGCCGCGCACCCGCAGAAACAACGGAAAGCCCAACTGCAACTCGGCGTGCTGCAGCACCTTGGTCACCGCCGGTTGCGAGACGTGCAACAGCTGCGCGGCGGCGCTGACGGAGCCGGTCTGGCGGATCGCCTGGAAGATTTCGATATGACGCAGGCGCATGGCAAGTCCATAACCTTTGTTTATAGGTGACCCATCTTTATTCATTGTCGGCGGCCTGTCACCTGGCCCTAGGCTTGGGGCCAGTCAATTCAACAGCGGGTGGCAGCAATGGCCAAGCAGGTTTGCATCATCGGTGGTGGCGTTATCGGCTTGGCGAGTGCCTACGCCCTGGTGCGTGCAGGCCATGAAGTGACAGTGATCGAAGCGCGGGACAGCCTGGGCAGCGAGACCAGTTTCGCCAACGGCGGGCAGCTCTCCTACCGTTATGTCGCGCCGTTGGCCGACAAAGGTGTGCCGCTGCAAGCCATCGGCTGGTTGCTGCGCGGTGATTCGCCGCTGAAGCTGCGCCCACGCCTCGACCCGCAGCAATGGCGCTGGATGGCGGCCTTTATCGGCGCCTGCCGTGGCTCGGTGAACAAACGCAATGCTGCGCACCTGCTGCGCCTGGCGTCCTTGAGCCAGGCCACGCTGGAGCAATGGCGCGAATGCGATCGCCTGGAGGGCTTCGATTGGCGGCGCAACGGCAAACTGGTGACGTTTCGTAACGCCGCGTCCTTTGAGCATGCGCGCAGCAAGGTCACCCATAGCGTGCAGCAGCAGGTGATGTCCATGGCCGATTGTGCGCACTTGGAGCCAGCGTTAATGGGCGCCGACTTTCTTGGTGGCATCTACACGCCGAACGAGGAGGTGGCTGACTGTCACGCCTTCTGCCAACGGCTGGCGGCCCGGCTCGAAGCCTCGGGGCGCTGCAGGTTTTTGCTGGGCCGCAAGGTCACCCGTATTCGCCACGCCGACGGCGCGGTGCAGGCCATCGAGCTGGGTGACGAGGTGATGGCGGTGGATCAACTGGTGCTGGCGGCCGGGCATCGCAGCGCGCAATTGGGTGTGCCTGGGTTGTCATTGCCCCTGTATCCGCTCAAGGGTTACAGCCTGAACGTGCCGATTGGCGCGCATCACCAGGCGCCGAACGTGAGTGTCACCGACTATGACCGCAAGATCGTGTATGCGCGCATCGGCGAGCAACTGCGGGTGGCGGCCATGGTGGATATCGTCGGCTTTGATGCAGGCCTTGAGCCCAAGCGCCTGGCGCTGATGAAGCGCCAGGCCATGGAGACATTCCCAACGGCCGGCGATTACACCCACGCCGTCGAATGGGCCGGCATGCGCCCGGCAACACCCACCGGCGTGCCGCTGATCGGCGCCAGCGCCTATCGCAACCTGTGGCTGAACCTGGGCCACGGCGCCCTGGGCTTCACCCTGGCCTGCGGCAGCGGCCAATTGCTGGCCGAACTGATCAGTGAACACGCGCCTTCCATCGATATGCAGGGCCTCACGCCCCGCGCCGCTTAAGGATACAGCCATGACCATCACTCGAATCAGCAGCAACGAGCGCCTCTCTGGCGCCGTCACCTTCAAGGACCTGGTGTTCCTCTCGGGCCAGGTGCCGGGCGACGGCCAGGATGTGGCCACGCAAACCCGCGAAGTACTGGCCAGGATCGACGCATTGCTGGCGCAAGCAGGCAGCGACAAGGATCACGTACTCAACGCCACGATTTACCTCAAAGACATCGGCAGCGGTTTTGCACCCATGAATGAAGTGTGGTCCGCGTGGTTGTCGCCGGGCATGGCGCCGACACGCACCACCTTGCAGGCCGAACTGGCGCGCCCGACGGTGCTGGTGGAAATCAGCGTGATTGCTGTACGTAAATAACCAAAAGACCAACGGAGAATAACAATGAAAAAAATCCTGTTGACCGGCTGCACCCTGGGGCTGTTGTTTGGCGCACAGGTTCAGGCCAATCAAGCCCCGCTGGACGGCACCTTGAGCAAGATCGCGAATGCCAAGTCGATCACCTTGGGGTATCGCGATGCCTCGGTGCCGTTTTCCTATGTGGGCGATAGCAGCGGTACGCCCATGGGCTATTCGGTGGAGTTGGCGAACAAGATCGTTGAGCGCATCCAGCAGAAAATCGGGGTGGCCAAACTCAATGTGAAGTACAACCTGGTGACCTCTCAGACCCGTATTCCGCTGGTGCAAAACGGCACCGTCGACCTGGAATGCGGCTCCACCGGTGTGACCGCCGAGCGGCAGAAGCAGGTGGCGTTTTCCTACGGGTTTATCTATGTGAAGGGCCAACTGCTGACCGCCAAAGACAGCGGCATCCAGGGTTTTGAAGACCTCGCGGGCAAGAACGTGGTGACCACGGCCGGCACCACCAATGAACGCTTTCTCAAGAGCTACAACGCTGACCACAAGGCCAATATGTTTGTGATCAGCGCCAAGGACCATGGCGAAGCGTTCAAAATGCTCGAGACCGGCCGCGCAGTGGCGTTCTACATGGATGATGCGCTGCTCTACGGCGAGCGGGCCAAGGCCCGTGACCCGCACCATTGGGTCGTCGTGGGCAAGGAACAGTCGCGGGAGATCTACAGCTGCATGCTGCGCAAGGACGACCCGCAGTTTCTCGCCGTGGTCAACGAAACGCTCGCCGACCTGTACCGCTCCGGGGAGATCAACGGGATTTATCAGCGCTGGTTTGAACAGCCGATTCCGCCCAAGGGCCTGAACCTGGAGTTCCCGATGACCAGCGAGTTGAAGGCGATTATTGCCAGGCCGGTGAGTGACCCGGTGGAATGATAGACGCAATGATCGTTCCCACGCTCCGCGTGGGAATGCCGCCTTGGACGCTCTGCGTCCGTTTTGAGGTCGTGACGCAGAGCGTCACAGGAGGCATTCCCACGCAGAGCGTGGGAACGATCGGGCGCGGGTTAGAAGTCGCCCCAGAGTTGCTGGGCCACGGCCAATGCCACCACGGGTGCCGTCTCGGTGCGCAGCACCCGCGGGCCGAGGCGGGCGGCGTGGAAGCCGGCGCCTTGGGCCGCTTGTACTTCAGGGTCGGTCAACCCGCCTTCCGGCCCGATCAGGAACGCCAGGCTTGATGGCTTGGCGTGGCTGACCATCGGCTCGGCCACCGGGTGCAGCACCAGCTTCAAATCCGCCTCGGCTTGCTTCAACCAGTCGGCCAGCAACAGCGGCGGGTGAATCACCGGCACCGTCGAGCGCCCGCATTGCTCGCAGGCGCTGATCGCCACTTGGCGCCAATGCAACAGGCGTTTGTCGGCGCGTTCATCCTTCAAGCGCACTTCGCAGCGGTCGCTGAAGATCGGCGTGATTTCATTCACACCCAATTCGGTGGCTTTCTGAATCGCCCAATCCATGCGCTCGCCCCGGGACAGGCCTTGGCCGAGGTGGATGTGCAGCGGTGATTCGGCCTGGCCCGCAAAGCTTTCGGTGAGTTGCACGGTGACGCGTTTTTTACCGACCTCCAGCAAGGCGCCGCGAAACTCCTGGCCGGAGCCGTCGAACAATTGCACGGCATCACCTTCGCCCATGCGCAATACGCGGCTGATGTAGTGCGCCTGGGCTTCGGGCAATTCATGCTCGCCGATGCTGAGCGGGGTGTCGGTGAAAAAGCGGGACAGTCTCATTTCTGTTCTCTGGAAGTGGTGTGCAGAGCGGACGCGGAGCGTCCAGGGCTGCATTCCCACGCTGAGCGTGGGAACGATCATACAAAACCTGTGGGAGCCGGGCTTGCCCGCGATAGCGGTAGACCCGGCACCCGGTCAGTTGAGTGAACTCAATTAACCCGGATCGCGAAAGCCTGGGTGGAAGTCCTTCGGCACGGCAACACTGACGTTGCTGTTGGTGGCGATATCGATGCCTTCACTGGCCACTTCAGCCAAAAAGTCGATCTGCTCCGGCGTAATCACATACGGCGGCAGGAAATACACCACGCTGCCCAACGGCCGCAACAGCGCGCCGCGTTCCAGTGCATGCTCGAACACCTTCAAGCCACGGCGTTCCTGCCACGGGTAGGCGGTTTTGGTGGCTTTGTCCTGGACCATCTCGATGGCCAGCACCATGCCGGTCTGGCGTACTTCCGACACGTGCGGGTGGTCCACCAGGTGCGCGGTGGCGGTGGTCATGCGCTGGGCCAGGGCCTTGTTGTTCTCGATGACGTTGTCTTCTTCGAAAATATCCAGGGTCGCCAAGGCTGCCGCGCACGCCAGCGGGTTGCCGGTGTAGCTGTGGGAATGCAGGAAGGCGCGCAAGGTCGGGTAGTCGTCGTAGAACGCGTCGTACACATCGTCGGTGGTGACCACAGCGGCCAGCGGCAGGTAGCCGCCGGTGAGGGCCTTGGACAAGCACAGGAAGTCCGGGCGGATGCCGGCTTGCTCACAGGCGAACATGCTGCCGGTGCGGCCGAAGCCTACGGCGATTTCGTCGTGGATCAGGTGCACGCCATATTTGTCGCAGGCTTCGCGCAACAGCTTGAGGTACACCGGGTGGTACATGCGCATGCCGCCGGCGCCCTGGATCAGCGGCTCGACGATCACGGCGGCGACGCTGGCGTGGTTTTCGGCCAGGGTTTGCTCCATGGCCAGGAACATGGTGCGCGAATGCTCCTCCCAGCTCATGCCCTCGGGGCGCAGGTAGCAATCCGGGCTCGGCACCTTGATGGTGTCCAGCAGCAAGGCTTTATAGGTTTCGGTAAACAACGGCACATCGCCCACCGACATCGCGGCAATGGTTTCGCCGTGGTAGCTGTTGGTCAGGGTGACGAAGCGCTTCTTGTTCGGCAGGCCACGGTTGAGCCAGTAGTGAAAGCTCATCTTCAGCGCGACTTCGATGCACGACGAGCCGTTGTCGGCGTAGAAGCAGCGCGTCAGGCCCTCGGGCGTCATCGCCACCAGGCGCTCCGACAACTCGATCACCGGCTGGTGGCTGAAACCGGCGAGAATCACGTGCTCCAGCTGATCCACCTGGTCCTTGATGCGCCGGTTGATGCGCGGGTTGGCGTGGCCGAACACATTCACCCACCAGGAACTGACGGCATCGAGGTAGCGCTTGCCTTCGAAGTCTTCCAGCCATACGCCTTCGCCGCGCTTGATCGGGATCAGCGGCAGTTGCTGGTGGTCTTTCATCTGGGTGCAGGGATGCCACAGCACCGCGAGGTCGCGTTGCATCCACTGGTTATTCAAGCCCATCGGTTATCTCCTCGAAGCGGCCCTGCGCCCGGCGCAGGCGAAACAATCGCGCAAGCCTATGCAATGCCAGGCGGCGTCACAACCCATTACGGATGAATTGGCAGTAAACGCAGGACGATCTGTCACGTTTCTTGGGAATAGTCCTTAATCCATTGTTAACGTACTGTGCATACTCTCTTGATCGTATTTCTCGATATTTCAAAGCGAAATTTTCCGCTTTAATTCGATAGGTAAATCGCTAGTCTTGGGCACAGCTCTTACGGGATTTGGGACATGCAGCTACGTAATTCATCGGCCCGTTATGGTTGGGTCAGCATTGTTTTGCACTGGGGCGTAGCCCTGGTGGTGTTCGGTTTGTTCGCGCTGGGCCTGTGGATGGTCGGCCTCGACTACTACAGTGCGTGGCGCAAAGACGCGCCCGACCTGCACAAGAGCATTGGCATTACGCTGTTCGCCATCATGCTGGTGCGTATCGTCTGGCGCATTGTCAGCCCGCCGCCACCACCATTGGCCAGCTACAGCCGAATGACGCGTATTGGGGCTGCGTTCGGCCACGCGTTCCTGTATCTCGGGCTGTTTGCCGTGATGATCGCCGGTTACCTGATTTCCACCGCAGATGGTGTCGGTATCCCGGTGTTTGGCCTGTTTGAGATTCCTGCCGTGGTTTCCGGGCTACCGGACCAGGCAGACACCGCCGGTGTGGTGCATTTGTACCTCGCCTGGGTGTTGGTGGTCTTCGCCGGTTTGCATGGCGTAGCTGCGTTTAAACACCACTTTATCGATCGTGATGCGACCCTGACGCGAATGCTGGGACGCAAAGCCTGATGTTCAACCTCGACTCACAAGGAATAGAAAGCATGTTGAAAAAGACTCTCGCCGCTCTGGCAATCGGTACTGCTCTGCTGTCCGCAGGTTCGGCGATGGCCGCTGACTATGTTGTCGACAAGGAAGGCCAGCACGCCTTCGTTGACTTCAAGATCAGCCACCTGGGCTACAGCTTCATCACCGGTACGTTCAAGGACCTGGACGGCAAGTTCAGCTTTGACGCCGCCAAGCCTGAAGACAGCAAAATCGAGTTCAACGTCCGTACCGCCAGCGTATTCACCAACCACGCCGAACGTGACAAGCACATCGCCAGCAAAGACTTCCTGGACGTTGGCAAGTTTGCCGATGCCAAGTTCGTCTCCACCAGTGTCAAAACCACCGGTAAAAATGCTGCGGGCCAAGTCACTGCCGACGTGACCGGCGACCTGACCTTTCACGGTGTGACCAAGCCGATCGTGGTCAAGGCCACGTTCCTGGGCGAAGGCAAGGATCCATGGGGCGGCTACCGTGCCGGCTTTGAAGGCACCACCAGCTTCAACCGTCAGGACTTCGGCAAGCAGATGGACCTGGGCCCAGCGTCCAACACTGTTGAGCTGTACGTGACTTTTGAAGGTGTGAAAGCGAAGTAATTATTTCGCTGCTTCAAACGCCAAGCGCCGACCTCAGGGTCGGCGTTTTGCTGTGCCGTGTTTAAAGGCTTTCTTGATACGTCTTCACTTGGTCCTTGAGCCAGTTATGCAACAACGTCAGTTGCGCCGAAGGTTTGCTGCCGGCGGGCCAGACCAGGTAGTAGCGTGAAGTGTGTGCCGGTTCAATGTCGGTGAGCCGGACCAGTTCCCCCCGTTGAATCAGCGCGTGGGCAATGGAGCGGCGGGTCAGCGCGACGCCGTGCCCCAGCCGTACGGCTTCGAGCATCAATGTGGAATCGGTGAACTCCAGCGGCGCTTGCGGACGTTGCCCTTCGATACCGGCAGCGCCCAGCCAGATCGGCCAACTCTCACTGGCATGCAGCAATGGCTGCTCAAGGACGGCTTGCGCCGTGTCCGGCAGCACGCCGTGGTTGAAGCCGCGCGCGGCGACCACCAGCAATGAGTCGCCCATCAACGTTTCGCAATGCACATCCGGCCACTGGCCATGGCCGAAGCGAATCGCGCAATCGAGCGGGCCTTGCTCGAAGCTGGCGAACTCCATGCTCGACTCCAGCCGCAAGTGCAGCTCGGGGTGAGCCGCCCTGAAATCATGCAGGCGCGGCAACAACCAATGCATGGCGTAGGAAGGCAGCACCGAAGCGGTCAGCTGTGGGTGCCGGGTTTTAGCCATGAGTTTTTCGGTGATCCCGGCGATCTCGCCCAGCCCCTGCCGGATCTGGTAGGCATACACGCGGCCTTCATCCGTCAGCATCAGCGTGCGCTTGTTGCGCATGACCAACGCGAGGCCCAGGTACTCCTCAAGTGCGCGAATCTGATGGCTGACGGCACTGTGGGTCACGTGCAGTTCGAGGGCGGCCAGGTTCACTTTGCCCAATCGGGCCAAGGCCTCGAAGGCCCGCAGCGCGGCGAGTGGTGGCAGTTTCAATGTGTGAATTCCTTTCACAGAAAAGCCTAATAATAGCCGCTATACGTGAAATGAGCGGGCTACCGATAATGGCGACAAGTTATTTATTCAAATAACACCGTGCTGAAACTGTCGGGAGTTGTGAACCATGATTGATGAGATTCAAGCGTTTCTGAACGATTACTTTAGTGTGCTGCAAACGCAGGACTTGAATACATTCGATCAAGTCTTTCATCGTGGCTGCGTGTTATACAGCGCACAGAACTCGGCCGTGGTCGTGCGGCCGTTCGATGAATACCGGGCCATGGTTCAAGGCCGTAAGTCGCCACAGGAAGGCGGTTTTCCGCAGCTGGATGAGGTATTGATGATCGACGTGATGTCGCCGGAAATGGCCATCGTCAAAGTGCGTTTGCGCTTGTTCAATAACGTGATGGTTGATTACTTGAACCTGATGAAAGTTGAGGGTCGCTGGATGATCTTCGCCAAACTTTTTCATAAGGCCGGTGAAGTGGCTGATCAATAAGCTTCTGCCTGGATGCAAAAACGCCCCGACTAATCGGGGCGTTTTTGTTTGCGTCTAAAACTCAGCGGTTGCGGGTCAGCAACGCAGGTTTTTCACCACGAGGGCGGCCTGGCAGTTGATCCAGCTGCTCAGGTGTCGGGAAGCGATCCGCTTTCGACTCCTTGTGGATGATTTTCGGCGCCGGGCCACCGCGCGGGTTCTGCACGGCGGGTTCCGACAAGCGTGGCTGGTCGTCACGGGCCGGGCGGCGGTTGTTGCTGCGCGAGTCTTCACGACGGGCTTGGCCGTCACGGGGTGCGCCATTGCGCGGGCCGTTGCGCTTGGCAGGTGGCGTACCGGTGGTACCGCCGCTGCTGTTGCGTGGGCCATTCTGACGACCGCCCTGTGGCTGGCCGCCACGTGGAGCGCCGGTGCCTGCGCCCGCACCCTGTGCCGGGGCACCTGGGCG